>CAZUAX010000100.1:0-16421 GCA_964618435.1 uncultured Solibacteraceae bacterium
GCTGCCGGATTGGTGGCTGCCCTTGTTTATGCGGCTAATTGTGAGCCGCTCACGGAGCCTCTATATGCGCTGGTCTGGTTGGGGTTGATCGCCATCATTTCGCTTCTCATGGTGAGCACGTGGCGCTATGTTAGCTTCAAGGATCTCAATCTTGTCCAACCCAGGAAGCCGCTCTCCCTTGTGTTTTTCGGTGCGCTCATCTGGTCGATCTGGAACTATTCGCAACCGGTCCTGCTGGTGATTGCCACGGTGTACCTGCTCAGTGGCTTTGTGCTGAAGGGATCTGCCCTGATTCGCCGATTCCGCAAAAGCGGCGACACGGAGCCCTCCCCACAGCAGCAGCCCAGCGCGTAACGATTTACAGTATGAAAAAAACCACCTTCGCCATCGTCGGCGGCACCACCCTGTTAGGTAAAGAATTGCGCGAAGTGTTTGAGGCGCTACCCAACGCGGTGGATGTGCGTCTGATTGGTGCGGAGGAAGGGGAAGCCGCAGCCCTCACTGCGGATGGCGATGAGCCTATAGTGGTGAGCCCGCTCGACGAGACCAACCTAATCGGGGCGACGGTGGTTTTTCTTGCTGGCGGGGCGAAATCCTCCCAGAGAGTTTGGGACATGCTGGCGTTGCGCAAGAAGCGGCCCTTTGTGGTGGATTTGAGTGGTGCCCTTGCTCACGTGCCAAAGGCGCAGTTGAGGGCTCCGCTCGTGGAGGCACCGGGTTTTGAGGTGCTGCCTAACGCCGTGCAGGTGATCGCCCACCCGGCGAGTGTAGCGCGGGCCATCCTGTTGCGGAAACTGCAGGCAGGCTCACCTGTCACGGCGCTGTCTGGAAGCGTTTTCCTGCCCGCCAGTGAGCAGGGGAGCGCGGGCATTGATGAACTGCACCAGCAGACTGTGGACCTGCTGGGATTTCAGAACATGCCAAAGGTGATTTTTGACGATCAAGTGGCATTCAATTTGCTTCCCTCCTGGGGCGAGGATGCTGTCGCAGGCAGTCTTGCCGCGGTGGAAGATACCGTGCGTTCGCAAGTTCCCCGCATTCTTCCTGCCGAGGGCCTTCCCCGGCTAAGCGTGCGCTGTTTGCAGGCGGGCGTCTTCCATTGCATCAGTGCATCGCTGCACCTGCAGTTCGCGGAGACAGTGAGCGCGGAAGCGCTAGCGGGCATCCTAAAAGGTGATTTGGTGGACTTATGGTCATTGGAGCAGGGTGCGCCCAGCCATCTGAGCGCAGTGGGCGAGACGGGTATCCTGCTCGGCGACCTGCGGGTGGACCAAGGCATGCCAAACGCATTTTGGCTGTGGATGGTAGCCGACAACCTGCGCCTTCGGGCGGCCAGCGCAATCGCTACCGCCAGGATTTGGCTGGCCTAGCCTGGTTCTGTTGCAATTTCATGCTGTCTGATTAAGCCGCTTTCCGTGGGGCGGTGATTTCGTCTACACTGCTAAAAACCATGGAGACATGCAATCTATTCTTTATCGCCTTTGGCGGCGTACTGCTTAGTGAACTCTTGATCTTGCTGAATATCCACCGGGTAATCAAGGTGCCCGAGCAAGAAACCCTACGTCCGGGTGGGGAAGTGAAGCCAGGGCTGAACCGATTGCAGATAATCCGGCTAGCCATGGCGGGTTCCATCGTAATGATCCTTGTTGTCTTTTACTTCCTGCTTTCGCAGGAAGGATGCATTGGCTAAATCGCTTGTTGGCGGTTGTTCATCCGCGTGACAACCTTTCCCAAAGTGTTGGCCCGTAATCGGTGAAGGCTGTACCTTCAACCCTCTATTCCGGCTGATAGTAATAGTTCACAGTGGTTAGGTTCACGGGTTTTGCCAGGATACTCTGCGCCGTGGAATTGCCGTGGATGCCTTCGACCGTATTGCCGTTTACGGCCACCGCCACGAAGTGGTGTACTTCGCTTCCGTACTGCACACAGATATCTCCGGGTTGAATTGCCTTGTTCCCTGCCACCTTCTTGGCATTTGTCGGGCCGATTCCGGCAGTCCACTTCGTATTTTTTCCTGCCTTTATCCAGCACCAGGTTGCAAAGATACCGCACCAGGAAATGCCGGAGGCAGAGCCCGGCATCACCGGAACCCGCTTGCCTGGAACCTTTACTCCGTCCAGGTAGCCGGGGGCCTTCCAATGATTTTCGGTCCATCCAGTCACCGCCACATCGAAGAACTCTTTATAGTTCTTCCAGCCTCTGCGAATGGTTCGATTGCCTCCCCAACTCAGGGTTTCCTGGATCGTGTCGTAGTCGCTCACAATCCCATGCGCGGCGCCACTTCCCACATCCCCATACGGGCCGGTGGCAGCGCGTTTGGCCCATTTCACAATTTCATTGCGGAGGGTAGATGAGTTGCCCGGCGTACCCGGCGATGTCGGCTGTACGGGACTCGGTCCGGAGCCTGGATAGCCGGGAAGGACCAGCCCAAGCAGGCCCAGTTGCATCAGGATGTTCAGCAGGGTGGTGATGGTCTGAAAGCCAGGGTCAATCTTTCCATCGGCTTTGCCAAAATTCAACTGCTGGAAACGGGAGATCGCGCTGCAGGTCTTCGGCCCACACTTCCCGTCGGTATCCAACCGCGGATTCGGTCCTCCTTTTGGATAGGGAACGGCGTTCAGCAACTTCTGAACGAGCTCCACGTCGGGCTTTCGGTTCACTCCACCGACACCAACGGACGCCGAAATTGGCGAGGTAGCCATAGTGATGGGAGACTTCCTTTCTGTCTGTACGCAACTGAGTGTACATGTCCTCAATGTGCTTTTGCGAGATCAGAACGATCATTGGATCAAGGACCATGACTTCTGCAGATTCTGGAGCGGGGGCACGTGGAAGGTGCGGAATTCCGGAAGCGCCGGGAGTACTGCGTTCCGCCCGGCGGCTGAGCTCACTTTACAGGTTGATTTCGCGCATCGATCTATTTCTCAACTTGGTTGATGGGCTTCTAATCGTTCTGCTGGATAGAGGATCGAGGAAATGGATTGGTTAGGTTTAGAAATGACTAAGGCATGTCCCGGGTAGTAAATCAGATGGGGTTATGGATGCTGGTGCGCGAGCACTTACCTGCGAGCTTGGTGCTCCAACGATAAAAAATCGTACGGGAGGCCAAATAGCTCGGTCCAGATCTGGTATTCGCGGAGACGAGTTTTAATAGGCTTCGGCGCTAGAACTGGGCGAACGCCCTGATGGGTGCTTCACTTAACGGCTGCATTGAGTTCTACAGGGGTGTGGTGCAGGGGCAGAAAGTTTCGCACGCGCCGAAAGGTGCTACGATGCGCTTTGGCACAGACCTTTTGGCTCAAGACCTTCCGAGGCAGGCTCTCTACAAGCTCGCGTTGCCGGTGATGACTCGTTTGGTAACGGATACCGCTACCGGCATCGTTTCCTATAAATCCGTGAACCGGGCCAGCAGCCCCGCCCAGAAGGCAAAGCAGCTTCCGCCGAAAGTCAGATGATGATCGACCTCACGACTAGCGGCGACGCTGACGAGCGTTATATTCGAAAGTTCGTGCTCCGTCCCGCCTAAACGTCCAGGTTTGGCCCGTCGTTGCAAACTGGTGCTGGATGGCGGGCTATCCTCATGGCAAATTCGCTTTGTTATCGTATTGCGCCGGCTGATGTCGGCCAGCGGCTTGACCACTATTTGGTGAGCGAACTGGCCAGCTTCAGCCGCGCGCGCATCCAGCAGTGGATTGAAGACGCAAACGTTCGGGTAAACGGCGGCTGCGTGAAGGCGAGCTACCGGCTACGGGAGGCGGACCTCATCGAGGTGGAGCCCGCGGCAGTTCCTCCCCTGAAGGCGGTGGCTGAGGCAATTCCGCTTGTAGTGCTGTACGAGGATGCGGATGTGGTAGCCATCCACAAGCCTGCCGGCATGGTGGTGCACGCGGGTGCGGGTGTCCGTGAGGGCACCATGGTGAACGCCTTGCTGCACCGCTATGCTGGCGAGTTATCGACGGGATCAGCAGAAGAGCGTCCGGGGATTGTGCATCGCTTGGACCGTTTCACGAGCGGCGTGATTCTGGTGGCCAGAAATGATCACGCTCACCAGAGCCTGGCTGCTCAGTTTGCCGCCAGAACCATCGAGAAGCACTATCTGGCTCTGGTTCATGGCGAGTTGAAGGAAGATACAGGCACCATCGAGAAGGCCATTGGTCGTGACCCGGTACACCGTGCCCGCATGAGCGCCCGGGTGCGGACAGGGCGTAGCGCCTTCACTGAGTGGACCGTGCTACGCCGCTTCGCAGGCTATACTTTTCTTGACCTACGC
The DNA here is from genome assembly GCA_964618435.1 of uncultured Solibacteraceae bacterium. Taxonomy (GTDB): domain Bacteria; phylum Acidobacteriota; class Terriglobia; order Bryobacterales; family Bryobacteraceae; genus JACTMJ01. Next base: position 4,271 of record CAZUAX010000100.1, read on the forward strand.
ATCGGTACCGGTCGTACCCACCAGATACGCGTGCATCTGGCAAGTATCGGCCATCCAGTGGTGGGAGATCGTCTCTACGGTGCCCCATCGCAGCCGGACTGCATGCCCGCTCCCGAGCGCTATTTCCTGCATGCCCGCCGGATTGCATTTACGCACCCACGCAGCGGAGAGCGCATAGAGGTAGTTGCCCCACTGACCCCGGACATTGAAGACTGGATGAGGTTGCTGGCTGTTTAGAGCAGCTCTACCTCCTATCAGTTCTCGAGCAGATTCTTCCTGTGGCGGCGTCGAAAATGTTTCTTAATCACGCGCATGTCTTCACTGTCGGGGAACAAGAAGATTGCAGCTTGATGTGCGGTTTCGCAAAATCCGCGACAGCGTAGCGGTTCCATGCAGGACGACGCTTCTATTCGTAACCATTGCCCTTGCCATTTTAATGCCATTATCCCGGTGGCTTGACATGTCGGAAACCTTGGGGGCACATGAAAGGCTGGGCAAAGTGGAGCGCTACCTGCTGAGAGTGGATCGCCGCGTTCCACGCACCAAGACGCTTGCCTACCTCAGGGGGCGCACGATCATCTCGGGCACTTTGCATCGGTCGCGGACCCCACTGCCACAGGGCCGCGGGTTCAGGTTCTTGTCCAGGCAGATTCGCACCTCCTGAAGAAAGCGTCCTGAACAGATGACAGCTACGTTACGTGCATTGAGAGAGGGGTTTGCTTCCAGAATCGCCTGCTTGTACTTTGCCGGGGATACGTAAATCGCACTGGTAGGCGTCCCATATCCTGCGGGTGCCTGAAAGACCCCGAATGCTTTCCGGGTGAGCGCGAAGTAGTCTGCTGGAGACAGGCCGCTGCAGGTTCCATGCTTGGCCCATTCGTGCCGGATGAGTCGCTCACTAGGCATGATGTCCATCGTGTCGCGGATGAGTGCCTGGCCCAGCCGGCCGCCGCTTCCGCAGTCCTGGGGCCAACCTCGCTCATACTGGGGCCATAGGCCATGGACGATGAATCCATAAGGCCGCGGACCCGCACACTGGATGCTGTCGTTGCGTCCGGCCGGGGTAGCGCAGTGCTGCGGAGACCATGAGAGCGCTAGCGCGTAATAGTCAAAACTGGCTGTCGATGGCGTTCCGGTTTCCGCTGGCCGCTCGGCCCGCTCCTCGAGCACCACCACTTGTTCGTTGGATCCCGCCTCAGCGGCGCTGCCGCAGGCGAGGCAACTCAAAGCAATCAGCGAGACCACCCCAAGCCACACGGTATTCCGTAACTCAAAGCATCGCGACCACAGCATGCTGATAGTTTATCGCTGCACCAGCTGCACCGGGCGTTGGAAAGAAGCGCTTCCTGCCCGTCCTGAACTGTCTGATACTAGAGGCATGGCCAAACCTGGTGCCGAAGAAGCCAAGCGATGTTTCCTGATTGCCCCTATCGGCGAAGAAGGCAATGATACCCGCCGCCGCTCTGACCAGATGCTGCGCTACATCATCGACCCGATACTTGAGGAGTTAGGCTACGCCAAGGCTACCCGGCCCGATCACATGGGTAAACCGGGCCTGATTGTGCCTGCGGTGATTGAAAGGGTGATGGACGACCCTTTGGTGATTGCAGACCTCAGTGACCGCGATCCCATTGTCTACTACCTGCTGGCTATCCGGCACATGACGCGCAAGCCCATCGTGAAGATGATTGACGCCGTGCAGCCGTCGCCCTTCGATGTCGCCCAAAGCCGCACCATTCGCGTGGACACCAAGGACTTGGATAGCGTGGAATACTGCCGACGCGAACTGCGCCAGCAGATCCGCACTGCGGAAAAGAAGCCACAGGATTCTGACAATCCAATCACCAACTTTGTGGATCTCATGCACTTGCGTCAGAGTGCGGATCCGGAAAAGCAATACTGGGCACAGCTTTTTGAGATGGTGCGCGAAATGCAGATGTCACTGGAGGCCGCGCTGCAGCGCTTCCAGGCGTTGGATGCGTTGCGCTACGGAGAAGCTCCGGCCCAGTCTTCGCCAGCGGCTGACAAGCCGGTGCGGGAGGATGCAGAGAGTCGTGGACGCCGAGCCCCGGAACTGGCCGCTTTGGATATGGCGCGGATCACAACCATGCTGAGTGAGGTCGCGCGTGATCTCCCTAAGGGGCCACGCTAGTTTGGGTGGATCGCAGGCCCACGGCTGGTGAGCAATTTAGCTACACTCTCTTCTCGCTCGCTGGCTTGTTTTGCTGATTCCCCGGGGTTGACCGGAATGGTAATGCGGATCAGCAGGCCTTCTCCTTCACGTGTCTGAATCTCAAACGCGAAGCGCCCTGCATAGAGTACATTCAACCGTTGATGGGTATTGGTGAGTCCGATCCCTTTACCGATTAGGGCCGCGGCGGCTTCCGGAGCCATGCCCACGCCGTCATCTGCCACCGTAATCTGGAGGGCTTCCCCATCGCGCTGTGCCATCAGCCGGATAGTGCCGCCTTCGATCTTGCTTCCCAACCCGTGACGGATACAGTTCTCAACCAGTGGCTGCAGCAACATGCTGGGGACACGGCATTCCAGGGCTTCCGGTGCGATCTCCTGCTCCACCCGCAGCTTCTCGCCAAAGCGGACGCGCTCAATAGCCAGGTAGTCATCAATGAACGAGATTTCTTCCCGTAGCGGCACGAAGTGCTCATGCGTCTTCAAGAGGCGACGCAGGATGTGCGACAGACGATAAACCACCTTGCGCGCCTGCTCCGGGTTGGTGCGGATCAAGGAAGACACGGAATTGAGAGTGTTGAAGAGAAAGTGCGGGTTAATCTGGCGGCTGAGGGCTTCCAGGCGCGCCTGCATCAGCAGTTGGTTCTGCTCCTTTAGCTTCGATTCAGTGCGCTGGTTGTTCCAAATCTTCAGGGGAATTGCTACCGCAAAGATTGTGGACACATAGGTGGCGAGTAATAGCCATTCCTGCCCCGGAGCTTCGTCAGGGCGCAGTACGAACAAGTACCGGGCATCAAATACGCTTCCCATCAGCTGTCGGGCTACTTCCGAGACCACAAGCACTCCCAGTGCCAAGAGTTGGTATGCGGCGGTTGGGTAGTCTCGTTCCACGAAGTAGAGCCTATAGAGACTGCGCTCAAAGAAAGGAGAGATTTGCCAGACCTGCTCAGGGTCAGAGGCAAGGTCGCGCAGTAGCGCGGCAGCAGTTGCCACACCGGTGTAAAGGACAACCGTAAAGTACTCGCCGTTGAGTACAGCGGGTAGCGCCACCAGGGGTCCTGCTACGAGGCCCACCAGATACCCACCCAGGAGACCGGAGAGAAAGCTGCCTTCCAGGCCAAGATCCGCTGCCTGATAGGTCTTTGTGATAATTCGAACGGTGACGCTCGCCCCGAACACAAGCGAGAAGCATCCGGCAAGCACCAGGCGCTCGCGGTAGCTCCGTTCCTCGCGCATGATGGAGCGCGAGAAAAACTGAACACGAATCAGGAAACTGGCAATCGCTGCCGCTACACCGATTTTGATGAGCAGCGTTACCAGCAATGGATTCGGCATGTCGCTCTGGGCATCATTATAAAATGAAAGAGTACGTTCATCTCGAGCGAACCTCAGGTTGATCCTCCCTACACAATGGCAGTTACCGTAAAGCTCGTCGGCGAAGCACGATTCCCCAGCCAGTTTGGCGATTTCCAGATTCATGGCGTGGAGGCCGATGTGGACGGCCGTCGCGAAGAGCTGGTAGCCGTGCGTATGGGCGACCTCTCCACCGGAGCGCCGCCGCTAGTGCGCATTCACTCGCAGTGCCTCACGGGGGACGTATTCCATAGCCTGCGCTGCGACTGTCGGGCTCAGCTGGAGATGTCTCTCCGCGCGGTGGCCGAAGAGGGCCGCGGTTTGGTGATCTACGAGCAGAAAGAAGGCCGTGGCATCGGTCTGGTGAACAAGATCCGCGCCTACGAGTTGCAGGACCATGGTGCTGACACGGTAGAGGCCAATGAATTGTTGGGCTTTGAAGCAGACTTGCGAGACTTCTCTGTCCACGCCCATATTCTGCGCCTCTTTGGCGTGGAAGCCGTTCGGCTTCTCTCAAACAATCCCGAGAAGATCGCCGCGCTCGAGACTGCTGGTATCCGCGTGGTGGAGCGGGTCCCTGTGATTGTAGACCCCCTCGAAACCACCTCGTTTTACATCCAAACCAAGCGCGAGAAGATGGGACATCTGCTTTAACGGTGTGTTTGCCCGTTAACCGCTCCGCTCAACCCCGCATGTGTGCACGGTCTTCTCCGCGTACTGCCGGATAATGGAGGTTCGGGCCGGATCCGGGAGACCGGGGCGAGATCAGGAGCGGTGCGCGTGGAACTTTGGCAGGAACTCGACGTAGCGTGGAGACAGTTTTTGGATGTTGCGTGGGTACGCAACGTCGTGCTCTCAGGCTTCATCCTTTTGCTGTTCCTTAGCTTACGGATGGTTGTCACCCGGCTGGTGATTCGGCACATGCACTCCGCCGAGGAGCGGCAACGGTGGCTTACAGGCTCTCGAAATACGGCGGTGCTTCTGCTTGCGATGGCGCTGCTGGCGGTTTGGGCGAACGCGATCCAGTCATTTATCCTCTCCGTCATCGCCCTCGCGGCAGCTTTTGTCATCGCCACCAAAGAACTGCTCCTTTGCCTTACCGGGTCGCTGTTACGCGCCGCCAGTGGAGCGTTCTCCTTGGGCGACCGGGTTCACTGGGGCAACGTGCACGGGGATGTGATCGATATCTCCTTGTTGACCACCACTTTGCTGGAGGTCGGCCCGGCTCCCAGCTTTCACATGCCTACCGGACGTACGGTGGTGGTTCCCAACGCGAAGATGCTGGATACACCCGTGTTCAGCGAGTCGAAGTCTGGCCGCTACGTCGTCCATACCCTCTGCATCCCGCTTACGCTGCAGGACGACCTGGAGCGCGCCCAACAGGTGGCGCTAGAAGCGATTCAGGAGGTCTGTGCGGACATATTGGAACCGGCGAGGGAGTGGATGGAGAGCCTGGAGCATACCCATAATTTCATCCACACGCCATCGGCGACGCCACGGGTGTATCTCCATTTGCCCGAGCCGAACCGGGTAGACCTGTTGCTGCGATTTCCTTCACCGGTCCGACGCCAGGGGCGCTTGGAGCAGGCGATCCTGCGACGATTTCTGAGGGATTTTCATGGTGCGAAGAACCCTCTGAGCGTGAACGAAAACCCTAGGGAAGTAATTTGACGGCCGCCTCGAAGACCGCGAAATGCATCAAGCCAAGAGCTGAAAGGCATTGATATCAAATTATGTTCATCCGGTCTACGGGCGTAGATCAGAGTTTTTGTGTGCCTTGCAAAACGAATACCGTGAATGGTCGTCGGATCACATAAAAAGGGGGCCAGTTCTCAGTGGATGTTTATCCGCCTGATTCGCGAGACGGATGAAACCCAACTGAAAAAGGCCCCACTTGTTTCTTGTGAGCAGCTAGAGGGCTTCTTCGCCCCGGTCGTCGTTGCGGACGCGAACAGCTTCCGTAACCTCATAGACAAAGATTTTGCCGTCACCGATTTTGCCACTGCGAGCGGCTGTGGCAATCGCTTGGACCACCTCTTCCATGCGCGCATCGGGCACTACTAGTTCGAGTTTTACTTTTGGCAACAGGTCTACCTGATACTCCTGCCCACGATAGACCTCCTTGTGCCCTTTTTGGCGGCCGTGTCCACGAACCTCGGTGATGGTCATCCCGGTGATGCCAATGCCCTTCAGGGCCTCCTTCACATCTTCCATCTTGAAGGGCTGGAGAATGGCTTCAATTTTTTTCATGGTAGGTTTCCTTCCTAGGCCTCGAGGCTGTATCCTTCTTCGCCGTGCTGTGTCAGGTCAAGACCGTCAATTTCATGTTCGGTCGGCACACGCAGTCCAATCACAACATCGCATATCTTGAGGATGATCAGCGTACCCACGGCTGCCAGCACCCACGCCAGCAAAGAGCCCAGGATCTGGTTCACCACCTGCCCGCCATTACCGTCCATCAGCCCGGCAGCTTCGGGAAGCCCACTGTTGACCGCATTGGATGCGAAGACGCCGGTTAGGATCGCTCCCAGAGTACCGCCTGCTCCATGGATGCCGAAAGCGTCCAGCGAGTCATCGTAGCCAAGCATGCCCTTCACCTTCACCACCATGAAGTAGCAGAAAGCGCCGCCCACGAAACCCATCAACATGGAGGCGGCAGGAGAAACAAAGCCAGCGGCGGGGGTAATCACCACCAGCCCCGCAACCGCTCCTGAAATGCCACCCAGGATACTGGGCTTGCCCATTTGCAGCCATTCCATTAGCAGCCAGCCCAGAGTGGCAGTTGCTGCGCCTAGCTGAGTGGCGACGAAGGCGCTCGATGCACCAGCACCTGCACTCAGCGCGCTTCCTGCATTGAAACCAAACCAGCCCACCCACAGTAAACAGGCGCCGATGGTGCTGATAACCAAGTTGTGGGGCTTCATCGGTTCAGAACCAAATCCAACTCGCTTGCCCATGTAGATGGCACAGACCAGCGCCGAAACACCCGAGGTGATGTGTACTACCGTACCGCCCGCAAAGTCGTAGCAGGGGAGCGCTCCGCCGGTGAAGGCATTGAGCAAACCGCCGTCGCCCCACACCATGTGCGCCATGGGGTAGTAAATCAGGAACGACCAAAGAGTCATGAAAAGCAGCATGGCGCTGAACTTCATGCGTTCGGCAAAGGCGCCGGAGATCAGCGCGGGGGTGATGATGGCGAACATCATCTGAAACAGCATGAAGGTCTGGTGCGGGATGGTGCCGGCATAGCCGCTGGGCTCGCCTCCCACGCCATTCAGCATGAAGTACTCAAAACTGCCGATCACGGGGTTTCCGGTGCCGAAGGCAAGGCTGTAACCAACCACGGCCCAAAGCACAGTTGCCAAGGCCATCATCACAAAGCTGTGCATCATGGTGCCCAGTACGTTCTTGCGCCGTACGAGACCGCCGTAGAAAAGTGCAAGCCCAGGGCCTGTCATCATCAGCACCAGCGCAGTGCATACCAGCATCCAGGCGTTATCGCCGGAACTCTGTGCCTGCGCAACAGCCGCCTTCAACGCTTCCAGTTCACTAGCATCGGATTGAGCGAAGAGCGGCATGGCCATCACTGGGGCCAGCATGAGCCGCAAACCTCTGTACATGGGTCAACTCCTTGGGTGTGAATGTAGATCGGCAGCAACGGAGCAGCCAGATTGGAGCGCGCTTACGTGGAGCGAGTTCCTACTATAATCCACAAAAAGAACGATTTGACGGAACTGAAGAATTTTTATCGAGTCGATATTGTTTTTGATTTGGACAGCATCGTGACCCGTTTGTAACCTTAAAAACAGCTAGGCTGGAAAGCGATTGCTCTCCAGTTGCTCCTTGCCAGATCTTTTGTCGGGTGGCGAATCCGCGATGGATATTTGGCAGGCCCGCCAACATTTCCCAGGATAAATAGACCGACATCTACCCAGCGCCGATCTGTGTGCGCCGGGATGTCCCCAGTCATCGCCATACGACGGCTCAGCCGACTCTGTTCCGTACGGTCCGCACCACGTGTGTGCTGACACCCTACAAGGCGCGATGTCTCGCGCGTGATCTTCATTTACACATCGATTGAAAGGTATTGAACGATGCAACAACTGCGTTCGTGCGCGTTAGCGCTGTCTGCACACATGAAGAACTGGGTTTGCACGATGAGTGCCATCGCAGCCCTTTTGTGGGTAAGCACCCCAGCCACAGCACAACAGGCTCCCGCGGAGTCGAAGGCATCTTACACGGTTTCTTTGAATCAGGACAGCTTCTTTGGCTTTTACCCCATCGCCACGGGTAGCTACGAGGCTAACGACAAGATCGACTACACCTTCTACGGGATCTTCTGGACCACTCCTTCGTTTGGTACGGGTGGCGGAGGCGGCCTGTGGACGGAGTTTGGCGGTGGCGTGAACTTCAAGACTTTTGGTGGGAAACTAAACTTCAATCCGCAGCTTGGCATCCTGAACGGCAAGTTGCTTTCCGCTGGCGACTTCGCCATGGCGCTGGAAGGCTTCGTGCCAAACATCACCGTGAACCTGGACACAGAGAAGGTTGAAGGCCAGTTCTATCTGGGCAGCTATCTGGCCGCCCGCACGGGCGAACGGCTCAACACGGAAACCCAGCGGCTGGAGCCAGTACCCGTGCAGAACAACTTTCTACACTGGTGGGCGAATGCGGGCTACCGGTTTCCCAAGGTGATTTCCACGGGTTTGCACTATGAGGCGCTTGGCTTTTATCCCAGCGGCACTGGCCGGCCTCCGTCAGCAGATCTCTACCGCTGGCTTGGCCCCTACGTCCAGGCGAATCTATCCGAAAACTTCTCCATTCGATTCACCGCAGGTGCGAATGTCCTGGACCGTCCTGCAACCGACGGCAACGGCTCTTTCTACAAGATGAGCGCCACCTACAGCTTCTAGCCCTGCAGCAGAATAAAGTACCGCACAGAAAACGGGGGCCGCAATGGCCCCCGTTTTCTTTTGGGATTTGGCGGATGCCACACCCAAAGTTGGTTGAGACGTTACCAGATTAGACGCAGCGCCAGCGTGAAGTTGCGGGTGTTGGTGTCGGTGTCCTGGTAGTAGCCGAAGTTCCGAGGCGCACTTAGCGTGATGCCTGGCCGGCTGAATTGCGTGTTGTTGAACACGTTGTACATTTGCGCCTGGAAATTCAACCGCATGGCCTCGGTCAGGTTGAAGTTCTTGGCAAGCGTCCAGTCAAACAAGGTTAGGCCATTCAGGCGTGCCACGTTGCGGCCAACGGTTCCAAAGTTGCCGAGCAGAGGCTGGGCAAGGCCGGAGTTGGTGACCTTGTTCGGGTTGTTCGCGCCCGAACCGGGATCTGGGCTGAACTCTACGTTCAACGGGCCCACCAGATTCGGCCGCTGGTTGCCATTTCCGCCAAGAATCAGTGGATCGCTAATCGCGCCGAAGCCCTCACGTGGTCCACTCGCAAAGTTGATCGGGAAGCCAGACTGGAACTGCTGGATGCCCGTAAACTGCCAGCCACCCAATGCATGCCTCAAGAATGCGTTGCTCGAGGTGCTGAAGAATGGCAACTCCCAGTTGTGGTTGATCACCAGGCGGTGGGGAACGTCAAACGCGGATACAGCACGGTTGTCCCGGTTGTCGTTGGGGTTTTGCTGGGAGGCGCTGTCGGTTGCCAGCACGCCAAGCGCATCCGATATATCGTCGATAGATTTCGACCATGTATAGGAGGCGCCGATGCTGTAATTATTGGCGAAGCGTCGCTCCAACCACAATTGCAGGCCGTGGTAGTTCGAATTTGCCGAGGATTCCACCATCGTCACGGTAGTGAAGCGTTGGTCCAGCCGACTGGTGGCAAACGAGGTGGGGCCTACAGTGAGGCTACGGAAGGTTGCCAGAGCGGAGCCTGAAGCCAGCATGGCCTGTTCGTCCGCAATGCTCTGCGCCGGGGTGAACAGCCCGGGTCGGATCAGGTTGATGGGGCGTGACCGCTGCAGGAAGTTGGTCTTTGTTCCCACATACGATGCCCGCGCCACAAAGTTGCGCATCACCGTGCGTTCCACCGTGAGGTTCCACTGGTGAGTTTGAGGAGCACGCAGTCCTTGGTCAACAGGGCTGAACGACCCGAAGTTTCGCACGGTGGTGCCAAACGTGCCTACTGTGGCTGCGCCCACCTGCTGGAAGGGGGTTGTTCCGGCCACCATATCGTCGTAGTTGTCCGCGCCGGACAAGTTGGCCGTGGCGAACTGATACATGAATGGTGGCGCAAACCGCAGGTTGGTAATGGGATTCAGGAAGATGAAGTCGTAGGCCATGCCGTAGCCGCCGCGAACCACAAACCCTGTGGCATCCGGCTTCCACGCAAAACCAAACCGTGGTGCCCAGTTGTAAAGTGTGTCAAATGCGGGAATGTTCGTATCGATGGACCCGAGGGGTCCTGTTCCGGCTCCGCCCAGTGCCGCGGTGCCAGTTAAGTTAAGGTTTGAAAGCAAGCCATTCACCTCAGTGGCTCCGCCCGCTACTTCCAGACGCATGCCCAGGTTTAGCGTAAAGTTGCGTGTCACCTTCCAGTCATCCTGAATGTAGGCAAAGTGGTTCGAAACGCGATTCCCGCGGATCGAACTGCCGAAACGCTGGGAGTACTGCGCGGGTTGCCCAGCCAGGAAAGAGGCCAAAGTTGGGAAGGTGAAGCTGCCGCGAACATTGGCATCGAATACGCTATTGGCTTGCACGCGGTTGAATGAGTAGCCGAACTTTACTGTGTGGTTCGAGAGAGCCAGTGTGGAGTCGTTGCGATACTCAAACGTGTTTTGCGTGCGGCCTTGGGGAATTCCAGACCACAAGCCGAATGCCGACGTTCCGTCCTGGAAGTTGATTGCCGGGCCACCAAAATCCGCCAATGGCGTGAAGTTCGGGTTGCTGCGGCCAAATGCACCCAGGAAAGTGTTCACAAAAGTAGGGCTAAATGTACGCGTCCAGGCGATCGTCGCGTTTTGCGGACGGTTCGTGGATGAAGCGCCGTTGGTAGGCAGGTTTGACGAAATGAACGTCAATCCTGCACTCTGGCTATCGCTGTCCTGGTACCCATAGCGACCGAAAATTGTGTCCTTTTCCCCAAGATTCCAGTCGATCTTCCCGGAATATGCAATCGAATTGGAGGCGAGAGGGGCTGCGTTGGATATCGTGCCGGAATCCGAGGTGGGCACCTGCAGCTGCTGCAAGAGGCCGATGGAGGTTTGGCTGGTCGCTCCTGCCACCTGTGCCGGGGTGGGAACGTTGGCGGTGCGTGTGCCGCCAAGGCCTCGGACCTTCTGCTGCTCATACGTACCAAAGTAGAAGAGCTTGTTCTTCACAATGGCGCCGCCGGCCATGGCTCCCCACTGGTTGTCCTTCAGAGGCGCTGCGCTCCCGGTGCGATCAAAGTAGTCGCGAGAGTTCAGCGCGCTGTTGCGGAAAAAGTGAAAGAGCCGGCCGTGAAACTCATTGCCGCCGCTCTTGGTAAGGATTTGCATCTGGGAACTGGCATTCCTGCCGTATTCGGCGCTGAAGTTGTTCGAAATAACATTCACTTCCTTGATGGCGTCGATGGGTACCGTACCCAGGCCGGCACCTCCAGTGGTGGAAACATCGGTTGCAACCGCGTTGTCGAGCGTAATGTTATTGGCACGGCCTCGGCCCCCGTTGGAGTTGTAGCTGCCCAAACCCAGAAAAGGGTTGCGCGGCGTTACGGGAGTTACGCCCGGCGTCGTGCCCGCAATCGTGAGCGGACTGCCAGACAAGGGCAGGTCAATAATGTTCTTTGCTTCAGTACTTGTCTGGAGTTGGGAAGTGGATGTGGTGAGCAGCGGAGGAGCATCTGTCACGATTACTTCCTCTACCGTGCCCCTTACTTCAAGGATTACAGGTACATCAAACACTGCACCAGTGCTGACTGTTGCCGTGGTTACGGCGATGGCAAAGCCCGAGGCCTCCACGCGGACTTCGTACGAGCCGCTGGCAAGCTGGGCAACTCGAGCGGAACCGGCAGCGTCCGTTTCAAGGTTACGGATGGCCCCGCTGGCAAGATTCTTTACGCTGACCTTAGCTGCTGGCACCACAGCCCCCGAACCATCCGACACATTTATCACAAGGTCGCCCGTGATCTGTGCAGATGCCGTGAGTGAGGCGAGAGCCAAGAGTAGCCACATGGTAATGTGTCGCATAACTTTCCTCTCAAGATCGTGTGAGTTCGGAACGACTGGAGCCGGAATGGGTTACCTCTGAATCCATGGCGTCCCCGCAAATATATACATATTGTAAATGCCAAGTAGTATAGTTTTGCCCTAGTAACTCACAAGAAAGTGAGGTTTTCGGTAATTAAAAACCTTTAATCTATCAAATACCATAGGGACTATGGAACTCCATAGATATTTTGGGCAGCAATTGCGGGGATCGTGTAGTGGAGTTGGCCTGATTGGCGGGCTTTGGGGGCAACGTGGGAGACGCTGTAAGGGAGACCGTACGGATCTACGATGTCAGGTTGCGAAAGATCTGGAAAAAGGTGTAAGCAACCAGTATGCAGGTCACGTAAAATCCTGATTTAACAAAGGCTTCTCGCCAATCGGTGATCAGCGGCCGCGTTCCGGTCA
>CAZUAX010000101.1:0-2432 GCA_964618435.1 uncultured Solibacteraceae bacterium
GAGTTGGTGAAATGATTTCCGCTCTCAATCGCAAAATGCTGCGCGACCTTTGGGGCATGAAGGGCCAGTCCCTTGCAATCGCCATGGTGCTTGCCGGGGGCGTAGCTACGTTTGTGATGTCGCGGAGCGTCTTTGAGTCGCTCACCCTCACCCAAGCCACCTTTTATCGTGACTACCAGTTCGCGGACGCCTTCGTTCAGCTCAAGCGCGCCCCGGAAAGCATGCGTGCGCGGCTTGCTGAAATCCCCGGCGTGCAGACGGTGGAAACCCGCGTGATGGCGCAGGCAAGTGTGCAGGTGCTGGGCTATGAGCAGCCAGTCACTGCCGTGATCGTCTCTCAGCCGGACCATGGACAGCCCGTCCTGAACCAGTTGCATCTTAAGGCGGGAGGCTTGGCCAGTCCCGCGGCCAGCAACGAAATCGTCATCAGCGAAGCCTTCGCCTCCGCGCATCAGCTCAACCCAGGTGACTCACTGCTCGCCACCATCAACGGGCGCCAGCGCCGCCTTCGCATTGTGGGTGTCGCAATTACCCCGGAATTCATCTACCAGTTGCAGCCCGGCGCAATCATCCCCGATTTCAAGGCCTTTGGCGTCTTCTGGATGGCGCGCACACCCCTTGCCGCAGCCTATGATGTGGAAGGCGCTTTCAACAATGCGGTGTTCCGGCTGGAGGCCTCAGCCAACGAACTCGATGTGATCAAGGCGATTGATCTGCTGCTTGCCCGCTACGGTTCACTCGGAGCGCACGGTCGCTATTACCAGACTTCCCACCGTTACCTCACCGAGGAATTCAAAGGCCTTAACCAGATGGCTGTGATGTTCCCGGTAATCTTCCTTAGCGTGGCAGCCTTCCTGTTGAACGTGGTGGTGAGCCGGCTCATCGCTACCCAGCGCGAACAGATCGCCATTCTCAAGGCCTTTGGCTACTCCACCGCAGCCATCGTCTGGCACTATATCTCGCTCATTCTGATGGTGACGGCCCTGGGCGCAGCGATGGGTATTGCCGCAGGCGCGTGGCTGGGAAGCCTGATGAGCAGCCTCTACATGGATTACTACCGGTTCCCGTACATGCTCTTCCATGTGAGTCCCACCATTGCCATGACAGCGGCCGCCATCTGCTCCGCAGCGGCCGTATCGGGCGTCTTCCACGCGGTATATTCCGCGGCGAAGCTCCCCCCGGCGGAAGCCATGCAGCCTGCTCCCCCCGCTCGCTACAACGTGAGCATGGTGGAGCGTCTGGGACTGCGTCGCCTGCTTTCGCAGCCCAGCCGCATGATCATCCGCAATCTGGAACGGCGTCCGGTGAAGAGCGCACTCTCCGTCATCGGCATCGCCTTCGCATGCGCCGTGCTGATTACCGGCCAGTTCTTCGGCGACTCCGCTGACTATCTCGTGGACCTGCAGTTTCGTGTGGCCCAGCGCGACGACATGACCGTCACGTTCATTGAGCCTGCCTCCCGCGCCGCCATGCATTCGCTCCTGGCGATGCGTGGAGTGCAGTACATCGAGCCCTTCCGAAGCGTGCCCGCAGACCTCCGCTTTGAGCAGCGCCACTTTCGTACGTCCATTCAAGGGCTTACCCCAGATGGCAGGCTCCATCGGCTGCTCACTCGCTCCATCAAGCAGATGGACGTTCCTCCCGATGGCGTCCTGCTGACAGACCACCTGGCAAACATGCTCGGCATCCAACCCGGTGAACTGCTTACCGTGGAGGTACTTGAAGGGTCGCGCCCGGTGCGTCAGGTGCCAGTGGCGGGAGTGGTAAACGAATGGATTGGTGTTTATGGCTACATGCAATTGCCTGCCTTGAACCGGATGATGCGTGAGGGCTCCGCAATCTCCGGGGTGTATCTCACTGCAGATCAAGCCGCACAATCCCAGATCTTCCGGGACCTGAAGGATATTCCCCGCGTAGCCGGAAGCACGCTGCGTCTGCAGGCGCTCAAAAATTTCTACGACACGATGGCCGGGCAAATGCTGGCCTTCGCCTTCTTCAACACGATTCTGGCTGGCAGCATCGCCTTTGGCGTGGTTTACAACAGCGCCCGCATTGCCCTATCCGAGCGTAGCCGTGAATTGGCAAGTCTCCGCGTGCTGGGTTATACGCGAGGTGAGATATCCTTCATACTGCTTGGCGAGCTAGCCGTACTCACCATGGCGGGGATCCCCCTCGGTTTCGTCATCGGCAAGTCTCTCGGCGCGCTTATGCTGATGGGCTTCCAGACGGAACTGTATCGATTCCCACTGATCATCCAGCCCAGCACCTATGCCTTTGCCGCTAGTGTGGTGCTGGTTTCCGCGTTATTTTCCGGTTGGATTGTCCGCCGCAAACTCGATCACCTGGACCTGGTGGCCGTATTGAAAACCAAGGAGTAAACGAACGGTGAAGTGGAAACGATGGATCGGCATCGCGCTGGTGGCAGTGGCCGT
>CAZUAX010000101.1:2532-16397 GCA_964618435.1 uncultured Solibacteraceae bacterium
AGTGCTTGACCCGCGCAGTCGCGCCGAAGCACAAGCCCGCGTGGACCGCGCCGTGGCCGCGCTGAAGGAAGCGCAAAGCCGCATGGGTGCCACCCGTGCCGACGCTGCCTATTGGGAAGGCCAACTTGCGCGCGTGGAAAAGCTTGTGGGCTCCGGCGATCTTCCGGCGGAACAACTGGAACGTGCCCGCACGGAGAAGCGTCGTGTCGACGCAACCCTCGAAGCGCTTGAGAGCGCGGTGGCTGTCGCCGAAGCCGAGGTTGCCGCCGCCCGGACCACCTTACTGCAACCGGCCAATACGGAAATTCACCCCAAAGGGGATTTGGTGCGTGTGGCCTCCCCTGTTGGCGGTCGTGTCCTTACGGTCGTTCGTAAGAGCGAAGGTCCCGTCCAGCCGGGTGACCCGCTACTGGAACTGGGCAACGCGCGCTCCCTGGAAGTGTCTGTGGAAGTGCTCTCCGCCGACGCCGTGAAGTTGCGCCCCGGCACCCCGGTATTGCTTGAGCGGTGGGGTGGAGAACATCCTCTGGAAGGCGTCGTCCGCTCCGTGGAACCTACAGCATTCACCAAGGTCTCCGCCCTCGGCGTGGAGGAGCAGCGGGTCCGTGTGATTGCGGATATCACCTCCCCGGAAGAAAATTGGACCCGGCTTGGGGATGGATATCGCGTGGAAGCCAGCTTTGTGCTTTGGCAGGAGGACGCTGTCCTGCAGGCACCCGCCAGCGCCCTATTTCGCGTAAATGGCGGATGGGCGGTATTCCTTCGCGATGGCCACCAGGCCTCTCGCCGCGAGGTGAAAATCGGCCAGCGCAACGGCCTTACCGCACAGATCCTCGAAGGCCTTACCGAGGGCGATGAGATCGTCCGGCACCCCGACGACAATGTGGAAGAAGGCACTCTCATCACTCCTCGAGAGTTGAACTAGCAGCACCCCCGCCCAGGCGAACCTGGAGGTGATTTGCCATCGCCGATGGCTTCCTCCGCCAGTTCGCTACACTAGACATTTTGGTTCGGTGATTTTCAGGAGACCCTCATGCAATATGGCTTGAACATCCGCCCCGATGGCGCACTCGACTTCCTTTCCCTTGGCGCGCTGGTCCATCGCCTTGACCCCGGCATCATCCCTTTCCGCAAAGCCACGGAGTGCCAAATTCACGTCAGTGGTGGCGAGTTCAATGTGGCAGCCAACCTCTCTGACTGTTTTGGCCTTTCCACTGGAGTTGCCACCGCCATGGTGGACTACCCTATCGGTCACCTGATTGCCGAGCGCGTGAAGGCCATGGGTGTAAAACCCTTTTACAAGCACTTCCAGCATGACGGCGTGCATGGCCCCAACATGGCCACTGTTTACAGCGACCGTGGGCTTGGCGTACGCGGACCCATCGTGTTTTACAACCGATCCAATGAAGCTGCCCAGCAACTGAAACCAGGGGATTTCGATTGGGCTTCCATCTTCGCGGGCGGTGTCCGGTGGTTCCACAGTGGGGGTATCTTTGCGGCACTCTCCACCACCACCGCCGATGTGATTATCGAGGGGATGAAGGCGGCAAAGGCCGCAGGCGCCACGACGTCGTTTGACCTGAATTATCGGGCCAAGCTCTGGAATATCGTCGGCGGCCACGAGCGCGCGGTTGCCCAAATCAAGCAGATCGTTGACCATGTCGACGTCCTGGTCGGCAACGAAGAAGACCTCCAGTTGGGCTTGGGAATCCCCGGACCGGAGGTAGCAGCCAAAAGCAAACTTGACCCCTCGGCCTTTTTTGGAATGATCGGGAATGTGACGGCAAAGTTTCCCAACATCAAGGTGGTGGCCACTACACTTCGCGAAGTGCATTCCACCAACCGACATAGCTGGGGAGCCGTGGCCTGGATTGACGGCCAGACTTACGTGTCTCCGACGGCCGAACTGGATGTCTATTGCCGCATTGGTGGAGGCGACGGCTTCGCTGCGGGATTCCTCTATGGGTTGCTTACCGGCGAGGAGCCCGAAGCTGCATTGAAGCTAGGCTGGGCGCATGGGGCATTGCTCACCACCACCCCCGGCGATACCACCATGGCGACTCTCGATCAGGTGCGCGCCTTTGCCGCGGGAGGCTCCGCTCGCGTGCAGCGCTAGGCGCGGCATCGGCCTACGAAATGGCTTCCAGTTCCGCTTCCATCTGCTGGCGCTTGCAGAGATCGGCGTAGTAGCCGCTGCGCGCCAGCAACTCCTGGTGGGTACCCTGCTCTGCGATGCGTCCCTGGCGGAGCACCACAATGCGGTCTGCCTCCCGCACGGTAGAGGCCCTGTGGGAGATCAAGAGGGTGGTGCGGCTCTTCATCCGCGACCTTAGCGCATGCAAAATGCGCTCCTCTGTGATGTTGTCCACACTGGCCAGCGCATCGTCCAGAATCAGAATTCGCGGATTCGCCAGCAGCGCTCTCGCGATGGCAACCCTCTGTTTTTGACCGCCAGACAGCGTCAACCCGCGCTCACCGACGCGCGTGGCGAGACCGTCGGGAAATGTTTCGAGATCCGGGCCCAGCCCAGCCACTTCCGCAGCCTCTCGAATTTCCTCTGCGCTGGCCTCGGGCACACCAAACGCGATGTTTTCCGCCAGCGTAGAAGAGAAAAGGAAGGTCTCCTGCGGAACCATCGCAATCTGGCTCCGCAACTCCTTGAGGCGGAATCTCCCTACCGGATGGCCATCCATGCGCACCGTGCCGCTGGTGGGCTCAATCAGCCGCGGAATCAGTTTTGCCAGCGTGCTCTTGCCCGCCCCCGTGGGACCCACAACTGCAACAGTTTCGCCAGGCCTGATGGCGAGAGTCACATCCCGTAACGCATATCCGGTGTCGTGCTGGTAGCTTACGCCTTCCAGCCGGATTTCGCCCTGTAACGGATCACCAACCGCATCTCCAGTTGGGTCGTCAATACTGGGCCGCTCATCCAGAAATCCGCGAATCCGCTTCAGTGATGCCAAGCCGCGCTGCGTAAGGTTCACCACCCAGCCCATCGCGATCATCGGCCACACTAACAGGCCCATGAAGGTATTGAACATCACGTACTGGCCCACAGTGAGTTCGCCTTGCAGCATGCGCCATCCGCCCACGCCAAGCACCAGGAGGAAGGACATTCCAATCAAAAACTCCAGCGCAGGCATGAATAAGCCCGATACCTTGGCCAGCTTCAGGTTGTCTCGGATGTAATCCTCATTGAGGCGTGCAAAGCGCCCCTGCTCCGCTTGCTCCTGCGCGTAAGCTCGAATCACGCGGACGCCCTGCAGGTTCTCCTGTACCATGCTGCTGATGTCGGAGAACTTCTCCTGGATCAATTGGAAGTACTGGTGGATCTTCTGCCCAAGCACGGCCACCACAATGCTCACCACAGGAGCAGGAAGCAGAGCGGCCAGGGTGAGCTTCCAATCCGCGGCAAACATCAGCGCCAGCACCACGATGGCCAGAGTCACGGTCTCGGTCCAGTACATCACCGCCGGGCCGGCCATCATGCGCACCGCATTCAGGTCGTTCGTCGCCCGCGCCAATACGTCTCCCGTGCGGGTACGCGCATAGAAATCACTCGACAGCCGCACCAGATTGCCAAAGATGTCACGGCGCAGGTCATACTCCATGTCGCGGGACACATTCATCAGCAATACCCGCATCCAGTATTGGAAAAAGCCCTTCAGCAGGATCATCACCACCATCCACATGCAGATGGTGAGCGTCGCCCGCAGTTGGAAGCCACCCTCCAGGGAATCGACACCGGCCTTGATCAGCAACGGCATGGAAGCGCCCGCTGCGTTCTTCAGCAACAACGAGCCTAACCCAAGCGCAATCGACAACCTATAGGGCCGAAAGTAGGGCGCCAGAAAGGCAAAGGCCTCGCGAACTTCCTGTAGCTTTACAGAGGGCTGCGCTGAATCTCCGCTCATAGCCCCCCCGCCACTGCAGCTACCAGTTTTACCCACTCCAGAAACAGAATCTTCCGGCTCTCCCGGTGCCACCACCACTGTTCCGGCTGAAAGTACTTGTCTGGGGATCCAAAGATCCGCACGTCCAGTCCTGCCGGAAGATTGCGCCGCACCAGGAGCCCCGTGCGCCGTGTATGGAAATTGCTGGTTACCAAAATCACACGTCGCCAACCCCGCCGCTGCGCTTCCGCGAACAGCAGTTGTAGTTCCTCATCCGTACTGGTAGCTTCATGCCGAAAGGATTCCAGAATCTCACGCGGTTGGCCGTTCCTCACTGCAAAGTCGATTGCCAGGTCGCTTTCCCAGATGCCGTAGTACCAGTTGGTTCCGCTGATGAGGGCCACCGGGGCATAGCCTTCCCGAACCAGTTCCGCACCAGCCTGCGCCCGGTAACCGGAGTATTCACCCGCCAGGACAATGAGCCCATCCGACTTTTCTGGAGCTTGCGTGCTTACCAGAAGCAAACCAGGCAATGGTAGCCAGAGAGGATAAGTCGCGGCGACGGCGATGATTAGGAAAACGGCGACGGCGAGCCACTTGCGACGTCCCGAGAACATATCAGGAACTCTGGTCCTCTTGCTCCTGCCGGTGCAGACTGCCGTCGTTGCGGAGTTTCTGGAACAGCTTCTCTACTTCTTGCTCATCCTCGGCACTCAGAACGTTCCATTGCTGGTCAGTCACGAGACAACGATCGCGGAAGTTCTCCAGATCTTCGTCCCAATACTGGCGGTAAGGAAGGCCCTCAATGAGTGCAAAGCGAGCATGCCGCCGCACTTGATGCAGCAGCTTTTTTCCGCTTTCTCTGCTGCCTGGATACACCAGCACGTAGCTTCGTTCGCTGTTCAGAGTCAGAGGCAAAACCAGCGGCGCTCGGGCGGAGGGAGACCAGACGTGGCTAACCGATTCCCACGGAATTACGCGACGCCCCACCTGCAGATGACTGTCATGGATTTCGATAGGCGCGCGCAAGGCCAGAAACAGCACCACTGTAGCCGCTAGCGCGAAAAGGACAACCAGCGGGAGAGCAAATGCCACAAGTCTCCCCAGTACTGCAGCCAGTACTGCCACGCACGCCAACACCAACCCCAAGCGGAGATAAAGTGCAGCCGGGAGATAGCGCACAAGGGAACCCACGATTCTTAGACTATACCCGCCCCGGGAAAGCGTCAATTCAAGAGGACGCACCAACAGAATTCCGCCAGGCACGATACCGCCGCAACGCGACCAGCGTATAGTCTACGCCGCTCAAAACCGACATCAGGCAGGAAAAAACAAGCGCCGAGGGCAGCGCCCACCCAGGGACCAGACCGGGATAAGCGTTCCCCACCACCAGAATCATCGCCAAGGCAATCTGGCTGACAGTAGTTACTTTCCCAGCGATCCGCGGCGGAAAGTCACGCACTGAGGTCATGCGCCAGGCATAGGCCACCATTCCCAGAATCCACAAGTCCCGTAAACCGAACAGCCCCACTACCGCCCAATGCAGGGTCCCGGAAAACGCAAGAGCCAGAAAAACCAGCACCAACAGCAATTTGTCTGCAAGCGGGTCAAGGTAGCTCCCCAGCCTGCTGCGCCAGCGGAACTGCCGCGCCAGAAAGCCGTCCAGCCCATCGGAAATCCCAGCCACCAGCACCAGCCAAAGGCCCTCCTGGTGCCGTCCCTGGGCAATCGCCAGCGCCGCCACGGGCGCCAAAATCAGCCGGGCGTAAGTAATGACATTGGGCGGCAGCAGCCACTCCGGCATGGACGCTTTACTTTGGTTCACCACGGTTAGGACAACGCCGCATTTCCTGGCAACTTCATGATGGGGCGGTCACTCATCTGGAATAGGGAACAGCGTCCATCAGGCTATGAAATCCCATCGGCAGCCACCAGTGATTCTGTCACCAGCGAGGCCAGCTGGTCAAAAGTCACCAGTTCACAGCACGTAGGATCCGACATCATCTTATGCACCATCGCCACATGAAGAGCGTGTCCCGCGCGCTCTGCAATGACGTGCGCCAGCAATGGCTTGCCCAGCAGCGCAAAATCCCCAATCAGGTCCAGAATCTTGTGGCGACAGGGTTCATCATCGAAACGCAGCCCCCCTTCGTTGAGCACGCCATCTGGGGTGAAGCACACAGCGCTCTCCAGTGTTGCGCCCCGGATAAGCCCCATCTCGCGCATCGCGTCCAGTTCCTTTTCAAAACCGAAGGTGCGCGCGGGTGCAATCTCCCGCGCGTAGCGATCCGCACTCATTGGCATCTCCATCGCTTGCTTCCCCACGCGAGGATGATCGAAGAAGATCTCGCAACTTACCACCAACCCATTCGCAGGCAGCACCGTGATCTTCTTGCCCTTATCCTCCAGCGTCATCGGTCGGCGCACGCGCAGGTATTTCCGCAACCGGCGGGATGCGCGCACCCCCGCCTCTTCAATCATCTCCACGAAAGGCTTTCCGCTACCGTCGATGATTGGCACCTCAAGGTTGTCGATGTCCACGAAGGCATTATCCACGCCCATGCTCGCGAATACGCTCAGCAGGTGCTCCGTGGTGGAAATCAGTACGCCTTTGCGCATCAGGCTGGTGGCATAGCTTACCCGCGCTACATACTTCCACTGCGCCGGAATCTCAAAACCATCCAGGTCTGTCCGACGGAAAACGATACCAGTACCCGGAGGTGCCGGCCTCAGCGTGATCGCCACGGGCACCCCGCTATGGAGGCCCACCCCCTTTGCGGACACGGGCTTACGAAGGGTGCATTCAAAGCGGAGGTTTGTCGTCGCCATTCTTATCCAGTGTAACGTACTTCTCCCAGATCAATCCCTCCTAAATCGTTCAAAGTAAGTGACTTATTTTCCTCACTGTGTGGCTGAAAGGCCACACTCAAGCCCCGGGATGAGTACCACCCGCTCGTTTACATTCGGAATGCGCTTTCCCCTGTGGGATCAGGTGCGTCACAGATGTTAACCAGCTACAGTCAGCCTCCGCTGCAGTACCGAGCGGGAGTTCCCTATCCCATGACGCGCAGTCCACGCCGCAAGCCCACCCTCTCGCGGGAATGGATCGGCCCCTCCGTCCGCTTTGGCTATCATGAGGCATGGCCCGCCCCACGCTCTTTCTGGTAGACACCTTCGGATTCATCTTCCGGGCCTACCACGCCCGCGCCCGTTCCAGCGCCGCTCCCATGCGCACATCGAAGGGCACACCCACTGAAGCAACCTATATCTTCAACAACATGATCCGCCGGCTGCGTGACCAGTACCAGCCAGACTATCTGGCCGCGGTTTTTGAGAGCGACGGACCCAACTTCCGCAATGATTTGTTTGAGGGCTACAAAGCGAACCGCTCAGAAACGCCACCAGACCTCCTGCAGCAGATCCCCGACATCCGGCGTCTGCTGGAAGCCATGCGCGTGGCGGTGATTGAAGCGCCCGGCTTTGAAGCGGATGATGTCATTGGCACACTCGCCCACCAGGCGGCCGCCACCATGGACGTGGTGATCGTTTCCAGCGACAAAGACATGCTGCAATTGGTGACTCCTCACGTCACCATGCTCAACCCCATGAAGGACGACCTCCGCTACGATGAAGCCGGAGTTGTCGAGTTCATGGGCGTGAGTCCCGCCCAGGTGGTGGACCTCCTTGCCCTGAAGGGCGACGCCGTGGACAACATTCCAGGTGCACCCGGCATCGGCGATAAAGGGGCAAAGGACCTCATCCAGCAGTACGGCAGCGTGGAGGAAGCAATTGCACGCGCCGGGGAGGTCTCCCGCAAAATGTACCGCGAGAGCCTCCAGAACCATCGCGACCAGATCCTCTTGAGCAAGAACCTCGCCCGGATCCGCACCGATGCACCGCTGCCCCTGGATCTGGAATCCCTCCGCCGCGCAGACCCGGATGCCGGCGCGCTTGAAGCGGTCTACCGCGATCTAGAGTTCCACCGCGCCCTCCGCGAAGTGCAGTTCGTTGCCGCCGAGGCCCACCGCGACCTTAAGGCTGCCGCATCCCCCGAAGAACTCGCCGCGCTAGACGAAGCAATCCGCCAGGCAGGTGGATTTTCGCTGATATCCGTGCCCCCCTCGGCGTCTGCGACTCTCGAAGAATCCCCAGCCTTCTTCGTCGCGATTTCCCCTGACGTCATCCGCAGCCTGCCTGCTTCCGCCGCCCCGGACGTGCGGCGCTGGCTGGCGGACGCCTCGCTCACCAAAGTGCTCTACGACTACAAGCAGCACCTGCTTGATGCAGACGCCGACACCTCTGCCATCCAGGGTCCCGTGGACGATGTTTTCCTGATGGGCTTCCTTCTCTACGCAGAGCCCTCCGCAGCCACACTCGCGGCCCTTGCAGAAAAGCGCTTTCAGCAGGGTCTCGACCCCAACCCCGCAAGCCTCGCCAGTCTTCTCCTGCGGCTCCGGGACGACATGCAGCCAGAACTGCAGCAGCGGGAACTCCAGGAAGTCTATCGCGAGATCGACCTGCCGCTTTCGCCCGTACTGGCTTGCATGGAGGCCACAGGCATCCGCGTGGACAGTAGCACATTAGGCGTTATCTCACAGCGCATGCAGACGCAACTTGAAGCACTCTCCGCGCAGATTTACGAGTTGGCAGGCCATGAGTTCAACATCAACTCGCCTCAGCAACTCGCAAAGGTGCTGTTTGACGAGCTCAAACTCCCCGCCCCGGTGAAGACGGGAAAGGGGAAAGTGTATTCCACCGCCGCGGACATCCTGGAAGCCCTGGCTCCGCGCTATCCCATCGCCGCCCAGGTGCTGGAGTATCGCCAGATCGCCAAGCTGAAGGGCACCTACGTGGACGCGCTGCCGGCCCTCATCCGGCCCTCCACAGGCAGGATCCACACCAGCTTCAACCAAGCTGGCGCCGCAACCGGGAGGCTGTCGTCGTCTAACCCGAACTTGCAGAATATCCCTATCCGTACCGACCAGGGACGCGAGATCCGCGCCGCCTTCGTTCCACGGGAGGGCTGGGTGCTGCTGGCGGCGGACTACTCCCAGATTGAGCTACGCCTACTGGCCCACCTCTCTGGCGATCCAGTGCTCACGGATGCCTTCCAGAAAGGTGAAGACATCCACACCCGCACCGCTGCCGAGGTTTTCGGAGTGATGCCCGCGTTGGTGAGTGCGGAAATGCGCCGCAACGCAAAGGCGGTGAACTTCGGCATCGTGTATGGGCAGACCGCCTTTGGCCTCGCCACTCAGTTGGGCATCCCCAAGAAAGAGGCGGAAGCGTACATCCACAACTACTTCCTGCGCTACCGGGGCGTCCAGCGGTGGATTGAAGATACCATTGCCGCGGTGCGAGAGTCTGGCTTTACCCGCACGATGTTCGGCCGCATCCGCCCCATCCCGGATATGGACGCTCGCAATCCCAATGCCCGCTCCTTCGCGGAAAGAACGGCGGTAAACACACCCCTCCAGGGGGCCGCGGCAGACCTCATCAAGGTTGCCATGATCCGCATCCAGAATGCGCTCATCACCCGGGGTATGCAGGCACGCATGCTGTTGCAGGTCCATGACGAGCTTGTGTTTGAGGCGCCGCCATCGGAGGTGGACGCGCTCACCGAAATGGTCCGCCACGAAATGCAGTCCGCCGCCACACTGCGGGTTCCCCTGATCGCGGAAGTCGGCACCGGACCCAACTGGCGCGACGCGAAGTAGCCCTGCCGCACTCAGATTGGCTCCGTGGGTTCGTTTCGTCGGGCAGCAGGAATTGCGTCGCCAGCGCGACAACCACCCTACAGCTTCCACACAATCAGCTTGCGCTCAGTCATCTCTTCCATGGCGTAGCGGGGGCCTTCCCGGCCAGTGCCGCTTTGCTTCACTCCTCCGTAGGGCATGTGATCGAGGCGGAATTGGGGAGTCTCATTGATGAGCACCGCACCGGTGTGGATCTCCTGCGCCGCCTTCCAGGCGCTGGGGGCATGATCCGTAAAGATGGAAGCTTGCAGGCCGTAATTCGAATCATTCACCGCAGCAATTGCCTCATCCAGTGAAGCAACCGCGTTTATGCAGACGATAGGACCAAAAGCTTCACAACGCATAAGCCTGGCCTGAGCAGGCACGTTGGTAAGTACGGTGGGCAGCATGCATGCACCTTCGGGAGCATGCCCTCCCGCCACCACGCTTGCCCCTGCTTCGGTAATCCACGTATGAACGCGTACTGCTTCGTCTTCACTGATCAGGCAGCTCAACTGGGTGTCGGGATCTTCCGGAGGCCCCTGTCGAAGGCTTGCTGCTTCCTTGGCGAATCGCTCAGCGAAGCTGGAAAAGACATCCTGCTGAACAAAGATACGCTGGATGGAGATGCAGACTTGCCCAGAGTGGGCAAACGCTCCCGCCACACAGCGCGACACCGTGGCCTCCATCGGCGCATCTGGCATCACAACCACGGCTGAATTGCTGCCCAGTTCCAAGGTGACTCGCTTAAATCCGGCGCGCTGCCGCAACGCAAGCCCTACTTGCGCGCTGCCAGTGAAGGTAATCATCTGTACGGCGGGGTGCGTGGCAAGCACGTCCCCAACAATGCCGCCGGGCCCCGGCACCGTATTCAACGCTCCTGGGGGCAGCCCCGCATCATGAAGGAGCCGCGCCAGCAGCAGCGCCGTAAGCGGAGTGGCGCTGGCGGGTTTGTGGACCACGGTGTTGCCCGCGGCAAGTGCGGGGGCGATCTTGTGCAAGGACAGGTTCAGCGGGAAATTGAAGGGGGTGATGGCTCCAATTACGCCCACCGGTTCGCGCACAGTGAACCCGAGGTAACCCTTGCCTGCCGGCGCTGCATCCATGGGAACCATTTCTCCCGCCAGACACAGGGCTTCATCCGCACTGAACTCCAGGGTGGAAACGCCCCGGTCAACTTCCACCAGCGATTCACGGATGGGTTTGGCGCTCTCCGCCGTGATGGTAGCGGCGAACTCCTCCTTCCGCGCGCGAAGGAGAGCCGCCGCCTGGCGCAGAATGTTGGCCCGCTCGCAGCGCGAAAGTGAGCGCATCACGGGCAGCGCAAGCTGGGCCGCCTCCACCGCAGCCATGGCGACGGACGGGTCTGCCTCACAAACGGTTCCGGCCGACTGCTGGTGATAGGGCGAAAGCACTTCGCGCTGGAGAGCGGTGGTGATTTCCCTGCCCCCAATCCAAAGAGGCCAGACGCGAGAAGATTCGGAATGCATACCCGGATTCTACTGGCAGGCGCGCCATCAAACCAGCGTTCGTAACACTGCAAGTACGATTGCGCTTGCGCCTCGCGAACCTGAATGGGACGCTGGAAGTACCGCTTCCGGCTGCATTGTTGACGCTAGGGACCACCCATGAGGCTCCTGTGTAGAGTGCGCCACGCGGGAAGAAAGAGGAGCAACGACCATGGCGGACTTCTATCAGACAGGCATCGTCGCCACCTTGCACCGTCTGCGGGGCAAGGATTACCAGCGCCTTGAACGGGACATGTTGCACTTCGCGGACGAATCCCGGGTTGGCCTGGTGTTACCAGCGCTCTACTCCGAGTTTGAAACACCGTCGATGGCTCAGATTG
This sequence comes from uncultured Solibacteraceae bacterium, assembly GCA_964618435.1. Taxonomy (GTDB): domain Bacteria; phylum Acidobacteriota; class Terriglobia; order Bryobacterales; family Bryobacteraceae; genus JACTMJ01. Next base: position 14,010 of record CAZUAX010000101.1, read on the forward strand.
TGGCCGAACTGCGGCACGTGCGTTTTATCCGGGAAATCGTGCTGGTGCTGGCAAGGGCAGATTATCAGCAGTACCTGCACGCCCGTTCCTTCTTCAAGGACTTCCCTTACCCGGTAACGTTCCTTTGGGTGGACAGCCCACGAGTGCAGGCTCTGATTGAAAAGTTGAACGAAAATCGATTGTCACCAGGGGAGGATGGAAAAGGACGCAGTTGCTGGCTGGCATACGGATATCTACTGGCCAAAGGCGACATTGATGTGATCGCCTTACACGATTGCGACATTTTGAACTACGACCGCGAGTTCGTCGCGCGGCTCTGCTACCCCATCGTCAACACCAATTTTGGCTTTGAATTCTGCAAGGGCTACTATGCCCGGGTAAGTGACCGCATGCAGGGGCGGGTGACTCGTCTATTTGTGACTCCCGTCATCCGGGCGATGGAGAGCCTGGCAGTGGGTAACCCCTTTCTGCGGTTCATTGACAGCTTCCGTTACCCACTGGCCGGCGAATTCGCGATGCGCAGCAGTCTCGCCCGCATGAACCGCATCCCCGGGGACTGGGGACTGGAAGTAGGCGTACTCGCCGAAGTCTTCCGTAACCGTGCCACCAGCCGTGTTTGCCAGGTGGACCTTGCGGACAACTACGACCATAAACACCAAATCCTTAGCGAAGATGACCCAACGAAGGGCCTGCGCAGGATGAGCACTGACATTGCCAAATCCCTGTTCCGCACGCTCGGCGGCGAGGGAGTGGTATTCACAAAGGAGCATTTCCGTACGCTTCAAATCCGCTACGTGCGCATTGCAGAAGATATGATTGCGCGCTTTTACGCGGATGCCATGCTGAACGGGTTGGAGTTTGACCGGGATTCTGAAGAGCACACGGTGCATGTCTTCGCGCAAAGTCTGCGAGACGCGGCGGAGGCCTACATTGCAGACCCGCTGGGCACTTCGCTGATTCCGAACTGGAGCCGCGTACTCTCCGCCCTTCCCGATTTCGGCGATGAACTGGCGGAAGCCGTGAAGGCAGACATGGAAGTGGGCCCGGCTACCGAAAAATCCGCCTAGCCGGGCAGCAAGCGTCGCTGATCGTGGTGATAGGTGAAGCGCCGCGCCTGGCGCATTGCCGCATCCGCCATCAAGACTGCCACGGAGTGCGCATAGCCAGCCTCAATGGGGGCAATGGGTTGCTGTCGCGTGCGCACGCATTCAAAGAAGTTGTGCATGTGCGAACGCACCTCACGGGGTGGAAACTGCACCGGCTGCACCACCTTGTCCGGCTCGCCGGATCCTTCGCCGGTGATTTCCCACGTATTCCGGGCGCCCAGATTCTTTGCGTCCAGCGTTCCGCGAGTGCCAAACCATTTGGCGTAATTGCCGGCGGAATTGCCAAACGTAGTGGCGTATCGAACCAGAAATCCTTCGGGGTACTCATAGGCTACTTCCACGGAATCCGGCACATCGTAGCCCTCCATCTTCCATCGAAACGTACCGCCTAGCGAGACGGCATAGCGCGGGAACTGGAGCCCTGCCACGTAGTGCACAAGGTCAATGAAGTGGACCATAAGGTTGGTTTGCGGACCAAGGGAAAATTCGCGGTAGCCATACCAGTCCCGATACTTCACCGCATCGAAGGGACGGCCCTTGTCTTCCAGCAGGAATGCCCCCCAATCGACATCCTCTCGAGTAGGCGGGTTTTCACGGTATGCGCCACCGCCATAGCCGACCCAATAGGGTTTGTATCCGTTGCGGACCTGTTCCACCTTCAGCACCTGCCCCAATGCCCCGGCCGCCAGCGCTTCCTTGACGGGGCCAGACTGCGGATAGCTGCGCATCTGTGTGCCAATCTGCACAACGCGTCCGGATTGCTTCACGGCGTCATAGGCGCGGATTAGCTCCTCCATGTTCATGGCGAGCGGCTTTTCCACGTAGACATCCTTGCCTGCGCGCACGGCGTCAATGAGCTGCGTGCAATGAAGATGGTCCGGCGTGCCAATGACAACCGCATCTACATCATCGCGGGACAGCACATCCGCCAAACGGGGCGTCGCAAACGGAGTGCTGCCCGTTGCCTCCTTCACCCGTTCGACGGCGGTTTCTCTTTTCTGGCGCCAAGTGTCACAGACGGCCACGACATCTGCCTCGGCATCCATGCGCAGGGACAGAATCTCCTTCAGAAGATCGCGGCGTCCGCATCCGATATTGGCAATGCGCAAGCGATTGTTTGCCCCCAACACCCGCTGGTAGCTGGCAGCACTGAGGGCGCCAGCGGCCAGGAAGTGACGACGACTGGAGACGGTAGTGGAATTAGCCGGTTGAGCCATCTGGAACTCTCCTGAGGGAAGAGGCTGACAATCGGGGGAAGTCCGTTGCCGATACCTTCATACCA
>CAZUAX010000102.1:0-11263 GCA_964618435.1 uncultured Solibacteraceae bacterium
GTGGAGGCTGGGACAGATCTCAGAAGCATCAACTCAGCGCGGGTGTGTCAGTCGATCCGAATGGTTTTCCAATGATGAATGCAGCTTGCTGCCAGGGTAAGCTCACGACTCACCCTGGCATCCTTCGGGATAGGCGGCTGGGGGGATGGCGCGGAGAAATTGCGGAATTGGATCGTGCTGGCTGCGGCTAGTCGCGGACGCGGCCCACGACGCGGCGGGGAAACACCTGGTCGTCGAAAAGACGTTCGCGGGTGATGCGCTGGGCTGGCCACTCCAGCCGCATGTCATGGGTAACTTCTTCCAACATCTCCAGGGTTGTCTCCTTCTCCGACATCGCAAAAGCGGTCAGCAGAAGGTTGTCGGCCACCGCGTTGATGATACGCGGAATTCCCTGAGTGCGGACATGGATCTCCGACACCACCGCTTCCGGGAAAAGTTGCTTGGGCTCTTCGTGGCCTGCTTTCCCGAGCCGGGTGTAAATGTAGCGGGCGGTGTCCGGTTCCTCAAAAGGCTTCAGCGTGCAGCGCAACGAGATCCGTTGTTTCAGTTGGCGGTAAGTGGGGTCATCCAGCACGCGGTCAAACTCGGGCTGTCCGGCCATGATGATCTGTAGCAGCTTGCCCGCGCGATTTTCCAGGTTGCCCAGCAGGCGAATCTCTTCCAGCACTTCCCAGCTCAGGTTCTGCGATTCGTCCACAATCAGTACTGTGGTGCGACCTTCGCGGGTATTCTGCAGGAGCAACTCGTTCAGAGCCAGCAGGACATGGGTCTTGGTAGGAGGGTTGCACCCCAGTTCGAGATCGTAATTGATCATCTCGAAGAACTCCGCTACCGTAAGGCGGGAGTTGAAGATGGTGGCGAAATCGATGCGGTGCTGCACCAGGAAGTCGCGAAGACACTCAAGAATGGTTGTCTTCCCGGTGCCCACCTCGCCGGTCACCACAATGAAGCCCTTGCGGCTCTGTACCCCATAAATGAGATTTGCCAGAGCCTCTTCATGCTGACGGCTTCTGTATAGAAATACAGGGTCAGGCGTCAGGTTGAAGGGGTTCTCCCGGAAGCCAAAGAACGCGTTGTAAAGGCTGCTCATATTCTGGACGTGATGGCGAAGGACAAGGCGACTTCATGGCCAGGCAACTTCCCAAACCGCAAAGCCTAATCCCCCTCAGTATAGACCCACTCTCAGGATAGCGGGATTTGTTGTCAATTCAGCTAGTTAAATCCATGAAAATTCGTCGCAACAGTACCGCCGATGGTCCAGAAGTACCATGTCAGGTTCAGGTTCTCACCCGGTTCGCACCATTACTCTCCTAACTTGGTTAAATGATCGGGGTGCCCGCTGGGGTCGTGGGCCGCTAAACGAGACGGCGCCCTATTCGCCTTGTGGGCATCAGGATTCCCACAATCGACGCAAGCCGATAGGGGCACTTGGCCGTGGACACCTGTCTGCCTGTCCACAAAGCAGCCTTCCACCATCGGCATGCTTCTGATAGCATTTCCAAACGGTGGAACGTCCACCCGCAAATCCTGAACAAGAGGGTGTCCCATGTCTGAATTCCGCCATCAGCCTGAGCGCGATACCTCCGCGCATCCGGAAGCGATCCCCCAACCACCCGCCCATCCCGCGACGGGCGCGGCGCGCCGCGACTTCCTGCGGCGGGCTGCGCAGGTTGCCGGTGTCGCGGGTGCAACCCTCGGCGGGGGGGCAGTAGCCGCACCACAAGCAATGGCCCAGACGGCGACCAGCGGCGTGGAAGCGGTTCTGCCAAGCTATGCCCGGAAACTGAACTACCGTTCGCTAAAGCAGTCAAGCTACGACCGCACAGGAGGCAATGCTGATCGCCACCAGATCAAGGCTGGCGGCACCCAGGTATTGTTTGAAGCCAGCCAACCCGGCGTGATCACCCACATTTGGTTTACCATCGCGGCCAGCAGTCCCTATCATTTGAAGGAACTGGTGCTTCGTGCCTATTGGGATGGCAGCGCGACGCCAAGCATCGAGGTACCCATTGGCGATTTCTTCGGGCTCAACCTTACTGACTACATCGTGTACGAGTCAGAGTACCTGGCCTGCTCTCCAGGGCGTTCGCTGAACTGCTATTTCGCCATGCCCTACAAGCGCAGCGCCCGCATGACCGTCACCAATGAGGGCTCCGCCGATGTGGGTGCCTTTTACTCGAACATCGACTATCTTGAGGTGCCGCGGCTTCCTGACGACGTCGTTTATTTTCACGCGCAGTATCGCCAGGCGTCCCCAAATAAGTCCTCAACCCTCGACTGGAACACCAACGCCGACGCCAACAAGCTGAAGAATCCCGAAGGCAAGGATAACTACGTTTTTGTGGAAACCCGCGGGCAAGGCCACCTCATGGGCGTTACCCTGGGAGTCATCCAGAACCAGGAATTCTGGATGGGCGAGGGCGATGATATGACGTTCATCGACGACGAAAGCAAGCCCTTGATCGTCGGCACCGGATCAGAAGACTACTTCCTGGGAAGCTGGAATTTCGGGGGCCGCATGGGTGCGCGACCCTTTGCCCACGCGCAGTATGGCGCCCAGCACATTGAGCTTGCGGAGCGAACGGGCGGGCGCTACCTCTGCTATCGTTTTCATGGTGATAACCCGATTACCTTCAACCGTTACTTGAAGCACACCATGGAGCATGGCCACGCAAACCATCGCGGCGATAGCTGGTATTCCTGCGCTTACTGGTATCAGTTAGAGCCAGTCGGCAACTTTCCTCCGCTGCCTCCCCTGGCAGAGCGTATCCCCCGCCAACATGCAGTGGGAGGTCCTGGAAGCCCGCAAGGCGGATAGGACCAGGGGGCTGAGACTGGCGTACGGACCAGCGCGGCCGATGCAAGGTTGCCTGAATCCCCAAAGTTGCCTGAATCCCCAGAGTTGCCTGAATCCACGGCGTGGTTGTCGTATCCAATGAATCAGCGTGAGATGAGTTCACTTTGCCAAACTGAACGCCAGCGATTTGCCGCGCTCCTGATGGCGCTGGCACTGCTTTTTCTGGCGGTCGCACTCTTTTCACCGTTGCACCAGCATCGCGCGGACGGCACTTGCTCGCTGAACGGCTTCGAGTATGTCGTGCAGGCGGAAAGCAGCGTCGGGCCTCCCACGCTGCTGCTTAGTGTAGTCGCCTGGCACAATGCGCCTGACCTGCTTCTGTCCCGTTCTCTCCTGCCTCCTTGTTCCTCTTGTCTCCGTGGTCCGCCAACTGAGGCCTAGTGCTTCGGCCCTCAGTGTCTGGCGATTCGAAGCACCGGAGATTCTCCTTTCCGCAAATCCCCGGTGTCAAAGCATCCCTTTACCCGGTCTTTCATCTGGCTATTCGATAAGAGGTTTTCCTGCATGCGTTTGAGTTTGATTCTGCTGGCACTGACGATGGCATTGTCTGTCGCCGGATTCTCCCAAAACACCGCCACGCTTAGCGGTACGGTGACCGACCCTGGCGGCAACATCGTCCCCGGCGCCACCATCCTGGTAGAGAACGAATTCACCCGCTATCGCGCTGAGGTGAAGTCCGAGGATGATGGTAGTTTTGCCGTCACCAACATTCCTTACCATTCCTACAATGTCACGGTCTCCATGCCGGGCTTTGCCGCCTTCCGCACGCAGCTCAGCTTGCGTTCGAACATCCGCTCCGTGCTGAACATCCGCCTGGACCTGGCGGGAGTGTCGGAGACCGTTACCGTGACGGAGCGCACCTCGATTCTGGTTGACCCGGAGGAAACCGGCACCCACGTCCAGATGAACCAGAGCGATATTGAGCGTCTTCCCGTGCAGGTTGGCAATCGTGGTCTGGAATCGGTGGTGTCGAATTTTCCCGGTTTCGCCGTGAACGCCAATGGCGCAATTCATCCGCGCGGCGCCCACAACCAAATGACATTCGTGATTGATGGCATGCCCATCAGCGACCAACTCACCGGCGCCTTCGCCAATGCGGTGGATCCCAATATCGTGCAGACCGTGGAGCTCTTCACCGGCAACATTCCCGCGGAGTACGGCAACAAAGTATCTGCCGTCGCCAACGTGACTACCAAGAGCGGCCTGGGTGGGGGGCGTAAGTTTATGGGTAACACGATGCTTTCCGCCGCCCAGTTCGACATGCTCGGCCAGGTAACCTCTTTTGCTGGCGAGGTGGGAAAGATCGGCTACTCCGCCACTGTCAACACGATGAAGTCCAACCGGTACCTGGATTCCGTCTCGCTCGACAATCTCCACAACGGTGGCAACAACCAGCGCAGTTTCTTCCGGCTTGACTGGATGCCCACGGAGCGTGATGTGCTGAGACTGAATGGCATGGCGGGACGCTCCAGTTTTCAGCTTGCGAATCTGCGATCGCAGCATGCCGCAGGGATGAACCAGCGCCAGTACCTGGGCGACGCCTCCGGCAGCCTGGCATGGGTACGCACCATCGATGCACAAACAACCTTCGATACCACCGCCAGCTACCGCACCACACAGGCGCAGTTGTTTTCGAGCCCGAACGATACTCCGGTTACGGCCTCCCAGGCTCGTCACCTCTCCACATTCCATAGCGGCAGCCGCTTTAATCTGATTCGTGGCCGGCACCAGTTGCGCATGGGCGGGGACATCCAGATCTTTCCGGTGAGCGAGTACTTCAACTTCGGCATCACCCGGCCAGACTTCAACGATCCGCTAAGCGAGGACTTCAATCCGAACCTTCTTCCTCACGACCTTAGCCGTGGCGGACGCCCCTTCCAGTTTGTGGGCAAAGACACGGGGGGGCTGTACTCCGGTTTCTTCCAGGACAACGTGAAGCTGGGGGACTTTCAGATCTCGCTGGGCCTCCGCTACGATAGCTACCGCTTTCTGGTGAATGGCCAGCAATGGCAGCCCCGTGTGGGATTCAGCTATCACCTGAAGCCCACCAATACCGTGTTTCGCGCCTCCTACAACCGGCTCTTTCAAACTCCACCCAATGAGAACCTGTTGCTGAGTTCCAGCCCTCAGGCCGCTGCCATTGCCCCCCCGGTGATCGCACAGGAACTGGGTTCCGCCGTGGTGGCTATCCGCCCGGAACGCGTGGACTTCTTTGAGGTGGGCTTGCAGCAGGGCCTGGGCTCGCGCATGAGCTTAAGCGCGTCTTACTACCACAAGCGCGCTTCAGACCAGCAGGATAACGATAACTTCCTCGATACCGGGATCATCTTCCCCATTACATTGCAGGGGATTCGCGTGAACGGCCTGGAGGGCCGGCTGAACGTGGCCCCCATCCGGAACTTCTCCGGAAGCCTTTCCGTGACGCATTCCCGTGCCATCTCCACACCACCTTTCTCCGGTGGGTTGTTCCTGGGCAGCGATGCGATTGACCTCTTGTCGGAAGGGCCGTTTGTGATCGACCACGATCAGCCGCTTTCCATCGCTGGCCTGCTGACCTGGACTTCGCGCCGTGGATTGTTCAGCACGGTGTCTGTCCGGCACGATTACGGCCTGGTAGCTAACCCGTCCGACCCGCAAGTGGTGGCCGCCGACCCGGACTTCTTTGACCTGCTGCCCTACGTGAAGCTCAACCAAACTCCCGCCCGCGTGACGCCGCGCACGCTCACCGATGTCGTGGTAGGGTACGAGCGCTATCGCGGCGACCGCAAGGCATGGGAATTGTCCGGACAGGTGTCGAACCTTACCAACCAGACGGCGCTGTATAACTTCCAGAGCGTCTTCGTGGGAACACGCGTGGTGCAGCCGCGCACTGTGGGAATGCGCTTCCGGATCTTCTTCTGAAGGAGTTGCAGTGGGCGCGTCCAGATTGGCGGCAAACATACGCTCGGCCGTCTGGATGCGCCTTACGATTCGCTTTCTTCGTGGGCTTCAGAGGTGGTGGACTCCTGGTGGCCCATCCGCACATCGCGAACCGCATAGATCCGGCGGCCGGAGCTTTCAAAATAGGTGCGCATCAGCACTTCACCCATCAGTCCAATGCCGAAAAGCATAAGACCGGCCAGGAAAAACATCACCGCCAGAATCATCAGCGGGCCGTGCTGCTCCATGATGTGTCCGCCCATCAGCTTGTAGCCCAGCAGGTAGGCAAAGACGCCCCCAGACGATACCAGCCCAAGCGCCCCCAACTTTCCGAAGAAATGCATCGGACGCGTCATGTAGCGCAGCAGGAACTGGATGGTAACTATGTCGAAAGCTACGCGGAATGTCCGGCCGATGCCGTAATGGCTTGCGCCTGCCTCGCGGGGCACATTTCTGATGGGAACTTCGGCAATGCGTGCGCCATAGAATGTGGCCAGCGCGGGAATGAATCGGTGCAGTTCCCCATATAGCTTCACGTCGTGCAGCACTTCCGCCTTGTACGCCTTGAACGTCGTGCCAAAGTCATGAAGCTCCACGCCGGAAACCCTGGCCATCAGCCAGTTGGCGATACGGCTGGGAATCTTCCGCATCACCAGATTGTCCACACGAACCTTGCGCCATCCGCTGGCGATATCGTAGCCCGCGTCAATTTTCTCAAGCAGCAGGGGAATATCCGCGGGGTCGTGCTGGAGGTCGCCATCCATTGAGAGGATCACCTGCCCTTGGGCAAGATCAAAACCCGCTGCCAGCGCCGCGGTCTGGCCGAAGTTGCGGCGTAGTTGCACCACCTTCATGCGAGGGTCCGTTTCCACCAGGTTGGCCAGCATCTCAAAGCTGGCGTCGGTGGAAGCATCATCCACAAAAATCATCTCGTACTGGCGTCCGAGGGAGTCCATTACCGCGCACAACCGATCATAGAGCGGCAGGATAGAGGGCTCTTCGTTATGGATAGGAATGACGATCGAAATCATCACCCTTCGATTTTACCAGCCTTACGGGAAATCGAATCCCAGGAAAGAAGATCGCTATCAGTGGATGAGCGCACAAAAATCCGTTTGCTTCAACCCAAAGCCCTGCTACGATAGCGGTGAAGGCCCAGAACGTCTAGTACGCTGCTTGTTTTTATGGACCACACCATCCTGGCGATTCACGCCCATCCAGATGACATTGAATTCCTGGCCGCGGGGACGCTGGCAGGGCTGGCCCGCCAGGGCTTTCGGGTGGTGATGGCCACCATGACCGCTGGCGACTGCGGAACCATCAACCAGGACGCCGAAGAAATTGCGCGCATTCGGGTGCAGGAGGCGGCAAACTCCGCGGCCCTCATCAAGTCGCGATATTTCTACCTGGGCTTCCGGGACATGGCCGTGTTCAGTGACCATCCCTCCCGCCAAAGAGTGACCGAATTTATCCGGGCAATTCGTCCGACCGTTGTGATTACCTCTTCCCCGGAGGACTACATGGCGGATCACGAGGCCACCGCGTTGTTGGTCCGCGACGCCTGTTTCGCCGCCGCCCTGCCAAACTACGCCACCGGCGACCCCTCCGCGGCAATGCCTCTGGCAGAAATCCCTGCCCTCTATTTCATGGATCCCATTGGCGGCACAGACCGTAATGGCAAAGAAGTGATTCCCGGCTTTGTGGTGGATATCGAGAAAACCTTCGACCTGAAGATTGCCATGTTGATGGAGCACAAGAGCCAGCGCGAGTGGCTTCGGATCCGCCACGGGCTTGAGAATTACGTCTCAAATATGCAGAAGTGGACCCGGCAGCGGGGAGCCCTGGCTGGAATTCGCATCGGGGAAGGCTTTCGCCACTATAAAGGCCATCCCTACCCGCAGGACCCTCGCCTGGAAACCCTGGTGGAAAAGCAACTGCACCGCCCGCTCGCACCCGAAGCCGAGGCGATTGACCCCAGCCTGACGACGCCTATGGTGCAGGCTTTGGCCGGTAGATCCGAAGTGCTGACAGAGCAAACCATGCCAGCGAGCAAACGAAGAAAGCGGTCTTATAGCTTTGTTCGTCAAGTGTCCCGACGAATACCATAATGGCGCTGGCCAGGCATCCGGTGAGCGCCAGGGCGGACGCGATGTTTAGCAGCAATGTCATGCCTTCTGGCTCCTTACCCGCTGGATGAGAATATAGGCAAAAAGCGCCACAAAATAGCCTGGCAACCAGCGGAAATAGAGATGGATAGGCAGCACCGCGCAGAAGGCGAGCGTGCCAATCCAAACCAGCAGCACGGGCCAGCTAATCATCATCTTGCGCCGTTCAGCGTCAAATTGCGGGATGCACAGACGTGGAAGAATCCAGTGCTCGGCCACGACGATGGCTCCAATCGGCATCAACAGCAAACCGTAAATAGCAACGTAATCCAGCAGCTTCAGGAACACCACCGGGAAGCAGGCTACCACTGTGGTGGCGATGCCAGCGATAAGCGTGATGCGCCAGCGAGGCCAGTTAGGAGTGACTACCTGAAGGGCAAGCCCTGCGCGGTAGAGTGTGGGGTTGGCCGTGGTCCAACCGGCAATCGCCACAGCAACAGCTCCCGAAACACCCACGGCGGTGTAGGCCATCAGGCCGGGGTTCATCTCGCGATCCACAGCGGCTACCATGATGCCGGAGCAGATCCAGGCCAGAAAGTGCCCTGGAAACATGCCGAAGGCGGAATAGAAGCCGGTCTTCCAGTTCTTGGCATAGCGAAACAGCGCCATGTCGGACAAACCCACGTGCATGGCAAGGTTGGCAAACCAGGCAAAGAAAGCGATGTGCCAGAAATGGAATGGCTCCTGCCCGGGAGTGGGTGTGCCGGTCCAGATACGGGTGCTGGCTACTTCCCAGAAGTTCGAAAAGTCTGGGGCAACGCCCAGCTTGGGCAACATGGCCAGCGCGCCAGCGATGAAAACCACGAAAATCCAAGGGCTACAGAGCTCCGCGAATTTGCCAACCTTCTCAAAACCAAGGATGGCAATCAGAGTGAAGGCCATGCCGATGGCACCGGTTAGCAACACCCAGGCGACGCTGTTGGGATAGACATCAGTCAGTTGAGGTCCGGGGATGGAAAAGGCCAGCCCGATTGCGGTGGCTGAAACGGAGATCATGGCGCCCGCGAGAATGCAGAAGAGGAAGGCGTTGGCGACATTGTAAATGACAGTCACGCCCGGCCCGGCGATGCGGCGCAGATACCAGTAGAGAGTCAGTCGTGTCTGGGTGGCAATGGGCGCGCAGAGGAAGGCCCAGGAGAGTACCGCCAGCAGATTGCCCAGCAGCAGCCCAAGGAAGAGGTCGCGTGCTGTGACGCCATGCAGCACGAAAAACGCGCCGATCACGAACTCCGTGGCGGCAACGTGTTCCCCGGCAAGCAGCCCCGCAAAGCGGGCGTTGCTGTGCAAGCGGTCAGCATGTACGGGTTCGCGGTCAAACTCATAGAGTTTGTCCATGCGCGCGGCAACTTCGCTGGCGGAGGGGCTGTTGGCGGTGTCCATAGACGTCAAACGCGGAAACCGTCAACGATATGCCAAGTGCGCGCGGATTGCAAGGACGGGGGATCCGTCCGGCGCTAGAGCACCGGACGGTCCACCACTTCCTGGCGCTTGGGGTCGAAGTAGACGGTCTTCTGTTCGCGAAATGCCTGTACGCCCATCACCACCGCGGCTTGTACGCGGACACCCAGTTCGCCATCGAAAGCCGGCGTCTCACGGGTGCGTACGCAGCGAAGGAAGTTTTCATGGAAGCTCTCGCCTTCCACGGCGTCACAGCGGAGAATCTCCCTGGAATTTGCGCGGCGCTGGCGGGCATTGAGGAAGTCCTGGAAGAAGGCCACACGGGCTGCGGGGTCGTCCCTCAGCGCGGGCTTTCTACGCACTTCCTCTTCGTAGGCAGCCTTGATGTCGTTTTCGCCTAGAAGTGCAGCCATCGTTTCTTCCTGGCGCGCCCGGGGCATGCGGGCCAGTTGGGGCGCGGAGCCACTACCCTGGACGGTTTCCCACTTGCCTTCAATCCCGGCCTTCTCCACCTTGGCGCGGAAGCTATCCGCATAGGGAGCTTCCGGCTCCATGATCAGATAACCCGGACGTACCTGGCTGCCGCCCAGGAAACGGATGTTTGCTTCGTTGCCGCGCACGACGATGGGCAACTCCAGCGAGTTGGCCAGTGAACCGCCCACCAGCATCGAGTGACGGTTCTCAAAGTCGAGGGTCAGCAGCATGGTGTCCGGCACTTCAATGGCGCTGGTGGGGTGGACGTAGTGGCCGCCCGCCGCCGTCACCTTCACCGGGAAGCCTCTACCGGTGACGTGAATCAGCGGGGCAAGGTGGTGGAAGTAGAGGTCGGTCATGATACCGCCGCCGTAATCCCAGAAACGGCGCCAGCGGAAGTAGCGCTCTTTGCTGAAGGGCACCCGGTGCTTGTGCGGACCTAGCCAGCGTTCCCAATCGAGGTTGTCCGGACCAGCGCCCTCGTCGATGGTGTATTCCCAGGCAGGTTCCACGGAGTTTCGGCTGCGGCTGGTCTGGCTCCAGAGCAGCTTGCCAAGCACGCCGCCCTCCACCGCCTGTTTGGCTGGCTTCCAGATGGTGTGGGCCATGTGCTCGCTATCCACGGCCAGCACGCGACCCGTTTCCTTGGAGACGCGCACCATCTCCTTGGCTTCTTCCAGGGTGAGGGCCATCGGCTTTTCTACGTCGACGTCTTTGCCCGCACGCATGGCATCAATGGCCATCTTGGAGTGCCAGTGGTCCGGCGTACTGATGATGACTGCCTCCACGTTGGGGTCCGCCAGCAGATCCTCATAGTTGTGATAGCTCTTGGCGCGGGTAACAGAAAGCGCACGGTCCACGCGGGGTGCGTAGATGTCGCTGACGGCCACGATTTCCGCCTTCCCTGGAATCGCCAGCAGGCCCTGGACGTGCTGACCGAAGCCATTCATGCCAAGACCGATAATGCCCACCTGCACTTTGTCGTTCGCCCCGCGCACCTGCTGCGCACGGGCGGTGCCGCTGGCAATTGCGGAGATAGAGGTAGCTTTCAAGAAGTCACGTCGCTGCATCGGTTATCGTCCCTTGCTGAATTCGTTGCGTAGCCATGCTACATCATTCCGAATGACCGGCAAACGGTCGCCCTGCTGAACCACATGCTCCACGCATACAGGAATCGTGCTCCTGTGCTCGCGCAGAAACGCGATGATCCGGATGAGCCCTGCGTCTCCAGTGCCCAGTGGTACCTGCGGACCCATATTCTTCTTACGGTCTTTGAAGTGGAGCGCGAAAGTACGTTCACGGTTGGCTTCCAGGAAAGGCACGCAGTCAAAGCCGGCTGCGGCAAAGTGGCCGGTATCGAACGTGATACCCATCCACTTTGACCTTCCGTTCAGCGCCGTGGCATAGTCTTCCGCTGTCGCCAGTTCATCCGGTTTCGACTGTGCGTGGT
>CAZUAX010000102.1:11363-16238 GCA_964618435.1 uncultured Solibacteraceae bacterium
GCCGTGGCATAGTCTTCCGCTGTCGCCAGTTCATCCGGTTTCGACTGTGCGTGGTTGTGCAAGCCTACGCGGATGCGGTGCTTCTGGGCGGCGGCGTCCAGGCGCGGGCTTACCGCGATGTTGCTGGAACTGGTGATGAGGTCAGTACCCAGAGTGTGCGCCATCTGGAAGGCACGGTCGATTTCGTCGTCAGTCCAGTCGCTGCGCATGCTTACGTCGTAGGAAAGGATCGTAAGCCCGGCCTTATCGATCTGCTGGCGCAGCATCTGGAAGTGGTTAAGATTTACGCTAAGCCTCCACTCGCGGAGCTTATGACGGTCGCGGTGGATGGGCGGGGGTTCCGCGTGGCCACGGAAGAGCTCAATGCCGCGGGCTCCGGTGGCGACCACAGCATCAAGCATCTGCTCGAAGGGCCTGTCGTTAAAACAGAAGGTCTGCACTCCTAGCGGAATGCCACCTACCTTTAGCGAGGGCTCCTGCGCATGGGCGGGATGGAGGGTGGCAGCCCCCGAAAGGGCTGCCACCTGAAGGAAGTGCCGACGATGGATACGCATCTGCCTCCTAGAATACAAAGCGGATGCCCATCTGCATCGTGCGGTTGCCGAAGCGGTTGAGGATACGTCCGAAGTCCACGCTGCGCGTGGTGGTGTTCGGATCATTCAGGTTGTTGTTGTTGAACACGTTGTAGAACTCCGCACGGTATTGGAAGAACTTAGTTTCACTGATGGGGAAGTTCTTTAGGACAGCGTAGTCCACGTTCCATTGGCCCGGGCCCACCAGTGTATTGCGGCCAAGGTTGCCAAAGGTGTTGCGGATGGCGGGGTTGGCGAACGCGGAAGTGTCGAAGAAGCGGGTCATGCGCTGATCCTCCGAACCCGAGGTGTAACTGATGGGGCCCGTAACGTTGGGCCGGTCATTCGGCTGGCCGTCACGGTTCCAGTCCTCGCCAATCACCACATTCAATCGATTTCCCGTCTGGACTTGCCAGGTGCCCGACATCTGCCAGTTGCCCAGCAGCTTGCCTGCCAGGGAATTTTGGTTCTGGAAGAATGGAAGGTCATATACGAAGAAGGCGCGTGCCACCTGCCGGTTGCCAAACTCACCCTTTTCGCCATCCACATTCAGTGGGTTGGCAGGACGGTTCCCACCCTGGCCGCGGTCTTCACCTTCCACCGCCAGGCTCTTGCCGTACACATAGGTAAAGCGCGATACCAGGCCTTTGAATCGCCGGACATTGGTAGTGAGTTGGAAAGAATCGTGCCAACTGCGGGTACGGGCGTGAAGAATCTCAACGATACCGTATCCAGGAATCGGACGCCGCTGCTCCACGTTCTGCAGAGTAGCGTTGTCTTGCCATTGGGGCAGGTTTCCATCCCAGACCTGGAAGAATCCTAGACCGCGGTTGGCGACGTAGCCCGTGGTTACGGAGATGCCGCGGGCAAGTTCCCGTTCGACACTTAAGGTCCACTGCGCTGTGTAAGGGGTACGCCAGCCCTGGTCGTAACCAAGCATGTTGACGACCCGATTTGGATAGTTGAAGTCGTTGGGGTTCAGGCTGAATGGAGTGGGAGGTGCCGAGTAGTTGATTGTGCGGCTGGTGGTCCAGGGATCCACTAGATTCAGAGTTTCGCCGCCCGATGCCTGAGGATCCCAGGGAATCCGTTCCGAATTCCACATCGGGATGTTCATGATGTTAAAGGCATAGTAAATGCCGCCGCCTGCGCGGATAGCCGTCTTGCCATCGCCCGTCACATCCCAGGCGATGCCGAGACGGGGTGCGAAGTTATTGCGGTCCTGCTGGATAAAGCCCATGGGAATCCCGGCGTCTCCCTGAAAGGCCATGTTCACGGGCGCGTTGGGGAACTGGTTGGACTGGTGCCCCAGAACAAAGGCTGATGCCCGGCCTTCTACTTCGCGCGATGGCTGATAGAACTCGTAGCGCAAGCCGGGCGTGATGGTGATGCGCGGGGTGATGCGCCACTCATCCTGAATGAAGAAGTAGTGGGACCAGTTGCGAATGTCATAGTCCCGAGTGCCCGACTGCTGGAAAGTGGAAGATCGGCCCATCAGGAAGTCCGCGGCGGAGTAGCCAAACACACCAATGCCGGTGGGATTACCCACCGCCGGGCGCGACGAACTGCGGCCGTCGAAGGTAAACGTTGCACGGTCACTGGGATTAAACTGACGGACGCCAGACCGTTGGCTCTCCATTCCAAACTTGATGTTGTGATTGCCGCGGATCATGGAAAGCGTGCCACCGATGCGGTAGTTGTTCTGGTCGAACAGACTTAGGTTGCCAGGATTGGCGATGAATCCGTCAGTGACCTCAATTCGCGGCAGGTAGCGCCCGGAACGGGAAGATCCCAGCGGGAAGTTTGCTCCCAGATCTTCAAGCGCCTGTCCCTGCACTGCCTGGTTGTCGCGGTCTGACACATGTTTCGCCAAGGCAAAGCGGAACTGGGCAATGGTCGAGGGGTTGATCGTCCAGAGGTGCTTTGCAGATACGGTGTTCTGCCGGTTGGTGAGCGACATGGGTGCCCAGGTGGGGATCTGGTTGTTTCCATCCGTAAACGTATCCGCAATTCCCCAGGTGCGCATGTAGCTGACACTCAGCTGATGATTCTCTGAGAAATTATGGTCCACCTTGCCCAGGGCTTCCTGGTTGTTGGTGGGATTAATAAAGTCGTAGATCAGGCGATCACCCAGATTGCCCACTGTAGGCAGGAGAGCGGCAAGCCGACCGGCCACAGGATCCAGCAATGCGCTGGGGATCTGGTTATTGGCAAGGGGAACACCTGTGTCGGGATTGTAAAGCTGGCGGGTGAACTGGGAGAAGTCCCCCCCACGCATGGCCTGTGTAGGCACCTGCCGGTTGTTCTGGAAGCCAGGCACCTTCTCGCGATAGAGCATGAAAGAGCCAAAGAAGAATGTCTTGTTGCGGATGACGGGTCCACCAAGTACACCGCCCACTTGCTTCTGATCGTCCACAGGGCGATCAACCCCTGAGCGGTTGCGGTCCCATGTGTTCGCGTTTAGGTTCTGGTTGCGGAAGAAGAAAAACCCCGCGCCATGAAACTGGTTGGTGCCAGACTTGGTGACCACATTGAAAATGCCACCAGGCTGTTTGCCAAATTCGGCGGAGGTGCTTGCTGTGGAAACCTGCACCTCCTGGACGGCTTCAGGGTTGGGGAACTGGAGTGCGGTGTTGCGGAATGTTCCGGTGTTGTCTGACCCATCAAGGTAAAAGACGTTGGCGCTCTGACGGAGGCCATTCACATTCGCTGCCGCACCCTGGATATTGTTCACCTGAGATCCAGTGCGAATCAGGTTGACGCCAGGCGCCAGCGCGGCCATGGTGAGCGGATTACGGGAAGAACTGGGCAGCTCCACCACATACTTGCGCTCAACGTTGGTGTTGACGTTGGCGCTTGCCGTTTCAATGGCAACCGGGGGAGCGGAAACTTCCACTACTTCCGATACGCTGCCAAGTTCGAGTCGAAGATTCACCTGCGTGGTACGGTTGATCTCTACGCGGATCCCGCTCATGGTGTACGTCTGGAAGCCGGTTATCGACGCTCGGATGCTGTAGACGCCGGGAGGGATGAGGTTAAAGGTATACAGACCTTCCATATTGGAAGTCTGACGGTAGGTAGTGCCGGTGTCCGTATTGGTTAACTCAATCTGCACATCCGCCATACGGGCGGAAGATGCGTCAGTCACTTCGCCGCGCACGGCGCCAGCCGTTTCCTGGGCATGTAGCGGGGCCAAAGCCAGAGTCAGCAGAAGCAGCAGGGCAATGCGGATGCCGCGTGGAAAAAAAGAACTTCGGATTCGGTTCACGAGACGAATACCTCCAAACAGGATCTTGTTGTAGGGATCAGTGGTGCAAGGACGCACTTTTATCCACAGCGGGCAAGAAAAAATTATCGCAACGGTGATTTTGGAGACTGGTTGGTGGCGTTTGTCTGCAGGTTTGCTTGCAGCAGGGCACGAATCTCGCCTGTAATCGCGGCTAGCCCTAAGGGTTGTGCATTGTCCGCGGGATGGCCCACCGCAAAATGGCGCAACACGTTAGCGTGCAACAAGCGGGATGCCTCGTAGATGGCGGACGGATCCCTGGGTCCGCTATCCGCATTCAGTTGCTGTGTCGCGGGCACCTCGGTGCCCATATCACCCAGGCCCACTTGCAGCAGGAACTGGTGGAAGTCCCCTAAGGCCAGCCGGTACTGGCGTCCGTACCGCATGCGGATATCCGCAAGGCGTCGACGATCCGGAGGCGGCATCAGCGTCTCGTCCTCGAGAGTGTAGCGGGCGTGGACCGAAGCAAGACGCCGGGCAGCAAGCACGACATTGCCGGACAGTCGGACGGCGCGGTTGCAGAGGGCCCGGACTTCGTCCTTTGACATGGATGGGTGCCTGGCAGCAAGGGCTGCCGCAACGGGTGGATCCCCTGCGCCCGACGTCGCATTAGGCTGCACGCTGCCGCCCAGCGGCGGAAGGGGCTCCGCTTCGGCAACCTGAACGTCAAACCGCAGGAAGCGGGAGTAACCTGCGAGCGGCATCGCGGCGTCTCGCAGGGACTCATACTGCTGGGTGTCGTTTACCCGACCTTGAACGAGCACCGCATCCTCCAGCACCTTCAGGCTGACATCAAACTCACCTTCGGAGACGGCCGCCAGCACAAGCAGCGCCTCCTCGGCGTCCAGCGCCACTGAAAGCACCTCAAGGCGTGGGTCGTCCCTGGACGGGGGTGCCGGTGACAACGGAGTGCGCCTCCGCGCCCGGGCCATGTCCAGAGTCCGCAGGCCGGAGGGCAGGAATTCTGTCTCATAGAGCGCCGCGGCGGCGATGGGTTGTGCGGGTGACCATTCAATC
>CAZUAX010000103.1:0-16002 GCA_964618435.1 uncultured Solibacteraceae bacterium
TAAGCCTCTGGAGCGCGCTAGGCAATACGTTGGCCTTTGACTTCCCCACCTACAGCTTCGGTCTCCAGTTGGCCCTGCCCATTCGAGACCGGCAGGCTGCGGCCAACTATGCGGATTCCCTGGTTCGAAAAAAGACAACCATGCTCCGCATCCGAGACCTCGAACAAACCGTGCGTCTGGACATTCTCAACGCCATCAACAACCTCGAAGCCAGCCGCGATAGCGTCCGCCTTGCTGGCATCGCCCGTGAGTTCGCACAGAAGCGCCTGGATGCCGAACAGAAAAAGTACGACCTTGGCACCGTCACCCTCTTCTTCCTGCAGGCCGCGCAAACCGACCTCATTACCGCCGAACAGCGCATGGTAACGGAGAGCATCAACTACAACCGCAACCGCCTCACCTTGCTGCGGCTCTCGGGCACTTTGCTGGACGAGCGCGGCGTAGTGGTGAAGTAGAACACCCTATTGCTTGGGGGCGGGAATGGTGGAAGACCGTCCGCCCTCACGCATCTCCTCTTTGGTGGAAAGAGCGAACCGCGAGTCTAACGGCCTGCCCTCCAACAACGCAGCGGCCATATACTCCCCAACGGCGGGCCCATGCTTATAGCCATGGCCAGACCCACCTCCCAGCAGCCACACATTATCGAACTCCGGATGACGATCCATCAGATAGTCGCCATTCGAGGTGTTTTCATACTGGCAGACCTCCGTTTGCACGAGTGGTGCAGACGCAAGACTGGGGAAGCGCTGCCGCATGTAGGCGCGCATCAAGGTTACTGACCCCTCCGGAACCAGCCGTTCCTGGGTATCGGGATCGACTTTCGGCCCGTGGGTGTCCGGACAAATCTTGAAACCCCTGTTTTCGATGTCCGGCAATCCATACATGGTGTCGCCGGGGTCCACCCACGATGGCATCCTGGGAATCCGGAATGAGGAGTCCCCAGGCGCTAATCCGAAGTAGAAGACCTCTTGCCTTGTGGGACGGATGCGATTCCCTAACAGTTCGGGAAACACCTTGGGAAGCCACGGTCCGCATGCGTACACCAAAGTATCCGCTTGGATTCGGGAGCCGTCTGTAGTCCGTAGGGTGGCATTGCGCGCTCCAGCAACCGGCGGCAAAATGTGCGCTTGCTGATACTGCATGCCTTGCTTGCGCAACGCCTCGAGCACGGTCTGTACACCCCGCCGCGCCAGCAACCCGCCAGCCTCCGGCTCATAGATTCCCCATGTGACCGGCCCCAACGATATCTGGGGAAAGCGACGTTCCAGGTCCTCTCGATCCAACTTCTCGTAGCGCACGCCTAACCGTTCGAAAACCGCCAGATTGGCTTCCGTGTACGTATCCCCAGGACGCGCTAGCCAGAGGAATCCGGTTTCCACAAAAAGCCTGGGGTCCAGACCTGCATAGGCTGCCTTATACAACCCCAGCGCACGCTGGCTCCATCGTGTATAGATTTCCCTATCGCCGTAGCCAAAGCGGATGATTCTCGTTTCGCCACCGCTGCTTGCGCGGTTACTGGCCCCACCATGCTGGTCAATCAACAACACTCTCTTGCCCGCCAGGTGGAGTGCCCTCGCCAGCCAGGTCCCAAAAACCCCGGCACCCACTACGGCATAGTGATAGCGGTTACCTGTTTGCACAAGGGCCGCACTTGCATTCGCTGCCATGAATTCCCTTCGATTCCAACTTTGCATGGTGGTGTTATCAACCTGTCTTGAGTACCAAATCGTCCGGGTCGCGACTCCATCCAGACGCTGAGTCCACTACGAAATCTTTGCTCGTTGAGGAAAGACTAGTGACCCGGCAACGCCGAGAGCAAGCACGCCGCCAATGATACCAAGCGACCAACTGATGGGGAAATGACCGTCAAACACATAGTCAAGCCACGTCATCTTTAGGCCGACAAAAATAAGGATCAGCGACAGAGAATACTTCAAAAGATAAAACTTATCCATGGCTCCTGCAAGCAGAAAGTACATTGCACGGAGACCGAGAATTGCAAAGATATTAGAGGTGAAGACGATGAGGGGCTCACGAGTAACTGCAAAAATCGCCGGCACAGAATCCACCGCAAACACGATATCGGTAGCCTCTAGAAACAATACGGCGATAAACAAGGGTGTAGCATGCATCACGCCGTTCAGACGGACGAAGAAGTGCTGCCCATGAAACTCGCTGGCAACTGGCATATACCTGCGAAAAATGCGGATGAGCGGATTCTTTTCGGGCTCTGGGGCGTGCTCCTCCGCGATGGCCATGCGGATACCCGTAAAGATCAAAAAAGCGCCGAAGACGTAGATGATCCAATGAAACTGGATCAAGATGGCGCCAAGTGAGATGAAGATGCCCCTAAAGATAATTGCGCCTAGAATGCCAAGAAACAGGACCCGATGCTGGTAGCGTGCGGGAATGGCAAAATACCCCATTACCACAACAAATACAAAGATATTGTCTACGGACAGAGATTCTTCAATAATATAGCCAGTTAAGAACTCTAGCGCCACCTGCTTCGCTGCTGCTCCAGGATCAAAACCAGGGATGGCCATCAGACGTTCGCTCTGGGGAAACGACCAATTAGCGTAATAATACAGGCCAATATTGAAGACAACGGCCAGGGATACCCAGAAAACCACCCAGAGACCTGCCTCCTTGATGGAGACGGCATGGGCCTTTCGGTGAAATACGGTGAGGTCAAGCACCAGCAAAATGACAACAAAGCCAATAAAGCCGGTAAGGAAGGGCCAATATTCGGCAATGGGGAAGAGGAACTCGTTCGCGGGCAGCACTCCCTCCATGATAGGGCAGGGAGGGCACTTTTTCGGAGACCCGCTCGCAGGTCAAGCGGGTCTCCGATCAGGAGGGGAGGTAAAGTTCAGGCTCGGTATTCGCCAGTCATGGCCATGCGCTCCAGCAGAGCGACTCGCTCAGCGGTTTCCGGATGTGTGCGAAACAGCCCGGCAAGACCGCCCACAAAGGGATTAATGATAAACAGGTGCGCGGTGGCGGGGCTCCCGTGGTGCATGGGAATCTGCTTGGCGTACGCTTCAATTTTGCGGAGTGCATTCGCCAGGCCCATTGGGGTGCCACTGATTTGGGCGCCACGGGCGTCCGCAATGTATTCCCGTGAACGGGAAATTGCCATCTGAATGATCATTGCGGCGATGGGCGCTATGACAATTCCCAATAGCGCGGCGATAGGACTAGGCCCCTCGCGGTCGTCATCACCGCCGCGGAACATCATTCCCCACATTGCCATTTGGCTGAGATAGCTCAATGCCCCTGCGATGGTGCCAGCAACGGTCATGATGAGGGTATCGCGGTTTTGGATGTGGGCCAACTCGTGAGCAATTACTCCAGCCAGTTCATCGCGATTCAGCATCTGCATCAGCCCCGCGCTCACCGCCACGGCACCTTTTTTGGGGCTACGTCCGGTCGCAAAGGCATTGGGCGCCTGTTCATCCAGGATGTACACGCGGGGCATGGGCAAATTGGCCTGCATGGAAAGGTGACGCACCATCGAGACAAGCTCGGGAAGATCGCGTTCTGTAACCTCCCGGCCACCGTACATCGAGAGCACGATCTTGTCAGAGAACCAGTAGCTACCGAAGTTCATGATTAGCGCCATGAAAACGGCGATCATGAGTCCGGACTCACCCGCGATCGCGTGGCCCAGGAACAGCAACAGGGCCGTCAGCAGCGCCAGCAACATGGCGGATTTCACGTGATTCATACGAAAACTTTCTCCCTCTGGACTACCGCACCTAACCCCGGACGAAATGCGAAGAGCGGTCGCCCGCACCCCGCCTCTTGCTCTACATCTCTGGCTCTACGATAGAGCTTTCGGTTTACAAAAAAAACGGGGTCAGCACTTTTCGAAACAGCGTCCGCCAGAAGGCGGCGGAAGGGCAGGTGGTATCCAACTATAGAGATGGAATTGAGGCCTGCCGCGTTTCAACATGCGAATCGATTCTCACCCGCCCTCGCCCATGTATTCGAAGCGCCCATCCCGCAGAAGCCGATAACGCCTGCCGCGCCAGCGTATGGAATTGCCAAAGAATCCAGCGAGCCAAAGAAAAAAGCTGAGCAAATCCTGGACCGGAAGGGCAAGCCAGTGCCATGGAGTGAACCGTGCACGGACGGTAAGGCGCATTTCCTCCGCCTGCCAGACACGCAGCAGCAACACAATGGGAATCGCTGGCCAGGCCCATGGCGCCAGCATTACCAAAATCATCGTAAGTGCCAGGGGCCTCAGGAAGACCTCTCCAAAATAGCCAGCGGGCCGAGACCTTCGCGTGGAACGTGCCCAGCGCAGGCGATGACTCATATTTGCCCAAAAGGGCTGGCTGCCAATACGATGCTCGATGATGGCACTCGACAGAATCACCGTATGCCCAAGGGCCGCCGCACGGTTACCCATCACGAAGTCCTCCGCCAGATAATCCTTCAGCAGGGAGAAGCCCCCTATTGCATCAATCACATGGCGACGAGCAACAATCGTGGGCCCCAATGCGAAACGAACTCCCTCCAACATCCTCGCGGTAAGCACGCCGCCGAGAAACTCCGTGTTCATGTGAAGGGCTTCCAGAAAACTCCAGCGGCTATTGCCGGGAACCGCCCGATACAGACAGGTAGCCACGCCCAGCTCAGGATCGTTGAATTCGGCATTCAGGATCTCCAGAAATCCCGGATCCACGCGCACGTCGCTATCCGCCATTAGCAGCAGTGGGTAGAGAGCCTTTTGCAACATGCAATCCAGCGAAAACACCTTGGCGTTGGCGTAAGGCGGTTCGCCGGTGACAATCATCTGGCACGGCACGGTGGGGTACTGCGTTTGCAGACGGGCAACCAGAGCGAGCGCAGGGTCAGCCGCATCACGGGCAGCGCAAAGGATTTCGAATGCGGGTTGCCCGCCCGGAGAGAGATAATCCTGCGCAAAGTAGCTCCGGAGATTCTCCTCCAGGCCATCATCAAGACCATGAAGGGGCTTCAGGACACTGATGGGCTGCCGCTGTGACGCCTTGCGAGGAGCAACCGCACGATATCGCCGCGCAGCCAGAATGCTCATCACGCAATAAACACAACTGCCTGCCACAAACGCGGCAGGCAGCAGGAATCGCAAAAATTCGAACACGCGTGCAGAGCCTCCGGGCTAGCCTTCGCCCCTAATCCGAGGCATCGCGGGATTCAATCAGCGGCTGAATGCCCGCCACAAAATCGTCGAAGGCCTGCACACCAAGGTCGCCTCGGCGCCGGTGCCGCACAGAGACATTACCCGCCTCTTCCTCGCGGTCACCCACCACCAGCATGTAGGGGATCTTCTGCATCTGCGCTTCCCGGATCTTGAAGTTCACCTTCTCGTTCCGGTCGTCCACATGCACCCGGATGCCTTGCTTTTTCAGCTTGTCAGACAAGCTATGACTGTAGGAGACTTGACGGTCGGTGATGGGAAGAACCGCCACCTGGATTGGGGCCAGCCACAGGGGAAAAGCTCCCGCGTAGTGCTCCACCAGGATGCCAAAAAATCGTTCTACTGAGCCGAACAAGGCGCGGTGAACCATCAGCGGCTGGTGTGCCCGGCCATCTTCCCCGATGTACTCCAACTGAAAGCGTCGGGCGAGTGTAAAATCAAACTGCACGGTGGATAGCTGCCACATTCGTCCAATGGCATCCACCAGCTTCATGTCGATCTTGGGCCCATAGAACGCGGCCTCATCTTCCATTACCTTCGCTTCCAACCCCACGCGGCGAACCGCGTTGCGAAGGGCGCTCTCGGCGATCTCCCACTGTTCAGGAGTGCCATCGTACTTGCCGCTCTTTCCGCCATCCCACGTGGAAAGTTCGGCCTTGTACTCAGTAAAGCCAAAAGCCCGCAGAGTGTCCAGAGCGAACTCAAGACAGCTCACCACTTCCCCTTCCGCCTGCGCGGGGGTGCAGAAGATGTGGGCGTCGTCCTGTGTGAAGCCACGCACGCGCAAGAGCCCGTGCATGGTGCCGCTGCGCTCGTAGCGATACACCGTCCCCAACTCTCCAAGGCGCACCGGGAGTTCCCGATAACTGTGCTGCCTGTCCTTGTAAATGAGGATATGGAAGGGACAGTTCATCGGCTTCAGTTGGTATTCAGCGTCGTCCAACTCCATCCGCTTGAACATGTTCTCGCCGTAAAAGTCGTAGTGCCCCGAGGTCTTCCACAGGCCCGCGCGAGCCACGTGCGGCGTATACACCAGGCTGTAGCCGCGGGCCAGATACTGCTCCCGCATCCAGTTTTCGAGCAACATCCGGACGGTGCCGCCCTTGGGATGGAAAAAGATCAACCCCGGCCCAGCTTCTTCCTGAATGCTGAACAGGTCCAGTTCCTTGCCTAACTTGCGGTGGTCGCGGCGCTTTGCTTCTTCCAAACGCTCCAGGTGCGCACGCAACTCCTTGGGCTTGAAGAATGCGGTGCCGTAGATGCGTTGCAGCATCTTGTTCTTCTCGTCGCCCTTCCAGTACGCACCGGCGATGGACAGTAGCTTGAACGCCTTGATGTGCGATGTATTGGGAATATGGGGTCCGCGGCAAAAATCACTGAAGGCTGGCCCCAGCGTATACTCGCTTACGCGCTCACCGCCACGGTCTTCCACCAGTTCACACTTCATCCAGTCGCCCTGCTCCTGGTAGCGCTTAAGCGCTTCCTCCTTAGGAATCAGGTTGCGATCGTAAGGCAGGTTCCGGGACTGAATCTCAGCCATCTTCGCCTCGATCTTTTCGAGGTCTTCTGGCGTGAAGGGATGTGGACGGTCGAAATCGTAATAGAAACCGTTCTCAATGGGTGGGCCAATACCGAGTTTGGTTTCGGGATATAACTCCAGTACAGCAGCTGCGAGCAGGTGGGCGGTGGAGTGCCTGTAGACTTCGAGCGCCTCTTCGTCGTTCGGCGTGAGGATGCGGACGGTGGCGTCTTCAGTGATGGGCTCGGAGAGGTCAGTGAGTTTGCCGTTCACGCTGGCCACGAGGGCAATTTCGGCAAGGCGCTCACTGATGGAACGCGCAATTTCGAGGGCGGTTGTGCCGGACGCTACCGATTGGGTACTCCCATCGGGCAGCGTAATGGTAAGCTGGCTCATAGGACGAAGGTTCACTTCAGATTAGCACACGGATTTTTGTCTTCCGACCGCTCGAGATTCGCAGTTCCCGGCCTCGGACCCGTGCTGTCGCGCACTGCATTGGACGCGGCATAACTCCTTCGTAAAGGGAGACCATGGCATCCACCACCAGCCCAGCTGGCTTCAACGAAACCCCGCTAGTGGCGAAGGCCCGCAAAGGTGACCTTAGCGCCTTCACACAACTTGTTGAAAAATATGAGGGCAAGATCTTCCGACTAGCCCGTCATATTACCAATAGCCAGGAAGATGCCGAGGATGTCCTCCAGGAAACTTTTCTCAAGGCGTATGAGCACTTGGGCGAGTTCCAGGGCAACTCGAAGTTCTACACATGGATTGTCCGGATCGCCGTCAACGAGAGCCTGATGAAGCTCCGTAAGCGGAAGAGCGACCGCTCCGTCAGCCTGGACGAGCAGATCGACACAGGCGAGGATGTGATTGCCCGTGAAATTGCCGTTTGGGAGGACAATCCCGAAGACAAGTATTCCCAAACCGAACTCCGGGAAATACTTGATCAGGCAGTGAAAAGCCTTCCTCCAATCTTCCGAAGCGTTTTTGTTCTCAGGGACATCGAAGAATTGAGTTCCGAGGAGACGGCAGAAATTCTCGGGCTCACGGTTCCAGCAGTAAAGAGCCGCCTGTTGCGTGCCCGGCTGAAGCTACGCGAGAAGTTGACGCGCTATTTCAAACGCAAAGGGGACGATATCTTTGATTACCTGTAAGCGTTTCCTGGAAGAGTTGGAAGCCTACCTGGACGAGCAGACGACGCCGGAGTTGCGCGCCGAGCTGGAGAACCATCTCTCTGAGTGCCCAAATTGCTGGGTGATTACCGACACTACGAAGAAGACGATTAAGGTCTACCGTGGGATGGACCCGTACCCCATTCCGGGCGAACTCCACAACAAGCTGCTCACCGCTCTCACCCGTGTAGCGCATCGCCAGAACCCCGCTGTTGGTGAAGAGTTCGAAACGACGAAAGAAGCCTGAACCAGCCCCAATCGCTGTTGACTGGGATACCGGATCCACTCGGCCGGGAACTTTTCGCGCCAATCGGATTCTAAATGGTTGAAGATCGTGTTCAGGCGAATTTCCGCGACCAGGAAACTCCCCCTTTCTGGCGATAGAAGATACGCTTGGCCACGGCCATCAATGTCCCTCCTTTCCGCTTTCGCGCGGGCGACCCGTTCGAGGTTTCCCGCGCGTTTGTGCTTTCTAAGCTCAGGGAAGCGCACAGTGTACGCTGGTTTGCATGACTTCGCGAATTGCGGTTGTTCAGGCAGGCTCCCGACCGTTCGAAACCTCGGCGGCGCTGAGCCAAGCGTTGGAGCGTATCGAAGAAGCTGCCCACGGAGATGCCCAACTGGTGGTCTTCCCTGAAGCATTCTTGGGCGGCTATCCCAAAGGCATGGATTTTGGCGCAAAGGTGGGCAGCAGAAGCCCGGAAGGTCGCAGCGAGTTTCGTCGTTACGCCGAGGGCGCCATTCGCATCCCGGGGCCTGAATTGAATCACTTATCGAATGCGGCTAAGCGCCACGGTATCCATGTGGTGATGGGCTGCGTGGAACGTGATGGCGGCACTCTCTATTGCACCGTCGTATTTCTGGGCCCCGACGGCAGCCTTCTGGGGAAGCACCGCAAAGTGATGCCCACGGCGGTAGAGCGGCTGATCTGGGGATGTGGTGACGGGTCTACGCTTCCCGTGCTGACGACAGACCTGGGCAAAGTGGGGGCTGTGATCTGCTGGGAAAACTACATGCCCCTGCTCCGCATGACGATGTACCAGCAGGGGATCGAAATCTATTGCGCCTGCACGGTGGATGACCGGGACACATGGGTGCCCACGATGCGTCACATCGCGGTGGAAGGGAGATGCTTCGTGCTCTCCGCCTGCCAGTATGTTCCAGGCCTGATCCGCGGCGGCAGCCTGGTGGTGGACCCCTTCGGTGAGGTGTTGGCCGGGCCCGTCTACGGAGAGGAAGTGGTACTGTTTGCAGACCTCAACCTTGATCAAATTATCGAGGGGAAGTTTGATCTGGACGTTATCGGCCACTATGCGCGGCCAGACCTTTTTGAGTTGCAGGTGAACCGTAAACCCCAGGCTGCAGTGAAGGACAGCGACGAAACCATCCCCCTGGTTCGCTAATCGGCCCAGTCCGGGCGGCGAAGCACATCACGAGGCCGTGGCCCATCTGGAGGCCCGATGATGCCGTCACGCTGCATGCGGTCCAGAATACGGGCTGCGCGGCCGTATCCCAGGCGAAGGCGACGCTGCAGAATCGACGTTGAGGCTTTGCCCATTTCCAGCACCACGTTTACGGCATCCCGATAGGCTGGATCTTCCTCATCACTGCTGTCCGCCTCCTCCGGCTCCGCGTCAGGAGCAATCAGGAAACTCGAGTCATATTCCGGGGTCGCCTGGCTTTTCCAGAAACTCACCAGGCTGTTGATCTCCTGCTCCTGGACGTAGGCACCGTGCATGCGGGTGAGACGGGACGTCCCTGGAGGCAGGAACAACATGTCGCCCCGGCCAAGAAGGTGCTCCGCACCCATGATGTCCAGAATCGTGCGGCTATCCACCCTGGTGGCCACGCGGAAGCTCATGCGCGCCGGGAAGTTCGCCTTAATGAGACCGGTAATGACGTCCACGCTGGGGCGCTGCGTGGCTACCACCAGGTGGATGCCCACTGCACGCGCCATCTGGGCAAGGCGCGTGATGGAGGCTTCCACGTTCCGGCCTTCCAGCATCATCAAGTCAGCCAGTTCGTCAATGATAATCAGGACAAAAGGCAGCGGATCGGGGGTCTCCTCCTCTTCCTCAAACAGGTTAATGGAGCGGGCACTTTGCTCCTTGAGCTTTTCCACCTTCTTGTTGAACTGCTCAATGTTGCGCGCTCCGTAGGACGCCAGCAACCGAAGGCGACGCTCCATCTCAATGACGGCGTTGCCAAGGGCGACGCTGGCCTTCTTGGGATCGGTAATTACAGGGGTTAGCAGGTGGGGAATTCCTTCGTAGATCCCCAACTCCACTTGTTTCGGATCCACCATGATCATCCGTACCTGCTCCGGAGTGGACTTGTACAGGATGCTCACAATGAGGGCGTTCAGCATCACGCTCTTGCCGGCTCCCGTGGAACCGGCAATCAGAAGGTGCGGCATCTGCTCCATGGTGGCCACCTTGATGCGGCCGCGGATGTCCTTACCCAGGCAGAAAGTGAGCCTCGAGGGCGACGATCGGAATTCATCAGCTTCCAGGATTTGCCGCAGGACGATTGTGTCGCGCCGCGTGTTGGGCACCTCGATACCGACGGTGGGTTTCCCTGGTATGCGCTCAATCATCACGGATTCCGCCTGCAGACCCAGGCAGAGGTCCTCCGTGAGATTCGTCATTTTGCTGTACTTAATGCCAGCTTCGGGTTTGAACTCAAAGGTGGTCACCACCGGGCCAGGGTTAATCTGCACCACGTTGCCGAAGACATTGAATTCTTCAAACTTCGACTTGATGCGAGCAGCAGTTTCCTTAAGTTCCAGTTCATCCAGGGGATTGCGTGGTGGCGCCTCCTGAAGAAGTTCGGTGGACGGGCTGCGCCATGCAATCTTGCGCGGTTTGGCCGGCTGGGACGGCTCGGGAGATGCCCCAAGCGTTAGCGTCTCCCATGGCTCCGGCTCAGGTGGATCCTCCTGAAGGTCATCCAATGTCTCGATGGGGATCTGGAGTTCCGCCTCCGGCTCCACAACATCCTGGACGGGCAAGGATTGCTCAGACGGCAAGTCCCAGGGTGGGGCCTCCGCGAGGGCGCCAGAATGCGCCTCCTGTGTCTCCACTGCCCGCAGCGCATTCAGGTCAGCGGTAAGCCCTGGGGGCTCATACGGGGGCGCAATGGGAATCTCGGACAAGTCGATCTGTTGTCTGCGATCAAGGTCCTGCGTCGTCGGCACCACAGACGGCAGCGTTGCAGCGGAATGACTCTCGCGGCTGGCGCGAGCCGCTTTCTTTGCCTCTTTCTCCGCTTGCTTTCGCGCCTTTTCCTGCTCACGAAGAGAAACCCGGGCAGCAACCCGCTCCGCGCGGAGTCGACGCCGTTCCGCCAGCCAGCCAAACAGCCCGCGACGGACATCACGCTCCTGCGCGTCGGTGATGCTGTCGTTCAACCAGTCCGCAGCCGCCATCACCGAAAATCGGGAACAGAGGTAGAGCCCCATCACCAGCATGGTGGCTACCACCACCAGGCTGCCTACGGGATTCAGGTAGAAAACAAGGGCATCCCTTACCACTAACCCAAGCAGCCCTCCGCTCTGGACCGCCCCTTCAAACCAAAGCCAGCCCGTAAGGAAAGATAGCCCGGTGCATAGGCCCAGCAGCAGCAGCAGAGCGCCCACCAGCCTGGCCGGTATGGAACCAATCTCCTGTGATCGAATCCAACGCAGGCTTAGCGCAACCAGAAACAGGGGCAAGGTGAAGGCAGCCAAGCCCAGCGACTGCAGAGCTAGATCGGCAGCATAAGCACCCGCACGGCCTATCCAGTTACTAGCCCCACCGGGACCCGCAGCGGAGTTCCAGGAAGGGTCGTCCACGGAGTAGGAAATGAGACTCAGCCAAATCAGGACGCTGAAGGCGAATACGAGGATGCCGGCACCCTCCACCCAGCGGGAGCGCTTTGGAGCGGAAGAAGAGCGGATGGAATTCGAAGCGCGGACGGATGGTGATGCGCTCATAGGATTGCGCTCATCTCAGGCGCTCCCGAAACCCGTCAGGGAACAGGAGGCCGAAAGTAGGCGAGAAGCACTATCATTATGCCAAAGATCACGCGATAAAGAACAAAAAAGCGCAAAGTGTTCCGGCGTAAGTAACGCAGGAAAAAGGCGATCACCAGGATACCCGTGATGGCGCTCACCAGGATTCCCACGGCGAACGGGGTGGCCATGCCAGCCCCAATTCCGCCGTCTTTCAGCATGTCGTAGAGCGCCTTGGCGGCGGCGCCACCAATTGCCGGCGTGGAGAGGAGAAAAGAAAAGCGCGCGGCGGATTCACGATCGAGGTTACGCAATAGTGCCGTCGCGATGGTGATGCCGCTGCGCGAGGTGCCCGGAATTACGGCAAGCGCCTGGGCAATACCAACAGTGAGCGTGTCCGCAAAGCTCATGCTTCCTATCTGCTTGTCGCGCGTACCGCGGCGGTCAGCATAACCAATCAACAGCCCCACAGCCATGAGCATAAAGCCGATGTAGTAAGGGCTGCGGAACACGGTCTCTACCATATCCTTCAGCAGCAGTCCCACCACGCCTACGGGAACCGTCGCCGCAGCCAGATGCCAGAGCAAACCGGGGTTCGCATTCACGTAGGCTGGCGCCTTTTCGCTCTGAACACCAAAGCCACGCAGGATGATAAAGAACCAATCTCGGGAGAAATAAACAAGCACCGCCAAGAGTGTGCCAAGGTGTAGCGCGATATCGAAGGTAAGGCCCTGGTCCTCCCAACCCAGCAACCAGGGACAGAGCGCAAGATGTGCGGAACTGCTAATGGGCAGGAACTCAGTTAGCCCCTGTAACAGGGCAAGAAGAATGGCTTGGTACAGTGGCATAAGAGCGGAAGGAGCCATCTTAGCGCATGCGCCAAACCAAAATCGTCGCCACATTGGGTCCGGCGTCGGAAAGTCCCGAGACTGTAGAGGAACTGATTACCGCGGGTGTGGACTTGTTTCGCTTCAACGCCTCGCATGGTACACAAGCGGAGCATGCACGGCGGCTAACAACTGTACGCCAGGTAGCCCGCGATATCGGCCGTAACGTGGCTTGCATGTTAGACCTGCAAGGCCCCAAGATTCGCCTTGGCCGCTTCGCCAACGGAAGTGAGATTCTGCGCGCTGGGGATACGTTCACCATCTCCGTAGAAGAAGTGCTGGGTACGCGAGAAATGGCCAGCACGAACTTTACGAACCTCATCATCGATGTGGGGCCGGGGGAGAAGATCCTGCTCAACGACGGTGCTGTGGAACTACGTGTGATCTCGGTGGAGGGCCCCTGCGTACACTGCCATGTCGTGAAGGGCGGCATGGTGGGCAACAACAAGGGCATCAATCTGCCGGACGTCGCCGTGAGTGCGCCCTCGCTTACCGAAAAAGATCTCAGCGACCTCAGTTTTGCCGTCGACCAGAGTTTTGATTTTGTGGCTCTGTCTTTTGTTCGCAGCCCTGAGGACGTTCGTGAGTTGCGGGAGGAATTGCGCAAGCGGGATTCGCGCATGCCGATTATTTCCAAGATTGAGAAACCGCAGGCATGGGACAACCTGGAGGGCATCCTCACGGAAACAGACGGAGTGATGGTGGCACGTGGGGACTTGGGCGTGGAGATGGACCTGGCACGCGTACCTCACATCCAGAAATCAATTATTGAGCGTGCCCGCTGGCATAACCGCTTCGTAATTACCGCCACGCAGATGCTGGAATCGATGATCGAGTCCTCTACCCCCACCCGGGCCGAGGTAAGCGATGTGGCAAATGCCATCTACGACGGCACCGATGCCGTAATGCTTTCCGCGGAAACCTCCGTGGGCAAGTTCCCTATGGACGCTGTTCGGATGATGGCGAAGATTGCCCTGGAAGTGGAGGCGAGTTCGCGTTTTGACCTACTGCGAAAGCCTCCGCACCGCCCAAACCCCAGCTATGCGGAGATTATCGCGGACATGGCCTTTCACGCCGCGCGTGCCGCACGCGT
The DNA here is from genome assembly GCA_964618435.1 of uncultured Solibacteraceae bacterium. GTDB lineage: Bacteria > Acidobacteriota > Terriglobia > Bryobacterales > Bryobacteraceae > JACTMJ01. Next base: position 13,851 of record CAZUAX010000103.1, read on the forward strand.
GCAGGCCATCGTCGTGTTCACCTCAAGCGGCTACAGCGCCCGCCTGGTGGCCCGATACCGCCCCAGTGAGCCCATCTATGCATTCACGCATGTGGAGGAAACGGCACGCAAATTGGCGCCCGTGTTTGGTGTACATGCCGTACTGGAGAAGAATGCGGGCACCACAGATGAAATGCTGCCCCTCATGGAACAGACTTTGGTGGAGCGCGGTCAACTTCGCAGAGGGGATGGCGTTGTGTTTGTGGCGGCTCATCCCATCAGACGACCAGGCAGCACAAACTTGATGAAGCTTCATCGGATTGGGGACGGCCAGTGATGCAAAAACCTTCACCGACGCGTCCAGGCCAGGGTTGATTCTGCCCTTTTGCCAAATTTCTTGAAGAGCATGCGCCAAATTGCCGTGGATTTCGCTATATTGTGATGTCATGCAGAATCGCTGAAAGATACGGGTGATCTGTACCCTTCAGCCCTGGACTATACAACATGCCATCGTTTGAAGCGTGGGGAAATACTGACCCGGGAAACATCCGTAAGAACAACGAGGATGCGTGGCTGATTGATCCTGCGCTCTCACTCGCTGTAGTTGCCGACGGTATGGGTGGTGCTGCTTGTGGGGAAGTGGCATCTGCCATCACAGCGGAGACGATCGCAGAATACCTGCGCGAAAAGAACGGGGAAAAGGATCCTCAGACCATCATCGCCGAAGCAATCGGCTTGGCAAACAAGCGGGTTCTAGAGAAGGCGAGAGAGAGTTCAGACTGCAAAGGTATGGGCTCTACCGTTGTGATTGCCCTTCTCCGGCATCCGGTAGTATACATTTCCAACGTAGGTGATAGCCGGGCGTACCTCTGTCGGGATGGCGTGATCACCCAGTTGTCCTACGACCAAACGCTGCTGAACGAGCTCTGCTCTACCACGCCGATGACTGCGGAGGAAATTGAGCGGTTCCCGCATAAGCATGTGCTTACTATGGCTGTAGGCACGACTGAGCGCATCAAGATCCAGAACTATCAGGGCGAAATGGAGATCGGAGACCAGCTTCTTCTCTGCTCTGACGGCTTGAGTGGTCCTGTGCCGGACGCGGACATCAAGGACATTCTGACGGAGTCAATTCCGGTGGAAGACAAAGTAGACAAGCTGATCGCGCTTGCAAAAGAGAGAGGCGGCCCCGATAACGTGACCGCCGTCCTGCTGCACTGCCTGCCCTAGAGCTCAGGGCTCCTTAGACCTCACAGGGCTTCCTTGCATTCCAGCGGTGCCCGACGCCCTGGGAAACATCCCTTTACAAGCGAACAACGTTTGCTCCGCCAATCGCCTTCATCGCGTTCCGCGTGTCCACAATCAGTTTCGCCGTTGCGCCCACCCTGGCGTAGTCTACTTTCCGATGGTCGGTGATAATCACCACACAATCCGCTTCGGAAAGCCCTTCTTCTTCCTCCATCCGCTCAATCTGAAACCCATCGTGATGAGCCTTGGAGATATAGGGATCGCTGAAGGTCACCCGCGCGCCACGCTGCTGCAATAGGTGCGCGATATCGAGCGCGGGCGACTCTCGAAGATCATCGATATCTCTCTTGTAAGCAATCCCTAACAAATGCACATGACTACCCTTGACGGGCTTCGAGTGGTCATTGAGCGCATCGGCCACCTTGTCCACGACGAAGCGTGGCATCTGGCCGTTGATGTAGCCAGCCAGCTCAATGAAGCGGGCTTCTATGCCGGCTTGTTTGGTTTTCCAGGAGAGATAGAACGGATCAATAGGAATGCAATGTCCCCCTAACCCTGGGCCAGGATAGAAAGGCATGAACCCGAACGGTTTCGTGGCCGCAGCGTCGATCACCTCCCACACATTCACACCCATGCGATCGCACATCATCGCCAATTCATTCACCATGCCGATGTTGATCATGCGGAAGGTATTTTCGAGTAGTTTCACCATCTCGGCGACACTGGTAGAACTCACTGGCACTACGGTATCCAGAGCCTGTCGGTAAAATAGCGCTCCTGTTTCCGTACAGGCCGGGGTAGTGCCACCCACTACCTTGGGGATATTCCGTGTCTGAAACTTTTCGTTGCCAGGATCAACCCGTTCGGGAGAAAAGCACAGAAAGAAATCTTCGCCCACCTTCAGACCGGAGCGCTCCAGCGTGGG
>CAZUAX010000104.1:0-15942 GCA_964618435.1 uncultured Solibacteraceae bacterium
TTTCTACACATGTCGCGAATAATTGAGTCGTTGATGATTCCGGGGCCTGCCGGGCGCCTGGAGGCCCTGCTGGAAGAACCTGCAGAAGGAGAACCGGTACACGCTGCCCTGGTTTGTCATCCGCATCCCCAACACGGCGGCACCATGCACAACAAGGTAGTCTACCGGCTGGCTCGTGGGCTTCGGCGAACCGGGGCGGTGGTGTTGCGCTTCAATTTTCGCGGAGTGAATCTGAGTGAGGGGACTTACGGGCACGGCGAAGGGGAATTGGAAGACGCGCGAGTAGCTCTGGATCTCCTTCGTACCAGATATCCGAACTTGCCCTATAGTCTGGCTGGGTTTTCGTTTGGATCGCGCATTATTCTCCGTTTGGGATGCCAGCCGGATGTGGAAGCAAAGCGTTTAATTGCAGTTGGTTACCCAACACGATGGCCAGATATTGAAGAACTTCACGCTTGCACCAGAGAAAAAATTTTCATCCAGAGCACGCATGACGAGTTTGGGCCGGTGGAGCAGCTGACGGGATTGGTAGCGGAACTTCCTGAACCCAAAAGCTTGTATTGGATTGAGGCGAAAGACCACTTTTTTGCGGGTGGGTTACACGACTTCGAGAGTTTGGTGGAGGAGATGGTCTGGGACGAACATCCCCTCCCACCCACATCATGAAGCGCGTTGGTGGCACCGCTAGACGAAACGTGACGGAGCTAAGCTAGCAGTTGCCGCTCTACCCTCGCCAGTGCCCGGCTGGCAACCAGCTCGGCTACTTGAGCCAACAGTTCCGGCAGGTTCTGAGGCTCCACTAGCACGTGATTGCGCGCTACATTGTCTTCCGCGGAATTCGAAGAGCAGTGGATTGAGGTTAGGACAGCAGTAGCCGGTTCGTATGCCATAAACCGGGCGTAGGACAGAATGGCAGAGTCAATATGCCCTGGATCTGAAAGTGGATTGCAGAGAACAAGTTCGAATTCCTGGGTGTCAAGAAACTCCATTGCCTCTACGGTTGTAGTTGCTATTTGTACGCCATAACCACCCGCTTCCAGAACGGTGCGCATCGTCATGCGGCTTGCAGCGTCAGCGTCAATCAACAGGACGCGCGCCAAGCCCTGGACCGGGAAATTCAGCGGAACGAGGTGGATTTCGTTTGGGATCATTGTTGACCTTGTTTTGTTTTCCATGGGCACGAAAGCGCGTAGTAGTACTACATGCGAATCGGAGATCAGGCTCACGTGAGAATTACGCACGTGGCATTCGATTGGTTCCTACAACTGTGTTAAGAACCCAGACGCGAAAACGTAGCAGAGAGGCGATGCTCAACGAGGTGAAGAGACTAGAACTTCACTCTCTGCTAGGCCCAATTAGATTATGCGTCACTTTTCTGATTTTGGAATACCCTGGCGAAGATTATTTTCAAATTTTGTAGCTGCCTGGAGGGCGAAAACGCAGCGTCGAGTTGGTCGGGGCGAAGAAGCTCTAGGACCTTAGAATCAGCTCTAATTGCAGCTTCAAAATCGCCCTCCTCGCGCCAAGCATTCATCGCGGTAGTCTGCACCAACCGGTAGGCATCTTCACGCAACATACCGGCCTCCGCCAGATCCAACAGCAGCTGGCCTGAAAACACCAGCCCCTTAGTGCTCTCCAGGTTCCTACGCATCCGGTCGGGGAACACAACTAGGTCGCGAACCAAGTTAGTGGTCTTTTGTAGTAGGTAGTCCGTAAGGATGGTGGAATCCGGCAGTATCACACGCTCAACAGAGGAATGGGAAATGTCCCTCTCGTGCCATAGCGCGATGTTTTCGAACGCAGCCTGCGCATTACTGCGGACGAGGCGAGCCAGTCCGCAGATCTGCTCGCTGGTGACCGGATTTTTCTTGTGGGGCATGGCGGAACTGCCCTTCTGATTCACGCCGAAGCTCTCCTCGGCCTCCCGCACTTCCGTGCGCTGCAGATGGCGCACTTCCAAGGCAATCTTCTCGCAGAGCGCGGCCACAAGAGCAAGCGAAGAAACGTAGTGCGCATGGCGATCTCGTGAGATTACCTGGGAACAGATTGGGGCAGGACTGAGCCCCAGTTTCTTACAGATACGCTCCTCAGCCTCCGGGCTCAAGTGGCCAAAGGTACCCACTGCACCGGAGAGCTTGCCAACTGCCATCTCCGCCGATGCGGTCTGCAAACGTACCAGATTTCGACGAGCCTCATCGAACCAGAGCGCGATCTTCAGACCGAACGTGATGGGCTCTGCGTGTATCCCGTGGGTACGGCCAATCTGGATGGTGTCTTGAAACTCGAAGGCTCGATTCTGCAGGACCGCCATCAAGTCGCTCAACCCTTTAAGCAGAATGGTATTGGCTCGTTGGATTTGAAGAGATTGCGCCGTATCCACTACATCATTAGAAGTTAACCCGTAATGCAGCCAGCGGGAATGCTCGCCTGCACCTGCAGCCGTCATGATTTCCGCTACAGATGTCGTAAACGCGATGACATCATGTTTCACATCGGCTTCAATTTCCAGGATCCGGGCAACGTTGATGGCCGCAAATTTGCGTAAGCTGTGTGCCGCAACTTCCGGGACAATTCCCATCTCCGAAAGCACTTCCGTGGCTGCGAGTTCCACTTCCAACCAGCACTTGTACTTCGTTTCGTCACTCCAAACGGCACCCATCTCGGGGCGCGTATAGCGGGGAATCATGGTGTCTCGTCTCTCCTGGGAAAAATGGGGCCTATTTAGCGCGAAAGGCCCAATGGTTAGGTCACTCTCTCAGTGTACCCGGCGCGATTACTCGGTGAGCAGTCGGCGGGCATCCTCGGGGATACGGGCGTAGCTGCCGTTCTCGCCGGTACTGTAGAAGCCACGAATGCGCCCCTGCCGGTCAATCAGCGCAAAGCGGGTGCTATGTTGCAAACTGCCGTCCACGTCGAACAAATTAAAATCTTTGCTCGCCAGCCGGTGCAGCAATTCCTGCGGACCGGTAAGGAAATACCAGCGGCCATCAATCGCGCCATAGCGTTCCCCATAGGCCTTCATCGCCTCAGGGCTGTCGCGTTCCGGGTCCACGGTGATGGAAACGATGCGGAGCTCTTCGATATCGCGGGTGAGGCGCTGAATATCGCCCATCAGTGTGCTCATGCGGGGGCAGGGACCGGGACAGTTACTGAAGAAGAAATCGGCGACCCAGATGCGACCGCGGAGGTCAGCCATGCCGAATGGCTGGCCGTTTTGGTCAGTGAGCGTGAAATCCTCCACCACGCCCATTACAGGCAGCGGCTCCAGCTCTTGACTTCGATTGCAGGATGCCAGCAGCAGGACGAGGGCGCATAGCGAAACCAGACCAAAGTGCCTCAAAGCAAATTCCTTTCAGAGGGGCGGTTGATAACCACAACGGCCGCGCCGAACATGAAGATCGCCGACAGAACAACGACAACAAATGGTAGCCACGACGTGACGGGGTGGCCATCGGGCACCGCAAGACCAAGACCGCGCGCGACAGCCTCGTGCGCGTAGGTGACTGGATTCAGAAGCATCAGCCACCGCATCCCGGTTTGGGACTCCCCAATCGGAAAGATGGCTCCGGAAACCATCCAGAGGGGAACAAAAATGAGATTGATGATGGCATGGAAGCCTTGCGGTGAAGCAACTAGCCACGCAATCAAGAAGCCTGCGGCGGTAAAGCCCACGGCAACCAGCAGGAATACACCCAGAAGGAAGAAAATTTGAGAGTTGGGATACAGCGTTCCCCCCAAGGTAGCGAGCAGCAGAAACGCGGCTGTCTGGACAGCGGCGATCAAGGCACCTGCCGTGATCTTGCCAAGCACAATGGCGGGGCGTGGCGCAGGGGAGGCAAGCACGGAGAGCAGAAAGCCCTCCTTCCGGTCTTCAATTAGAGACATTGCCGAAAAGATGGCGGAGAACATCACCGTAAGGACCAGTGCTCCCGGTAGAAAGCGAGCGAAATCGCTGTAGCCCGAGCCTACCACCAACCAAAAAACTACCGGCGTAAGCGCGAATCCGGCCACTCGGGATCTGTCCCGCCAGAATCGGAGGATGTCCCGGTGCAAGAGCATGGAAGCGGTAAGCCAATAGTGGTTCATGACCGGAAGATCACCCCCGTGGCATGAAAATAGACATCGGCCAATGACGGGCGGTGCATCCGCATTTCCCGTATCCAATCGCCGTGCGACACAGATAGGCTTGCGATCAGCGCGGGCCCGTTGGGACACTCCACGCGGACGACATCGTCCACTACCGATACGTGGAATCCGGCACGCGGGGCCAGAATTGCACCCAACTCCGCAGCGCGATCAGATACAATCTCTACCACTTCCCCGCCGAGGGCTTCGCAAAGAGGGCCCGGTGCTCCTTCTGATGCCAACTCCCCTTCATGCATAATCAGCAGGCGGTCGCACTGGGCAGCCTCATCCAGAAAATGAGTAGAGGCCAGGATGGCCACGCCCTCTGTCGCCTGAAGGCTCCGGAGATACTGCCAGAGTTCACGTCGCGCGAAGGGGTCGAGGCCAGACGAGGGCTCATCCAGCAGCAGCAAGCGCGGTTGGTGCAGCAGCGCACGCGCAATTTCGACGCGACGCCTTAGGCCACCGGAAAGGGTCTGCACATCGTGGTCCAGGCGGGCTGCCAGGTCCATCCGCGCGACAGTCTCATTCACACGGGCAGCCAAAGCGTTCCCCTGCAATCCGTAGAGCTGGCCCGCAAACAACAGATTTTCGCGAACCGTCAGTTTGCGGTCGAGGGTGGATTCCTGAAAAACCACCCCAATTTGGCTACGGACTGCAAGCGGATTGTCTCGCAGGTCAATGCCACAGATCGCCGCCTGGCCGGTTTGGGGAGCCAGCAGCGTGGTAAGGATGCGGAAAAGTGTGGACTTCCCGGACCCATTCGGCCCCAGGAGTGCAATGAGCCGAGGCGATTCAATCTCAAAAGAAACACCCGCGAGCGCAGGCTTTTGGGGAACAGCGGGGCCGTTGCCCCGCCTCTTGGGGACTGGATAACGATATCCGAGGTTCTCAGTGCGAACGATCAAAGCCCAGGCCTGTCCACAACCATCAACAAGTAAAGCAAAGGCAGGTAAGCCACACTGGCAAGCAGAACCTTGCGCGCTCGGATCACAGTCCGCTCACGTGCCACTCGAACACCAGCCCACGCGTACATCAAGCCGAGGGCGGTTGCACCCACAAGGTAGACTACCCCTGTCATCGATAGAAAACTAGGCAACAAGCTTATCGGCAGAAGCAGCGCAGCGGTCACCAAAATGTGCCGAGCAGTGCGGACACCTTCCGGATCCACCACGGGCAGCATCTGCATGCCCGCGCGAGCATAATCCTCGCGGTACATCCACGCAATCGCATAGAAATGAGGGAACTGCCAGAGGAAAAGAATCGCGTAAAGCGCCCAGGCCTGCACGTTCAACTCACCATGGGACGCCGCAAAACCAATCAGGGGAGGCATGGCGCCTGGAAATGCACCAATTGTGGTGGCCCACCAGGTTTTCTGTTTCAGAGGGGTGTACAGGAACAGATAGCTTGCAAGCGTGAGTAAACCCAAGTTCGCTGTGAGCCAGTTTGCGCCAAGGCCAAGCTGCAGATAACCGGCAACCGAAAGCGCTACCGCAAACCAGAACGCGCCAGCCGGTGGAATGACACCGGTAACAAGAGGGCGGTTGCGGGTACGCTTCATGTGTGCGTCCGCGCGCCGTTCGATCCACTGGTTCAGAGCGGCGGTACCTGAAGCGATGAGTCCGGTTCCGAGGATGGTGTGGAGAAGGGTAACCCAGTTCCAACCTCCATCGACGCCGAAGAAAAAGCCGATCCCAGTGCTCTTCAGGATGAGCCAGGTGATGCGGGGCTTTGTGAGTGCGATGTAGTCGCGCATGTGCATCCTGGAAGACAATCTAATGGCTCTGGTGGGCCGAGGCCGCCTGTATTTCTGGGGAACTCACGCAGTCTCCCTTTTGAAAGATGCAACAGGAGCCGCCGCCGCACCTACAACGTGTTCTCTAATCGTCATCGCCAGCCACACACAGGAAGCAAGCGTAAACGAACCCAGCAGGATGTGGCCGACGGTGAACATCACGAAATTCGGATCCCACACCCCATCGGTTCCACCGGAGTTAGCGCGATAACTGAGAGCCACTACGCCCAGCACCACTTGCGCCAGCATCATCCAAACCAAAGCAAGTGCTGACTGCCGCAAAGGCCGGTGCTTCGGATAGGTGGTAGCCACCAGAAGCCCAACCAGCGCCAAAAGCCCTGCCACCGCAAACGCGCCAATCAGATGAGGAATCACGCCAGTGAGTCCATGCCGATAGGCTGAACCCAGGATGATTTGCGCCGCAATCAAAATTGCAGGAACCCATGCCATTGTGCGGAGGGATGGCCGAAACTCATCTTCTACAAGGGTGGGAGTATCCAGCATGGAGACTCTCGCACTCAAGAGCAGTACCACCATTGCCGCGAATACAAAATGCAGAAGCGACGACTGAAGCATCCCAAGAGGTGGCGTAGAACCCAGCCTTGAAGCGGCTATGCCCAACCCCGCCAGTGCAAAAACGCCCACGGCGATGGCAGTGGAAAGCATTCGATGTAAAGGATTCCCCTTTTGCCGGTAAGCAAAAAACAGGGTGACCAGCGCCAGCAACGAAACGAACTCTGCCAGGCGGCGGTGAGCGAACTGGCTAAACTGGGCCCAGGCGGGAACATCCAACCCGTGCGAGGAGCTGCTGCTGAAGGCGGTTACCGTCATCAGCGCGAGGGTACACAGAAACAGCGCGACAACGCTGCGATTGAGCCAGGCAGAAACCATGGATGTTGACTTGGGAAGCTCCCGGGAATGTGCTTGCCTCCAACTGGGAAACACGCACTTTCTCTATTATGGACAGATTCGGATTGCAGTGAAAGTGTTCAAGTTTCTGTCAAACCAGAATTTTTGCCCATTTTCCGCTTTTTTTGCCAGAATGCCACGACGATGAGCCGGCTTCCTGCTGAATCCCGCGAGGAAGAGAGAAACCTGAAGTCTGACTGCGCTTTGGAGAGCGAGGGGAGAGGGGAGGGTCTGCTATTCTTGGAAAAGACCTCCCTGCGACCAAATCTATGAGTACATCGACCCCAGTACGCGAAGCGTCCATCCGGGAAATTGTGTGCGCGCATTCCCCAGATTCCGACGACGCCTTTATGTTTTACGCGCTGGCCACGCGCAAAGTGCGTTCACAGATCACAAACTTCCGGCATGTGCTCTCGGACATCCAAACGCTGAACCAACGGGCAATGGAGGGGGAGTACGAGTTAACCGCAATCTCCTATCATGCCTACCCGTATGTAGCGGATAAGTATCAGATTATGGCGAGCGGCTCCAGCGTGGGGGATGGCTACGGCCCCATCCTTGCAGCCTCTCGGCCAATTCAACCGTCTGATGTGAAGGGCAAGCGGATCGCGATTCCTGGAAAGATGACCACGTCGTACCTGGCGTTGAAGCTCTATGAACCGGATTTTGAAGAAGTGGTGATGCCCTTCGACCAAATCCTCGATGCAGTGGCTTCCAAGGCCGTAGATCTGGGCCTGGTGATTCACGAAGGACAGCTGACGTACGGCGATCTTGGCCTGACAAACGTGCTGGATCTTGGTAAATGGTGGCGGGCAAAGTACAACCTGCCACTCCCGCTGGGCGCAAACGGCTTACGTCGCGACCTGCCTGAGGATGTGAAGGTGGAGTGTGTGCGCATGATGCGGGAGAGCATTCAGCATGCCCTGGACCACCGAGAAGAAGCGCTGAACTATGCGCTGCAGTTCGCGCGCGACATGGACCCGGCGCTGGCCGACAAGTTTGTGGGCATGTATGTGAATCACCACACCGTGGATTGTGGCGAAGACGTGCCTAAGGCCGCGCAACTGATACTGAACCTCGGCTATGAAGCGGGGCTGATTCCGCACAGGGTGGAAATTGACATCCTGCGATAGGGGTCTACACTAGCCAATTTCCGGAGCCTCCGCGGCTGGACGGCACCAGGCTTCGTAGGTGACACGGACGCTTTGTTTGGCGGGAATCCATCGATAGCCCGGCGTCCCGAAGAGGCCGTTTCGCTCAATCATCTGGCGGCGAGTTTCTGGGAAGGGCGATACGCCAAACTCCATTCCTCGCGTGATGGTCTGCCCGCTCCATGGCGATTGCTCGCGGGATCGATTTTCTTCCCATATCCCAAGCCAGGGGAAGTCACTGCGTTTCCAGCGATAGCCGCATGCCACTTTCAGCGTGGGATGCCAGGCGGTGAACCAAGCCATCTCCTCCAGCGGGTCCATCAGATGAGTGGAGAAGGCCGCTGAGACTGGCAGGTTCACATAGGTACGCATGTCGGTAACCCCGCCCGCTTGATTCGGGACAAAGGGCCAGTCAAATTCCGCGCCCACCTGCATATAGCCTTTGCCGCCAGTGAAATCGAACTCAATCACTTTGCTGCGTGTGGCATTGCATTGAAACACAGTCTTTCCCGGCTCCACAAAGGGAGCGCCAAGCGAGACATGCTGTGTCCACCCAATCGGTCGATCCGCACTGGAGAGATTGGTAACTGTCTCTGTAATCACTACAGTATCGGCATCTTCCGGAAGCTCAAGGCGTCGCTCAAAGTGCAACTGCGAGATGGGAAAGGTGGCACGCAGCACCAGTCCGTTGTGGACCTCTTCCACCGCATAGCCAGCCACACTCGCTTCGCCATGAGCGGTAAGGCCCGCGGCAAATTCGTCCGCGCTGGGTGCGCCGAAGATGTCCAAGCAGAGGTTGTGGCCAAGGATACCGGCGAGCAGCCGGCTCTCGGAGTCGTTGCCGTAGTGCGGATGGGACGCAGGGTCCCAAGCAGAGGGCTCAATAGAGGGCCATGGGGGCGTCCAAAGTGGATTCACCCCGGTCGCCTTGCAGGTGAGCGCGGCCAGGTGGCCCCCTTCCACGGTAACCACCACAGCTAGCTTTTCATTTTCCAGCACGTGCGCCCGCCGGTTGCGATATTTCGTTTCCGCCATACAGTTGGTTCTATCAGAAATCCTGGCGAGTCGATCAGAAAACTGGCGACTTCCTCAAGAAATTGCAGAGGTGGCTACCGAGAGATGCAGAACCTGCAATACCAAACAGTACAAAGTGTGAGGAGACCAGGAAGAGGGAGAAGATTCAAGGGAGGAAAGTGGCGTCCCCAGCGGGATTCGAACCCGCGTTATCGCCGTGAAAGGGCGGTGTCCTAGGCCGGGCTAGACGATGGGGACCCGGAAGTTGTGGCTGTTTCGGCCACAACTTTCAGTATACCGGAGGAATGAAGCAACTCGCAATGCATCTTTATGCATCTTTGCCGGAAGTTGCCGCTTGCAGCACTTGGGAGCTACCCAAAAATAGTGTTAAAATCAGATTCTGTTGGGAGGTCGTCTAATGGTAGGACTGCAGATTCTGGTTCTGCCTATCGGGGTTCGAGTCCCTGCCTCCCAGCCATTTCTTCTTCCTGCCTGCATTTCACGCAGGTGGATACGCAACGCAAATCCCTAACAACTAAATTGGGCAGACGAACGTCTTAACGACAGGACACTTCCCATGTTGGTCAGGTTATTTGGTCGTTATGAGATTCTTCCTCCCCCCAGTCAAATTCGCTCCTGCGCTGTTATCGGCTCTATTGCTGTCGCTGCCCTACTTGTTTTTGACGAGTAGCGTCGCCTACGCGCAAAGTGGCGCAGCGTTGTTCAAGAAAGCCCCTCCTGAGATTGAAGAAAGTCTACGGAATACCGTGCGCACCTTTTTGGACCTGCAGATGGCCAAGAAGTGGGGAGAATCCATCCAGTACATCGATCAGGACAGCCTGGACACGTACATATCCTCAGACAAGTACAACTGCAAGTCGATGGATATCTTCAACATCACCTACTCTGACAAGTTTGACGAAGCGTCAGTGGGCCTTTTCTGCGAGCGCGGGTTCGCCACGCCAGTAGGGGGTGGGGTTACGAAAATGCCGTACACCACGATGTGGAAGTTGGTGGACGGCAACTGGAAGTGGTTCACGCCGAAGCGCCAGGATGGCGAAGAGGACGAGTATATCCGTACACCGTTTGGCCCCATCAAGAAACCAAAGGACTCCGCTCCCGCCGGACCACTCCCGAAGACTACGGACTCCAGTGGCAACGTGACGATGGGCCCTGGAGTGGGTGACCTGCAGGCCCCACTGCGCATTGAGCCCAGCAGGGTATATTTGCGGGCGGAGCAAAAATCCTCGGCCACCGCAGTAGTCCGTAACTCCTTCCCAGGACTCCTGAAGCTGGACATGCGATGGGTGAACCTGGATGGCCTGACAGCGGAAATCTCCAAGAAGGAATTGCTCGCTGGCGAGACCGCGGAAATCCGGATAGACTTTGATCCACCGGGAATGGCCTTACCTCCTCGCCTGCACGCGGTATGGCTGGAGAGCAATCCAATGCGCAGTGCAACACCTCTGATCATTGAGTTCCAACTCGATGAGGAGGCCGAAGACACACCGAAGAACTAGTCTTCGCCAGTAGCCTCGCATGGTTTGGCAACGCACCTGCAACGAGCGGAGGCGGAGAAACCATGCTTACCACAGTATCCACTGATTATTCGACCCGAACCGGCAGGGCGGCGGAAGACCAACTGTTTACTTCCAGGGGTGTTACCCATGCTTCCCGAACAGGCGCAAGCCGCCGCGCGGTTTCAAGATTTGGCGAGGTTCTGGGTAGCCAGGAAACCGTATCTGGCCAAACACCGAGTTCGCAGGGTTCCGGCGCCACCAGCGCAGCATCGCGCGCTGGACTGAGCCAGACGGTAGCACAGCGGACTCCCCAAGCGTCCCTGATTATCCCCTATCGTCGGGGCACATCGGCCCAATCAGCTGACACCTCGGCGCCTCTGGCATCCCCATCAGGCTTCAAGACCACTGGGCCGCAGGCGGATGGGACAGCAGTATCCCCCGGCCCGAAAGCCGCTAGTGCCGAAGTGACCGCCTTTCAACTTGAGTGGGGGGCGCGATACCTCCCGGATGCGGTGAAGTGGCCTTATATGAATCCGAACGAGATTGTGGGCTCCATCGCCCCCAGGGCGGCGGGTGCGGAGGAAGGGAACCGGGCGTTTGCCTCGAATCTCTATCGCGTGCCGGAATGGGGCCTGCAGGAATTCGTCACTTCTGACGGGTCGCGGCATCGTTTTGACGTCGAGGTGGTGTTCCCGGAGGCAGGCGCCAGTACGTGGCTGGGTAACCAGGTGGGACGAATTCATCCGGAGGTCGCGGACTTCGTAGTAGAGAACTTGCGAAAGACGATGGCTGAGGGGGGGATCCCTGCCAGTGCGATTGCCGACATTCGCGTCTACCGCGCCTTTGGAGGCCCTGGCGAGCGGCCCTTCTACATGGACAGCGTCCAGTTCGTGAGAGCGGATGGTGAGAAATTTAGCGGTTCAATGAATATCTATATGCGGGACCCCAAGCACACGCTACAGATTCTAAAGGATTTCTTCCAAAGCGAAATACCCAGCTAGACAAACTAAAAAAGAGGGCGGATTGCAGCATCCGCCCTCTTTTCCTGTTTGGTTGTTGGAAAAACAGTACCCTGAGTTACACCTAGTCTCCTGCAATGGGAGACGTTTCCGGCTGCAGGTTGCCGCGCATGCGGGATTCCTTGCGAGCTTGCGACTTCTCGGCCAGTTCCTCAAAGATCATGTAGAGCACCGGGATCAACAACAAGGTGATAAGGGTGGAGGCGAGGAGCCCTCCAATCACCACGCGCGCCAAAGGCGATTGCAATTCCGCGCCCTCGCCAATGCCCAGAGCCATGGGCGCGAGGCCTAAAACGGTGGTGGCCGTCGTCATCAGGATGGGGCGCAGTCGGCTCTCCCCCGCCTGAAGAACTGCGGGGAGGAGTTCCATCCCGTGGTCACGCCGCAACTGATTCGCATAGTCCACAAGCACGATCCCGTTGTTGACCACGATACCGATCAGCACAATCATGCCAAGCAGCGCCTGAATGGTGACCGAGGTCCCCGTAGCCAACAGGATGGTGACGACGCCGATGGTGGATACCGGAATGGAGAACAAAATGATAAAGGGATCGCGTAGCGATTCAAACTGTGCGGCCATCACCATGTACACGAGGGTAATGGCAAGGATCACAGCGAGGATCATCTGCTGGAATGCCTCTTCCTGCTCCTCATACTCCGCGCCAAATCCGAAGGCATAGCCGTCGGGCAGTTCGATGGAACGCAACTCTTTTTCGAGGTCGCGGACGACACTGCCAAGATCACGGTTAGCAAGCTGGGCGGACACTGTAAGGATACGCTGCTGGTCTTTGCGCTGGATCTGAGAGGGCCCTTCGCGGCGCTGCAGATTCACCACGGAGCCGGCGGGAATGATCGCCCCTGCTGGCGTGGTAAGCGGAATTTGCGACAACTGAGCCAGATCCAGACGGTCCGATTCCTGCAGACGGACGCGAATGTTAAACTCATCGCCTTCCTGCCGGAACATGGAAGCCTGTCGGCCACCAATGGCCGTTTCCATCGTTTGGGCAACATCGGCGACGTTCAGGCCAAGGCTGGAAGCCTTGGCGCGATCCACACGGGCCACCATCTCCGGATTTCCGGGAGGGACCGCTATCCGGGGACCGGCCACGCCCTGGATGCGACCCATCGCTGTTTGCACCTGTGTGGCCAAGTCGTTCAGGACTTCCAAATCGTAGCCACGGATTTCCACTGCGAGGCGGTCACCATCACCGAATCCACGGGAGAGGCGATTCATGAAGCTGCCACGGAGGCGCGTGGTAACGCGCATACCGGGCTCAATCTGCATAAGGGAACGGATTTCGTTACTGACTTCGCCAGCCCCGCGAGTTCTTTCATCGCGCGGCGAAAGCATGATTCGCATTTCGCCCCGGTTCTGGCCGCCCCCGCCTCGCCAACCGCCACCGGACTGTCCGCTTTCAATAAGGGTACTGCGGACCTCAGGAATCCGTTCGATGACGATCTGGCGCAGTCGTTGCATGATGGCATCGGTCTCAGCCACTTGAGTGCCAGGCTCGAGTTCAACGTCTACACCAATTTCGCCCTCGTCCACCTCAGGCTGCAGTTCGAAACCGAGCTTACTTCCCAGAAACAAGCTCAGGCCGAAGAGAGCCATCGCGGACAAAACAACTACCGTTCGGTACTGCAAAGACTGAACAAGGATTCCCCGGTACAACTTGGAGAGCCCCACTGGAATCAGTCCAGCGAAGCGGTACAGGCGCCCGCTGAGGCCCTTGGCGTGCTCAAGATGCGTAGACGCGCTCAAGAGACGCGAGGACATCATCGGCACGATGGTGAGAGCCACCAACAAAGATGCAAACAAAGAAAAACTCACCACCACGGCCAGTTGCTTGAAGGTTTGCGCCGAAACGCCCTGGCTAAAAATCACGGGCACGAATACCGCAAGCGTTGTAAGGGTCGAAGCGGTAATGGCGCCAGCCACTTCCCGGCTTCCTTCTAGCGCAGCCTGCAGGCGCGGTTTACCCATTTCCATATGGCGGTAGATGTTCTCCAGCACCACAATGGAGTTGTCGACAAGCATGCCGATGCCGAGCGCTAGGCCACCAAAACTAACA
This sequence comes from uncultured Solibacteraceae bacterium, assembly GCA_964618435.1. GTDB lineage: Bacteria > Acidobacteriota > Terriglobia > Bryobacterales > Bryobacteraceae > JACTMJ01. The sequence continues at coordinate 13,606 of CAZUAX010000104.1, forward strand.
ATGTTCAGCGTAAATCCGTTGAAGTACATCAGCGCGAAGGTGGAGATGACCGCAATGGGAATGGCCACGCCGATAACCATGGTGCTCACAATGTTCCGCAGGAAGAAGATCAACACGATCACGGCCAGGCCGGCTCCCTGGATGGCGGAATCTTTCACGTTGTTGATCGATGCCTGGATGAACTCCGCACTGTCGACGGTGATGCCCATCGTAAAATCCGGGTAATCGCGATTGATCCGATCCATTTCCGCCCGGACACCCTTGGAAACTTCTACGGTATTCGCGCCAGACTGCTTGTTGATAAAAATGCGGACAGCGGGGCTGCCATCCTGGCTAATCAGAGCGCGGACGTCTTCGTTGGAATCCGTCACTGTGCCAATGTCTTTCAGGTAAATGGGAACGCCCCCGCGGCTGGTAACCACGACATTCCGGATCTGGTCGAGACTCTTGAACTCGCCCTGCGTGCGAACCAGCAGTTCAAAGCGGCCTTCCATTACCGGCCCGACGGGCAGGTTGAGGTTCTCCGCACGAATGACGTTCACCACCTGATTCATGGACAGGTTCAGCGCACGAAGCTTCTTGAGGTCGATATCCACGTGAATCTCGCGACGCAAGCCGCCGCGCACGCGGATCTCCGCTACGCCGGGCACGCGCTCCAGGCGATATTGGATGTTCTTCTCGACAAAGTATCGAAGCTCCTTCTGGTCCATGGTGGGCGATGCCGCCGTCAGGAACATGATGGGAAACTGCGAAACATCGAACTTATAGATCACGGGGGGAGAGGAATCTTCAGGGAGGCTGCCCCGCCGACGGTCGATACGGGTACGCACTTCGTTGGCGGCCTCGTCGAGATTCGACCCATAGGTGAAGGACACACGGACGTTGGCATTCCCCTCGCTGGCAGACGACGTAATCTGCTCAACGCCAGGAGTAGAGCTCAAAGACTGCTCCAGCGGACGTGCAATGAGATTCTCCATTTCCTGCGGGCCAACGCCGGGGTAGTCCACAGAGACGGTGAGCGTGGGGTACTCCGTCTCCGGCATCAGGTCAACGGGAATTCCCATGAAGGCCACGACGCCCAGCAGGATGGCGATGAGCGTAACCATCATCACCGTTACCGGGCGGCGGATCGAAAAAGCTGGAAGATTCATTGTTTCCTCTCGAAACAGTAGATGTCGATCAACAGAGAAGCGCAGCGTCTCAACCGTTCAGTTGGGGCGGATGCGCCTGGGATCCGTGTTTAACAGCCATCTACAACGCGGTGACGGCCGGGACTTCATTACAGACAGGAGATATCCCGCCAGGAAGCAAAACGCCGCTACTGACTACTACCTGAGCCAGAAATCTGACGCTGCGCCTGCATGGTGGGCTTTTCACCCTGAGCTGAACTCGATGTGGGGCGGCCGTCACCCTCTGCGCGTGCAGGGGATCCGCCCTCCTGGCCACCCGCGCGGGTACCCTTCCCCTTCGGTGCCGCACCAGGGCCGGAAACGATCTCGATGCGATCGCCTTCGCGCAACATGGAGGCTCCCTTCGCGATAATCACCGTACCTGCCGCCAGATTGCCGGTGACCTCCACATCCTGGTCCTGTGTCAGGCCCGTCTCGATGTAGCGGAAGGTCTGCTTGCCATCTTCGATGGAATAAACACCCGAAGAATCGCCACGGTAAACCAAAGCCTCGCGAGGAATCAACACCGCCTCGCGGGTGGATTCCAGATTCATCTCCACACGTACGAACATCTCGGCACGCAATGCCATGCCAGGATTGGGGATCTCGATTTCCGCGTTGGCCGTGCGAGTGGCAGGGTCCAACACCGGACTGATTCGCGCCACACGTCCCAAAAAGGCCTCATTCGGCATTGCGTCCACACGCACCGTCGCGCTGGTACCCACACGCATCTTGCCGATATCAGATTCGGAAACGCTGGTAGCCGTCACCAAGGTGCTGATGTTCACCACGCGGACAAGCGGGGTGGATGGGCCAACCAGCGCCCCCATATCCACGAAGCGGGCAGAAACCTGACCGTTGATCGGCGAGTAGATTTTTGCCTGCTCAATCCGGATGGAAAGCTCACGCAATTCTGACTCAGCTTGGCTGCGCTGGGCATGGGCCAACTGTACCTGGGCCTCCAACACTCGCAGGGAGGTGGCCTCCTGCTCGTACTGCTGACGGGGAATCAGGCCATCCTTGAGCAAAGTTTCTGCTCGCTCAAGGTTGATCTTGGCGTTGGCCAGTTCCGCTTCACGTTGTGCAAGGGTAGCCGAAGCTACGGTGATGGACGCCTTTGCACGGTTCAACTGCTGTTGCAGTTCGTCGTCTTCCAACTCCGCAATCA
>CAZUAX010000105.1:0-12262 GCA_964618435.1 uncultured Solibacteraceae bacterium
CAGGACGAAACTTGCCCGAGAATCACCAGCGGTCCCTTGGCGAAGTGGGGCAGGAACTCGCTATCGTAGGAATCACATGTCGATTTCCGGCAAAACTGCGGGAAGGCGGTCCCGCTCACGCAAACCTGTCCCCGCCGCCACCCCACCTTTGCAACCGGCGGAGCCGAACGCCAAGGGTAGCCATCACGAGCTTTTCATCGATCGCGAACTCAGCCTGCTGCGCTTCCAGCGCCGTGTGCTGGAGGAGGCCACTGACCAACGTAACCCGTTGCTCGACCGGCTCAAGTTCCTCGCCATCGTCGGCTCCAACCTCAACGAGTTCTACATGGTCCGGGTCGCGGGACTGATGGATCAAGTGGACGCGGGCGTAATCGCCAGCCCGGACGGACTCCATTCTCCCCTCCAGTTGCTCCACGAAATCCGTGCTGAATCCTACGCCATCATGAAGGAAGCACGCGACACCCTCATCCTCGATCTCATCCCGGCCCTCGCTGAAAATGGCGTCCACGTTCTCAGCTATGAGGCTCTTGACCGCGGGCAGCGGCTTACCGCCGACAAGTACTTCCGCGAGATCATTTTCCCCATCCTCACGCCCCTTGCCTTTGACCCTGGTCGACCTTTCCCTCACATCTCTAATCTCAGCCTGAACCTTGCCGTGCTCATTCAGGACAAGAAAAAGGTGAAGCGATTCGCACGCCTTAAAATTCCGGATACCATCGCTCAGTTTGTCCCGGTAGGTCCTTCTGAAGCAGCCCGAACGACGAACGAATCTCGCCGCTCCCGTGCCGCCACCAAGGCACCCAACTCAATGGTGTGGATCGAGGAGGTGATTGCTGCCAACCTCCCTGCCCTCTTCCCGGGCATGAAAATCCTTAGCGTTTACGCCTTCCATGTCACACGCGATGCCGACATGGAGATTCAGGAACTGGAGGCGAGCGACCTTCTGGAGACAGTCGAGCAGAGCGTGCGTCAGCGGCGCTTCGGCAACGTCGTCCGTCTCCAGGTGAATGAGGAAATGCCAGCCGAGGTGCTCAACATCCTCCTAAGTAACCTCGAGGTGGAACCCGAGGATGTGTATCGGCTCAAGAGCCCGCTCGGCCTGTCACGATTGATGGACATCTACGGAATCGACCGGCCAGACCTCAAGGAACCTGCCTTTGTTTCGCGAGTGCCCGCACCGCTCCAGAGCAAAGGCGACGACGACGACATCTTTGCTGCGATTCGTCGTGGCGACGTGCTGCTTCACCACCCCTTCGATTCCTTTCAACCGCTCATTGAGTTCCTCCGCCAAGCCGCTACGGACCCTCAGGTGCAAGCCATCAAGATGACTCTCTACCGTGTGGGTCGAAACTCGCCTGTGGTTGAGGCTCTCCTTGAGGCAATTGAAGAAGGCAAGCAAGTGGCTGTGCTTGTGGAGCTAAAGGCTCGCTTCGACGAGGAAAGCAACATTGAGTGGGCGCGCGCGCTGGAACGGCAGGGCGTCCACGTGGTCTACGGCTTGTTGGGCCTGAAGATCCACACCAAGCTCGCGATGGTAGTCCGTCGCGAAGGCAAGACCATGCGTCGCTATATGCACCTGGGCACCGGCAACTACAACGCGGTTACCGCTCATCTGTACACCGACATGGGCATGTTTACCTGCGACAAGGAAATCGGTGAGGATGTAACGGACCTCTTCAACTACCTCACCGGCTATTCAGAAAAAAAGGACTACCGCAAGCTCCTGGTTGCTCCCATTGATCTCCGCCAGCGTATCGTCCAGCTCATTGAGCGCGAGATAGCGCATAGCCAGGCAGGTAGGCCAGCCCGGATCATCTTTAAGGTGAACGGACTCGTCGACCGGCAGATGATACGCCTCCTCTACGATGCTTCCAGCGCGGGCGTGAAGGTCGACCTGCTCGTGCGCGGCGTGTGCTGTCTGCGTCCGGGAATCCCCGGCATCAGTGAGAATATCCGTGTCACCAGCATCGTCGGACGCTTTCTTGAACACAGCCGTGTCTTTTTCTTTGAGAACGGCGGCGCGCATGAGGTGTACATGGGTAGTGCGGACCTCATGCCTCGCAACCTCAACGAGCGAGTAGAAACCATCTTCCCGGTTCGCGATCCTGAACTCGTGCGAACCGTGCGGGAAGACATACTTGAACTCTATCTTCGAGACAATGTGAAGGCCCGTCGCATGCATGCCGATGGCACTTATACTCGTGTGGTGGCAGTCCCCGGTGAGCAGACAGTGAACTCACAGGAAGTCCTCATGGAACGCACCCGCAAAGGATCGGGTCGTTAACGCGTCATGGACGTCCTTCCGGAACCGAATTTGGATTCCCATCGCGTGGCGCGAGGATGGCTGTGGCTCGATGCGGCCGTAGTCTTCCTAGGTGCCTTCCTTTTGTTTCTTATTCAGCCCGCTTATTCCAAGTTCATCCTCCCATGGTTCGGCGGAGCCCCTCTCGTCTGGGCCACGGCACTTGTCTTCTTCCAATGCGCCCTGCTCGCCGGTTACGCCTACGCACATCTTTTGATTGGCAAGCTCCCTCCTCGACTCCAACTGGGGGTTCATTGCCTGCTCCTCGTCGCCTCCCTTGCCTTCCTGCCTGTTGCTCCGGGGGAGCAGTGGAAACCGACAGGCGGCCAGCCACCCAGCGGGCACATCCTCGCCATGCTGGTAGCCACCCTCGGATTGCCCTACATGTTGCTAGCCGCCACTTCGCCCCTGGTACAAGCCTGGATCGCACGCTACAGGCACCAGATCGTTCCGTACCGCCTGTTCAGCCTTTCGAATCTTGCGTCTCTTCTTGGATTGTTAAGCTATCCCTTCCTCATCGAGCCCGCACTGGGTCTCGAATGGCAATTCAACGCGTGGGCCGTCGGCTATGTCATCTACGCCCTGGCAATGGCTTTGCTGGTGGGCGTAACAGGCTTTGCCATGCGCCATCAGCCAGTCCATGAAGCGGACGCAGGCTTCGCTCTGGCAGCAGCGCCGAGGGATCCGGCGCCCTCTCCATGGCACATCCAGGCCCTATGGGTCGCCTTGGCCGCCTGCCCCAGTCTTTTGTTTCTGGCCACCACTCAACACTTAACCCTGGACGTAGCACCCGTACCCTTTCTCTGGGTGCTTCCACTCGTCCTCTACCTGCTCACGTTCGTGATTTGTTTCGAGTTCCCCCATTTCCTTCCGAAGACACTCCTCGGAATCCTCGCCGCCATCGCCGCCGCACTGGTAGGTTTTCTCGTGGCGATGCCGTATCTGGTTCCAGATTTCCGCATCCAGTTGCTGCTGATTTGCAGCGGACTGTTCGTGATGATGCTCTTCTGCCACGCCGAACTCTATAACCGTCGCCCCGCCCCGCGACAGCTTACGCGCTTCTACCTGATGACCGCGCTCGGCGGAGCGCTTGGCGGCAGTTTTGTTGGGCTGCTCGCGCATCACCTCTTCAACGGACACTATGAAATCTATGTGGGCTTGGCACTCTGCGCTGGAATCGCGCTGCTGGTTGAGTGGTCTCGCCGTGATCGCCGCGACGGCGAGTTCGAAGTCACCTTCCCCATCGCCGTAACGCTATTCTCCACTGCCCTTGTAATCACTCTTCCTTTCCTTAGCGCGAACCGCAGCGAGTTGCGCGCCGAACGGAACTTCTTCGGAGCACTTCGGGTGGTGGAGGGTCGCGAACATGGCTTGCCCGTATGGCGCCAACTCGACCACGGAACCACCAAGCATGGTGTACAGCTACTTGCGCCCGCTCGCAAGTGCCAAGCCGTGGCCTATTACAGTCCGGACTCCGGAGTTGGGCGGTCCATCACCGCGCTCCAGAATCGTCAGCCATCACTGCGGATTGGTGTCATCGGCCTGGGAGTAGGCACCCTTGCCGCTTTCGCCAGACCCACGGACCACATGATCTTCTACGAAATCAATCCGCTCATTGAACAGATCGCTCGCGAGGATTTCTCCTTTCTGACCGAATGCGCGCAGGGCGTGGAAGTGCGCCTTGGCGATGCTCGTATCCAGTTAGAGAAGGAAGCTCCCAACACCTACGACATCCTCATCGTGGATGCTTTCTCCGGGGATTCCATCCCCACGCACCTGCTCACGCGCGAAGCCTTCGCTGTTTACAGGAAGCATCTAGCACCTGCTGGTGTCATCCTCGTCAACATCAGCAACCGTTACCTGGATCTGCGCCCGGTGGTCCGCGCCGGCTCCGCCACTGTAGGCCTCGATGCCGTGTTTCTGGGGTCGCCGCGAGGCACGGACGATCAGGTCTTCGATGCCGTTTGGGCTCTCTTGGAACACGATGGCACGTTATCTCGAAATGCGGAAATCCGCAGCGCATCCGCGCGCACGCCCCAGCCTGCCCAAGAGGTGCTGTGGACCGATGATTTCAGTAACCTCTTCCGCGTGATGCAGAAGTGATTTCACCTCCGGCATTCCTTCCCCCGCTTTCCCCTGCACGTTCCGTGTAGCATAATGCCCGTGTATCCAAAACATCCTGGAGATGCGGAAATGCGAATTCCTCCAAACAAAACAATCCACACTTCACCCGTTGCTTTCAGTCGCCGCGCCTTCCTGGCGACCAGCACCCTCCTGCCTCTTGCAGGCTGCGGTGAACAGACAGCGCCTAAGGAAGTGGCCCCCACACCCACGGTGGTTCCCGACGTGATTGGTGTGCAACTCTACACGCTGCGGCGATTGTTGCCGGATGACCCCGCGGGTACGCTCAAAGCGGTCGCCGATATCGGATTCAAGAGCGTGGAATCAGGCCGCGCTGACCTCGCCAAACTTAAGCCAATCTGCGACGATCTCGGCCTCGCCATGCCCGCCGCGCACTTCGAATATGCCTGCCTTACCGGTGACTGGACCCACTACGGCGGCACACCTCCGCGACCCGGCTACAACCTGGAAGCGGCGCTCACTGAGGCCAAAGAAGCGGGAATTACCTGGTTCAATATCCCCTACATTCCGCAACCCGAGCGCACTGGCGTGGACCTCTACCCGCGTATGGCTGACAACTTCAATAAGGCTGGAGAAGCTGCTCAGAAGTTCGGTATCCGCGTTGCCTACCATCACCATGCATTCGAGTTTGAGCGCTACGACGGACGTACCGGCTTTGACATGATGCTCGCTGCGATGGAGCCCGGGAAGTCGTTCATCGAGTTCGATATCTACTGGGCCAGCGTCGCCGGGGAGGACCCTGTCGCGCTCATTCGCAAGTATCCCCGGCACATCAAGCTGCTTCACCTTAAGGACAAAAAAGAAGGTACACCCGTTATGCAGAGTGAGGCTGTTCCTCGGGATACTTTCCTCGAACTGGGCAACGGAGTCCTCGACATCCCCGACGTCTTGCGTGCTGCCAACCAGTTGGGCGTAGAACAGTACTTCATCGAACAGGACGAGTGCCCCGGTGACCCCTTGGAGAGCCTGCGTACCAGTTATGCCTATCTCGCGAAATTGAAAGGATGATCGACTCTGGCCGCCCGCAACTCGTTCGCGACAACATTTCATGTCGCGAATGCATGAGGCGGGCGTGCCAGTTTTCGCCGATGCTTACACCGGCACGCCGTCGTGGTAGATGCTCCCGAACCGTGCCTCGTCCTGCTTCCGTTTGTAGCGCTCTACTTCCGGGCCAACCGTTCCTTTCCCGGTACGGCTGAGAATCGTCTGCTGTTCAGCGTCTGAGAGCGCCTGGAATCCTTTGACGATACCCACGTTTTGCTCAAGCTGTTCAATGGTCTCGACACCCGATACAAGTGTGTCCGGACGTTGCGATAGCGTAAAGCGCAAGCACTCTTCGATGGAGGCGATGCCCTGCTTGCCAATGGCGCCCATCGCGTTCGACTTCATCGCTAGCACGCCCAATCCCTTCTTCCGCGCTTCAGGAAGCACGTTCTTCAGGAAGCTCATGTAGTGCGGATCCACCAGGTTGATGGGCATCTGCACGGTTTCCCAAAGTGCTCCTTCGCGAATCATCCGCAGGTGGACATCCGGGTCGCGATGGCCTGTGAAACCGATATGCCGCACCTTGCCCTGTTGCTTGGCCTTGGCGAAAGCTTCCGCCGCACCACCCGGACCAAAAATCTGCTCCACTTCCTTCATGTTCATTACCTCATGGCACTGCCACAGATCGAGGTAATCGGTGTTCATGTCGCGCAGCGTGTCTTCCAGTTCGGCAATGGCTGTCTTCGCATCGCGCTTGTTGCTCTTTGACATCAGCAGAACCTTCTGGCGCAGCCCGCCCTTCAGTGCCTTGCCGTAAGTAGCGTCGCTATCGCCCCTGTGATAGCTGCGGGCCGAATCAAAATGGGTAACGCCCAGGTCAATCGCCCGGTGTATGACGTTGATGGCCGTCTCTACGCCACCCACACGCATGTGGTAACCGCCCAGAGTAAACTGGCTCACCTTCAGCCCGCTCTTGCCCAATGTGTTTACGGGCATTTCACCCGCTGCCTTTGCCCTCGATGCCGCCGCCAGCGCGGCTGCTGATCCCACTAGAAAACTTCGCCGTTCGATTGCCATGCTCACTCCTTCCTTGCCCAGCCCGCGCCTGGATTCGCGCAACAGCCCGGATTTCAGATACTGTAAGTCTACTGGAACCGCGCTCGTGTTTTGCGATCCCCGCCACCCGTGGACGGTTATCTCTGTCGTTATGCCATTCCACTCTCCAAACCCGGAAACAGACACGGAAGCAGAATTGCTGCGCTTTCCAACCAGCGTGGACCGCTGGCTCGCGGTGATCGCCGCCATCTATGTGCTTGTCGCTATTGGCTTGCCCGCCTGGCATCTCGGACAGGTAGTCGCGGGTGGAGCGGTCTTTCAACCCATTCTCGCTGTGCTGCCACCCATGGTCCTCGCCTTGCTTTGGATTCTTACGGTACCCTGCTACTACGAGCTGCGCCACTCTTCGCTTATCGCCCGCAGTGGAATTGTCCGGGTTACCGTCCCTTTCCTGGCAATCACACGCATCCGTCGCACACGCACCCTTGTGAGTGCCCCAGCCTGGAGTTTGAATCGCCTCGCAATCAGCTACGGAAAGACCCAGCAACTCATCATCAGCCCCGAACGCCAGGACGACTTCTTGCGCGCGATCCAGCAGCGCGCTCCGCACCTGGAATGGGTCAATGACGAACTGGTCGCGCTTGACGATTAGGCTTGTCCTCTGGCGCAGGTCTGGCAATCGCAACTGTTACAGGCGCCTTTGGCAATTTCTACTTTCGCGGAAGCGAACAAGCGCGGAGGGGAAAAGCACCCGCCCACTTTGCGACACAGCAAATGTGGTCTTCACGCTTGGCTGAGGAGTGGCGCGTGCTCGATCTCGGCCTTTGTCATCCGCAAGGAAACGTGCTCCGCCGGCCAATCGATATCCATAATCTGAGAGCACTCAATCAGCACATGCTTCCCAGGAAGCCAGTTCCTCGTGTCTACCACCAGTTGCCGAATTTGCCAGTCCTTCATATCCGCCACGAAGTCTTCCACGTGCCCAACCTCCTCATCACTCGCCTTGATGCGATAACCCATCACTTCCTTCAGGCTCCGCAGATGAGGATCTCCGGTCAACTCAGTCCGGCCTTCGCGAAGCCGTTGCGCCGCGTCCATCGGTTTCTCCAGTGAGAGCCCAGGGGCATTGTGCGGAAGTGTGCCTGTGGGAAGCTCGGTAAACCCGGTGGCTGCCCAATACCGTGGCCAGCCGAAGTACTGCGAAAGCTGCTCCTCAATCTGTCGGGAAACTGGCTTATCCTCGCTCACGGCAGGGGCACCCTCTATTTGCACCCGGTTCAGCGATACCGGCAGCAGTCTGTTGTTCCAATCGGGCACCCCTGCCGAAGCCGGAGAGATCAGCACCTTGCGGCCGGGAAGCCAGTTTCCCGTATCCGCCACAATGTAGCGCACTGTCCAGAATTGGTCGTCAAAGTAAATGTCGCTCACGCTACCAAATTGGTCATCTGCGGTGTGCAACTTGAAGCCGAGGATTTCGTTCAAACTATGCATAGATTCCTCCTTACCTGATTTGCTGTTAGTTCGAACCATCAGACACCAAGACTGTTTCTGCTATGGTGGTAGTTTAATGGGAGTTCTCTAGACAACGGCACCTCCAGGTAAACGACCGCAATCGCCCGGTGAAACGATGGTAATTGCGGAGTTCCTCTACCGACGAGGTCGATATTCCGTACCCACCACCATGGCAACACCTGGCATCGGGCTGGCAACAATCATCGGAACAGGAATTGCGGCACAGTGGCTAGGCTGGCGCCTCCGTCTGCCATCCATCCTTTTGCTATTGCTAACAGGAATTCTCCTGGGTCCCGTTCTCGGAATCCTGAATCCTGACGCGATCTTCGGAGACCTCCTCCTGCCCCTGGTTTCGATCTCCGTCGGCATCATCCTTTTTGAAGGCGGCCTCAGCCTCTCGTTCGCTGACCTTCGCGACGTGGGTCCCGTGATACGTAATCTCGTCACCCTGGGCGTGTTGATCACGGCTATCCTCGTTGCTTTATCTGCTTGGCTCCTGCTGGGCCTTCAATGGAAAACTGCCATGTTGCTGGGAGCAATTCTCAGCGTCACTGGCCCTACCGTTATCCAGCCACTGCTCCGGCATATACGTCCTACCCCCAGGGTCAATAGCATCCTCAAGTGGGAGGGAATCCTGATTGACCCCGTCGGCGCTCTGCTCGCGGTGCTGGTGTTTGAGGTGCTGCTGGCGAGCTCCGAGGGCACGAATGGGTTTCATTTTTTGGAGTTTGGGGGGGTCTTGATAGGAGGCGCCCTGATTGGACTTTTCGGGGCCGCGATTCTGGTTCTGCTATTCCGCTTCCACCAGGTGCCTGATTTCTTGCAGGGTGCCTTCTCTCTCGCGATGGTAATCGGCGTCTTCGCGATAGCCAATCGATTCCAGGAAGAACTGGGGCTGCTAGCCACCACCACAATGGGAATCGCTCTCGCCAACCAGCGCTTTGTGAGCATCCGCGCGATTGTCGAGTTTAAGGAACATCTGCGCGTGGTGATCCTCTCCAGCCTCTTTGTGATGCTTGCGGCCAGGCTCCAATTCGCTGATCTTCATGTCCCACTTTGGCCCACCGTGGGATTCCTGCTCCTGCTTTTCCTGGTCATCCGCCCACTTGCGGTCTACGCCGCAACGCTGCCTTCCGAACTGTCCAACAAAGAAAAATTGTTCCTGGCCTGGATGGCGCCCAGAGGTATCGTGGCCGCTGCCGTGGCCTCGGTATTCTCTCAGCGAATGGCACTATCTGGTGACACCGATGCTGCGGCCATTGTCCAAATCACCTTTTTTACCATCATCGCCACCGTATCCATCTATGGCCTGACTGCGGCGCCGATTGCGCGTGCCTTGGGTATCTCGCAATCATCTCCCCAAGGTGTGCTCATTCTTGGCGCGCACTCCTGGGCAAGAGAGATTGCGGAAGTGCTTATCAAGGAGAAGATCCGCGTGGTGATGGTTGACAGTAACTGGCAGAATGTAACCGCTGCTAGAATGCGCGGCATTTCCGTCCACTATGGCGGCGTACTTTCTGAACGGGTACTGGACGAAATTGATCTATACGGGCTTTCACGCTTGCTTGCCTTAACCTCGAACGACGAGGCAAATTCCCTCGCAGCCATCCATTTTCGCGACCTGTTTGGGCGACGGGATGTATACCAACTCGCCCCTTCAGCCCAGAACGTATCGCGTCGTGCAAACTCGTTGTTGCACCTTCGAGCCAGAAGGCTCTTCGCCGAGCATGCTAATTTCGCCTACCTGGCGGAGCACTTCGCCAACGGCGGCACCTTAAAGAAGACAAAGCTCACCCGCCACTTCGACTACAAGACCTTCCGCGCACAGCAAGGCTCTGACACTCTGCCCCTGTTCTCCATATCGCCGGGTGGCCGATTGGGAGTACTTACTGCAGAGGATCGCCCAAAATTTCACGAAGGACAGACGATACTTTCTCTTGTGACGCACGACCATTCCTCCACTGACAACAGCGCTCCTCCCACCGACGCACAGCCCGACAAAACCACCCCATAGCAACGTCCCAAAGGTGGCCCACGAAAGACACGCCTGCACCCAGCACCTGGGGTTCTGGCCGAAGCGGATCACCTCCTCCATACCCTTCCAACCCTGTCGTTATGGTGCTGCCTCAAGGTTTCCCCGTTTTGGCTTTGTCTTGGATCTTCAACCCGCCCAACTGGAGTTATGATGGGCCTAATGTGGGCTTCTGCCCACCTTTTCGTGATCTCTTGCGTCACGCTCACTCCCTGATGAGCGCGGCATCGTCGCCTGGCATTGCAGTACCTTTCACCTTTGGTTCTGTTTTTTTTAGCGAGTGAGTATCCGTTTTAGAAGTGAGCCCTATACCAATGAACGTCCTGTATCGCGCCCTGCTTCTCTTGATTATCTTCAGCATGGTTTTACCGCTCCCGGCGAAGGAGGCACCTTGGCGCAAACTGCAAAGCGAGCACTTTGAGATTCTCACCCAAGATAGTGAAAAGAACGCACGCAAGGTACTTGAACACCTTGAGCGCGTACGCGCCGCGTATCAGGTCTTGACGAATAGCAAAATTGAGCGCCCTGGACGAGGCCGAGTGGTGCTATTCCGCAACAAGGCGGAATATGCGCCCTACGCGATGTCGGGTCTCTCCGACGCCTACTACCTTAATGCCCGCAGCCGCGATTACATCGTGCTCAACGACTTCCAGTCCGGTTCCGATCGCGTCTTGAACCACGAGTACTTCCACCTCTTCTCCAAGCATGCTGATTTTCAGTTGCCCATGTGGCTTGAAGAAGGTCTGGCAGACTATTTCTCCACGCTCAAGATCTCTGACAAGGACATCAGCGTCGGTCTGCCGGTGGAGGGGCACTTGCGTTTCCTGAACGCCTTCGCGGGCCGGCTGATGCCTCTCGCCCAGATCTTCGCTATCACCCGAAGCACCCGCCACAGCGCTGACCGCAAGTCCACTGTTCAGCTCTATGCCCAGGGCTGGGCCCTTGCCCACATGACCTTCCTCAGCAAAGACATGATGAGCCGCTCGGGCGAGTTTTTTCAGGGAGTCCGCGAGGGGCGCAACCCGGAGGAAGTCTACCAGCAGGTCTATGGTATTGACGTCCAGTCTCTCGACCGGTTGCTCGCCGGCTATGTCCAGAGGCAATCCTACCAGTACTACAAACATGCCGTCTCTGGCCTCGACACGAAGGCGCCCATTCAGGCAGTGGCAGTTCAGGATTGGGAAGCGCCCTTGCTGCTCGCCAGTCTGCAGCACTACGTAAGGCGGGGGGATGACGCCGCCGCAGCCTACAAAGATCTCGCAGCTCAATTTCCCAGCGTGCCTGAAATCGCCGAAGCCCAGGGGTATCTGGCCCTCATGGAAATGGACCGCGAGACGGCCGCGAAGCACTTTCGCACCGCGGCGGCCAATGGCAGCAGCAACCCAGCACTGTATTACGACCTCGCGATGGTCGGTTGCCCCTACACCCAATTCGATGAGCAATGCCAGAAGTGGATCAACGAGGCGCTCCGCCTCGATCCCCAGAATCGCGATGCCCGCAAGTGGGCCGTGGGCTATGTTCTAAATGCGCGTAAGTTCGACCACGCACTCGCCTACTTGGCGCGCGCCGGCAAGGTGAGCGCCGCGGATGCGCCGGAGTACTTCTTCCAGTACGCTTACGCGCAGGCCAATCTGCAGCGCTTCCAGGAAGCCCGCAGTGCTATCCGCCGGGGATTGGAATTTGCCACCACGCCCAACGACATTTCTCGCCTGCATCAGATCAGCAAATTGGTGGATTCCGCGGAAGTATATAACCAGCAGGTCGCGCAGCTTCGCGTGAAAAATCCACAGCCTGCTCCGGATATGCCGCCAAGGCAAACGCAGTCCGCGCAAGTCCCCCAACCAGAGAACCGTCCGCGAATCGTACGCGGCGCCGCTCGCGCCGGGGTACTTCCCGCCATCAGCAAGAAGCAGCAACTCATCGAACGCTTTGCCAGTGAGGAGGACAGCGTCATTGCTTCCGCCACCTTGCAGGGCATTGAGTGCGGAGACGTTCCAACATATCTGGTGGTCATCAGCGGAAAGACCTTGCGTTTGGCGGTCGACAATCCCGGAAACGTGAGAGTCTTCCGTGGAAGTGAACCAACAGACAATCACGATTTTGAGTGCGGCCCGCAGCCTGGCTTGCCTCTTCTGGTGGGCTATCAAGGCAATGGCGCACCGAAAGGTGCGGACGGCATCCTGCGAATCTTGAGCTTTGAATAGCTCTGGTCCACGATACAGCCGAAGCCGCGG
>CAZUAX010000105.1:12362-15662 GCA_964618435.1 uncultured Solibacteraceae bacterium
TGGAACCCCACGCAATTGCTGGGCAAGGAGGTGCTGATTCTCTCCACCCATGGAGGCGTGCGCGCCGAAGACGGCACACCCATCGCATTGGGTTACCACACCGGCCATTGGGAAGTGAATCTGCTGGTGCGCGCGGCGGCGGAGGAACTCAAGCGGCGGCATGCATTGCCCTTTGCTGGTTTCGTGACAGACCCCTGCGATGGCCGCACGCAGGGCACCGTGGGCATGTACGATAGCTTGCCCTATCGCAATGACGCATCTACGGTGTTCCGGCGTCTGATTCGCTCCCTGCCCACTCGGCATGGCGTGCTCGGGGTAGCCACCTGCGACAAGGGGTTGCCCGCGATGATGATGGCCCTAGCCGGGGAGAGTAGCTATTCCAGTGTGATGATACCGGGCGGGGTGACACTGCTGCCGGAAGAAGGCGAGGACGCCGGGAAGGTTCAAAGCGTAGGTGCGCGCTACTCGCATGGGGAGATGACGCTGGAAGAAGCGCAGGAAGCCGGCTGCCGGGCCTGCGCTTCGCCTGGGGGCGGATGTCAGTTCCTGGGAACAGCAGCAACTGCGCAGGTTGTGGGTGAAGGGCTCGGCATGTGCCTCCCTCACGCGGCTCTGGCACCTTCCGGCCACCCCATCTGGCTGGACGCTGCCACCCGCTCTGCCCGTGCCGTTCTTCAATTGATTGCGCGCGGCATCACGATGCGCGACATTCTCACCGAAGGCGCCATCCGCAATGCGCTTACCGTACATGCGGCATTTGGCGGTTCAACCAACCTGGTGATTCACCTGCCTGCCATCGCCTACCACGCTGGGGTCCGCCGGCCCACCGTGGATGACTGGGCAAGCATCAACCGTAAAGTGCCCCGCATTGTGGATGCGCTGCCCAACGGACCCATGATGCACCCCACGGTGCGCGTGTTCCAGGCGGGTGCCGTGCCAGAGGTAATGCTGCATCTTCGCAATGAAGGGCTGCTGGAATTGAGTGTGATCACGGCCAGTGGATTCACGCTGGGCGAAGTGTTGGATTGGTGGGAGAAGTCCCCACGCCGCCAGAAGGTCCGCGAGGGAATGAAGGCGCGCGAGGGGGTGGACCCCGACGACGTCATCATGTCCCCGGAACGTGCGGCGGCCAAGGGCCTCACTTCTACTGTCTGCTTCCCTGCCGGCAACCTGGCGCCGGGCGGCAGCGTAATTAAGTCCACATCCATTGACGCAAGCGTCGTCGATGCAGATGGAGTCTATCGCAAGCGCGGTCCGGCCAAAGTCTTCACAGTTGAGAAGGAAGCCATTCAGGCGGTGAAGGGCCGCGGGCCAAAGCCGCTGCAGCCAGGCGACATCCTCGTACTGTGCTGCAGGGGCCCCATGGGCAGTGGGATGGAGGAAATCTACCAGATCACATCCGCGTTGAAGCACCTTTCGTTTGGCAAACAGATCGCGGTGCTCACCGATGCCCGATTCAGCGGGGTATCAACCGGTGCCTGCATTGGACACATCACCCCGGAGGCCCTTGCTGGAGGTCCACTCGGCAAGGTGCGCGACGGCGACATCATCGAGATCATCGTGGACCGCAATCGTTTGGAGGGCAGCGTAAACCTGATCGGTGAAAATGGCCAGGCGGTTGGCGTGGACGAGGGCAATCGTTTGCTGGCCACACGGCCTCCAAATCCCGTCTTGCGGCATGACGAGTTTCTGCCGGACGATACGCGGCTGTGGGCGGCGCTGCAGGCAGTGAGCGGCGGCACATGGGGTGGCAGTGTTTATGATGTCGAACGCATCCTGGAGGTGTTGGCCGCGGGCCAGCGGGCATTGCAGAAGTAGTTGGACAGGCTCGCAGGCAACCGAGGCGTGCTCGTCTATCTGCAGCAGTTGCGCGAGCCCCGGGTTCCGCGCTATCCATAGCGAGTGCCCTTTCTCCACGCTGCCTCCTGGAACGTCAACGGACTGCGCGCTTGCGCAAAGAATGGCTTTGGGGAATGGCTGCGCTGCCAGCACCATGATGTGATCCTCCTCCAGGAGGTACGGGCAGATCTGGCGCAGATTCCCGCCGATATCCTTAGCGAGCCCCGCTACTACAAGTTCTGGAACCCTTCGCGTGAAAAGAAGGGCTACAGTGGAGTGGCACTATTGAGCCGACAGGCGCCGCTCCGCGTCACCATGGGCTTGGGCATCGCGGAGTTCGATGTCGAGGGGCGCGTGATTACGGGCGAGTTTGCCAACTTCATCGCGGTGGGTGCCTACTTCCCGAACAGCCAGGATGCTGGCAGGCGCATCAGCTACAAGGTGCGCTTCTGCGACGCCATCCACGAATGGGCGGCAAAGCTCAGGAAAACCGGAAAACCCGTACTACTGGGCGGTGACTACAACATTGCGCCACAACCCATTGACCTCGCCCACCCTCGTGAAAATGAGGGGAATCCCGGCTACCTGCCCGAAGAACGTGCCTGGATGGCTGGGTTTCTGGCTAATGGCTGGGTGGACAGTTTCCGGCACCTCCACCCCCAATTGGTGAAGTACAGTTGGTGGAGCATGCGCAGCGGCGCGCGTGCCCGCAACATCGGCTGGAGAATTGACCATTTCGCGGTACACAAAAAAGACCAAGACCGGTTGCGCAGCGCTGACTGCCTAAACGAAGTAACTGGCAGCGACCACTGCCCGGTTACCGTTGCGCTGGAGTTGGATTGAGTCACTAAATTTGGCCAGCAGCCTCAATCCCGCGTAGAGACTGCCTCGCGAAACCTCTGGCCCAACGTCGTGCTCAGCCAGACGCTAGATCCTTATGACTTGCGCGAACTCGCTGCTGATCTGCTCCTCAGAGAACACCATCCGGTTTACTTGCGTTCGCCGTTTCGAAGTGTAGATTAGGTGAATCCGATCGTCACTGGACTGGATGGCATACGGATACGCATAATCGTCGTTGTCGATACCCAGGTCAAGCCCCACCGCCCAGGTCTTGCCTTTATCTTTAGAGAGCGCCACGCTTAGTGGTGTGCGGCTGCCATGCGAGTGGTTATAGAACAGCAAAAGGTGTCCGTTGCGCAATTGCAACAGGTCTACGGACGCGTTGGGGTTGGGGAAATGCGGTGAAAGGTGTCGGCCCTCCGTCCAGGTTTTCCCGTAGTCCTTTGATTCGGCGTACACCACCCATCCATTGGGGTTAGGACGATAGTCGCCGCCCCGGCGACAGAATGTAATCAGATGGCCTGGCGCCACTTCCGCGGGGGATGGCTGCAGGTTGCCGATGGGCGAACGAATCGGTGCGCTGGGAATCCAGGAATTGTCCTGAGGTTGATGCCGCAGGAA
>CAZUAX010000106.1:0-15661 GCA_964618435.1 uncultured Solibacteraceae bacterium
CTTAGGAACTTTCTACTTTGCTCTCATAGGAACTTCTCACGTTGCTGCGACAGGCATCGACCCTGACGGAGGAAGATCGAGTCGGGCTGATAAACTACCTAGCTGCGAACCCGGAAGCTGGCGATCTGATGGCCGAAACCGGCGGGGTTAGAAAGCTGCGATGGGAATAAGCGGCAGAGGCAAGCGTGGTGGAGTGCGGGTGATTTACTATTTCCACTCAGAGTCGATTCCTCTGTTCCTGCTCAACGTCTTCGCCAAGAACGAGAAGGCCAATCTGACAAAGGCAGAACGAAACGAGTTGAGAAGCCTGGTTGGCATCCTTGTTGAGGGCTACAGAGGGAGGAGATTGAAGTGACGAGCAAGAAGCCTGTAGCGAAAAAGAAACCAACGGCGGGAGAGCGCATTGCCGCTAGCCTTCGGGAGGCAGCGGAATGGGCTGCAGGCAATGACGACTCCGCACGCTTCTCCAAAGTGGAAGTGCCCACCGTGGATATCCGGGATCTTCGCAAGCGCCTTGGATTGAGCCAGGCTGCTTTCGCAGCAAAGTTTGGGTTTCAACCCGCCACCGTTCGGAATTGGGAGCAGGGCCGAACGCGTCCAGATGGGCCTGCAAGGACGTTGCTCGCAGTGATTGCACGCCATCCTGACGCAGTAGAGGACGCTCTCCGACAAGCAAGCTAAGAAACAGAAAAGCCGCCGGCGACCAACCGGCGGCAGTGAGTTCGGACTAACGGTTCAGGCGACGTGGTAGATCCGCACGCCGTCGGCGCGTTTGGTGCTTTCGATGGTGAGGCCCATCTTCTTGGCGAGGCTGCCGGAGAGGAAGCCGCGGACGCTGTGGGCCTGCCATTCCGTGGCGGCCATGATGTCGGCGATGGTGGCGCCATCCGGGCGGCGGAGTAGTTCGAGGACGATGGCCTTCTTCGAGTTCTCTCGCGGCGTGCGCGCTTTGCGGTCGGGCTTGGCCTCTGTGGTCGCCTGCGGTGCCGCGGGCGCCTTGGGTGCCGCGTGTCGCGCGGGGGCGGGCGTCAGGGCTTGGACGGCGCGCCAGACTCGGGCTATGGCGGTCTTGCGATCCGTGAACTTCTTCACCGGCTTCAGGTCGGTGAAGGGCACCACGCCCGCGAAGCTGTTCCAGAGTTCGACGTATCGCCCGATGGGCCACTCGGCCGAGAGCCTGGCGAGTTCGTCCTCACTCGCGAAGGTGCCTTCGATGGCGCCAACGCGGTGGTTGAGAGCATCTTCGAGTTCCGCGAAGGCGGTGATGGTGTTGTCGGTGTCGATGGTAAAGGTCGTCATGGGTTTCGGTCTCCTTGGTGGTTGGGATTCGGTTCCGGCTCCGCGCCGGAGGCGAGGGACACGCTCAGTAATCGAGGCCTTTGGCTTCGACCACGCTGCGATCGCCCAGGTCGGCAAGCACGTAGGCAAGCTGCTCCGTGATGTGCCCCATGAACATCGCGTAGCCCCAGTTCTTGGGTTCCTCGGCTTGCCGCTTCTGGTACTCGGCCAGTCCGATCGCGATGCGCTTCAGCAAATCCTCGGCTTCGGCATGCCGCGTGGCGTAGCAGTCGGCGGCAGTTTCGTTGGTCTTCGATTTGGTGTTCCTCATGGCGAACCCATTCATCACTTCCATGAGAAGGCATCGTCAAGTCAAGACGCCGTGGCGGATTGGACATGTTCTTTGCTGTTTTTAGCGAGGCGGTCGGTGGTTCAACGTCACGGTTTTGGTATGCTGATCGCACCTGGGCGGAGGATAGGGCTCTGCGGGGACGCACCCCGAGCGCCGACCCAGCGGCCGGGATTCAGCGGGCGAGAGTGCAGCTCGAGCCCGCTCCCCAGGAATCCTGGCGGTATTGCGAAAAATCCCGGGGGCTTGGGGGCAGAGCCCCCAAGGCAGCTTGTCCTACTGCAACAACCCGTCGGCCGGTTCGATTCGATCCACAACCGCCACGCGCCCTGCTTCCATTCGCACTCTGGTGAGCAGCTATCAGCTGCCCGGTGCATGATGAGATCCGTTTGTTTGGGCGCTGCCATCTTCGGGCCGGCCTTTGGTTCCGGATTGCTCCGGTAGACCCGTGATGAATACGCAGTCGCCCGATCGCGGCGGCTGTCAACGAAACTGCTACGGCTACGAGATGCTGATGTCGGTTCCCTCCTCGACGCTACGCCGCTACGGCCTTGCCCCGGTTGGCTTCCCGCAGCGGCTCATACACCTCGCCGGTGACCCACAGCTTGTGCATCACGACGGCCAACTTCCTGGCGACTGCGGCCACCGCCCGCTTCTTGGCGTTCTTCCCGCCGCGGGCCGCCAGGCAAAGTCCCCATCGGCGGAGATCGCTATCCGGTCCGAAATGGCCGAGTACGTAATGGGCGCAACCAACCAACAGGCGTCGCACCATGCGATCACCAGCCTTGGTAATCGACAGCTGCGGCTTGCTCTCGCCCGAGTCGCTCTGGCGGGGCAGGAGTCCGAGGTAGGCAGCAACGTCGCGGCTTTTGTCAAAACGGTGCGGGTCGTCAATGGTCAGCGTGAACGCCAGGCTGGTCAGCACACCCACGCCGGGAATCTGGCGCATCAGCTGTGTTGCCGCGTAGTCCGTCTTTGCCATCTGCTCGATCCGCTTGTCGTAATCGCGGAGTTGCGTGCCAATCTGTTCGATCTGATCGAGCACTGGCGTCAGGGCATCCCGAATCGCATCCGGGATGTGCTCCCGAACCTTCCTGGCAAAGTACTCGCCGGATGCGTTCGGCAGCCGGCCGCCCACGGATTTCACCATGCCCCGTGCGCAATTGATCAGCTTGGTTCGAACCTGCACAAGGGCGTCTCGGGCCCGCAGCATCGCCAGATCCGTTTGCGCCTTTTCTCTGCGGTGGCGAATCGGGTGAAGCAGTTCCTTGTCGATGCGGGCCAGCCGTGCCAGGGTTCTCGCATCAACCTTGTCGCTCTTGCGGTCGCTCTCAAATATGACGCGGAGTTGGCGGGCGTTCGCGACGAGCACATCGTGGCCGTATTTCTTGAGTAGGCGGCTCACCCAGGGCGAATGCGTTCCGGTCTCCATCGCAATTCGGCAAGCGGAAATGTTCTGAAACTGCTGTGCGAATCCGCCTTCCGTAGTGCGTATCGTACCCTCGGACAGAACCTCGCCCTCCGCGTCCAGGACGCAGTAAGCAGAGTTTTTGTCGCCCAGGTCGACACCCACTGTCAACTTCCCGGTGGGCTTCGTGGATACAGTTTGCCGCGGCTTTGGCCGCGCTGAGTTGGTGGTATTCTTCTTCAAGGCCGGTCTCCTTTTCTGGCACTTCTAGTGCGTTGAATTGGTTGAAGCTACGCATAGAACTTCGATCATAGATCGGCCTTCTCATACCATCTTCGGCGGGTAGAACAAGCAAGCGAGATCGAAGCTAACTTTGAACCGCTGCGTTCACCGATCGGTAGAAGTCCTGGGGTTGTTAGGTCCGAGCACTCCATACGAAAACGTCGTTATGTCTTGGGAAGCCCGGTCGGGAAACTGTACGCAGTTGGCAGCGAATCGTGGCTGATTAGGTATCCAGCCCAGATCGGTCACTTTTGGGGGACGCGTTGAGTGTTTCGTCTTGCAGAGAAGCAGAGATCAAGATCTGCGAACCACGTCAGACTTGAATGCCCGATCTGCCAATACAATCGGATCGATTAGAATCCTCCCATCCATTCCCTTTCAACGGACTTTCTTCACATTTCCTTGACAATCTCCGGCAATCCAAACGGTAGAATCGGGAAGCGTCTTCCTCAACATGGATATTGCGCACCGCCAGCATCTGCTCTTGCTGAGCGCGGTGGTTCTGCCCTCCGTGCTCCTGGTCGTTCTCGGTGTGCGCATGATCAGCCAGGAGGCGGAGCTAGCCGCGCAACGCGTTCGCGAACAGCAGCAGCAGGCACTCAGCCTTGCCCGGCTGGAACTGTTAACCCGCCTGGAAGGCATCAGACTCCGTGCCACCCCGGGTGATGTGGACCCACGTGATCCCATCGTAGCGCTCGTCGCCCGTGTGCAATCCGGCAAGATCGCCCTTCCCTGGGACGGCCGCGGTGCTCCCGAAGCGGAACCCCTCTTCAAGCAATTACGAGAACCAGTCGGTGCGCGCACGCTGCTCGATACAAGCCCCGCTCTTGCCGATGAATACGGCATCCCGCTCGCCCTCTACGCTGCCCGCCGCCTGGCGGCCAACGCAGATGCTCTCCTGAGGCGGCAGATCCTGGCTCAGCTTGAGGCGATCCTTAGCAAGGCATGGCTCTCTCCGGCGGCCGCCCATATGCTGTCGGAAGTTGCGGGCAACGTGGATGCTGCGTCCCTGCGTGAAGAGGCTCTTTCCCGCGCCCGAGAGGCCGAGCAGGCAGAAGCGCTCGCGCAGGACTTTCCGATTCCTGAACAATCAGCGGACGCACTGGCTTGGCGGCTATACGGGAATCCATCCTGGCTGGTGGGCGTCGCGGGCAGCGATTCCGATCGCGAGCGGACGCTGGTCGCCCTCCGTGCCGCGGAAACCCTTCGCGCCGTCCGCCTCCCCGACAATG
This sequence comes from uncultured Solibacteraceae bacterium, assembly GCA_964618435.1. Taxonomy (GTDB): domain Bacteria; phylum Acidobacteriota; class Terriglobia; order Bryobacterales; family Bryobacteraceae; genus JACTMJ01. Next base: position 4,550 of record CAZUAX010000106.1, read on the forward strand.
CCGCATGGAATCTCACGGACAGCCAGGCCGGGCAAGCGTTCGGCGATGCCTTTCCCGGCTTGCGAATTACTTTGCCCGACCCACAGCCCAATGGGGAAGCGCACTCGCGCCGGCTCTTTTACTCCGCAGGGCTGGTGGTTGTCATCGCGGTAACGCTAGTTGCGGCATGGCTGCTCTATCGCGATGTGCAGCGCGAATCGAACCTCGCCGCGCTTCGCTCGCAGTTCGTTTCCAGCGTGTCCCATGAACTGAAGACCCCCATCGCCTCCATCAGGGCCTTTGCTGAGCTATTGGAGATGGGTCGCGCGCGAAACGACCACGAACGCGGTGAGTACGTGCGAACCATCCTGGGAGAGAGCGAACGCCTGAGCCGACTGGTGAGCGGCGTTCTGGAGTTCTCGCGCATGGAGCAGGGGAAGCGCGTGTACCGTCTGCAACCGGTTTCCCTGGAAGACGTGCTCTCGTCCGCCGCCCGGGCTTTGGAATACTCGCTGGGCCAGGGAGGCTTCACGCTCCGCATCGATACGGATCCTGCGGTTCCGAAGATTACCGCGGATCGCGACGCTCTGGAGCAGGCGGTGCTCAACCTGCTCAGCAACGCGATGAAGTATTCCGCCGACGACCGCCGCATTCAGCTCAGCCTTGGCCTGGAGCAAGGCAACGCCGTGATCCGCGTGCGCGACCACGGCATTGGCATTCCGCTCGAAGAGCAAGCCCGCATCTTTGAGCGCTTCCACCGCGCTCCCGATTCGGCTGCACGCAATATCCCCGGAACGGGCCTCGGCCTCGCCCTAGTGGATCACATCGTCAAAGCCCACGGCGGCCGTGTCGCCGTCGAGAGCCAGCCCGGCCAGGGGAGCACTTTCTCCATCCTGTTGCCTATCCCGGTGAATGCATGAGCCGTATCCTCATCATCGAAGACGAACAGCCGCTTCAGCGGGCGCTCACCGACAATTTCACCTTTGAAGCCTATGAGGTGAACGCGGCGTCCGACGGCGAGACCGGCTGCCGCCTAGCCCGCGAATGGAAGCCGGACCTGGTGATCCTCGACCTGATGCTTCCCCGCATGAGCGGCTACGACGTCTGCCGAAAGCTCCGCGCCGATGGCGTCGCCACGCCCATCCTGATGCTCACGGCGCGGGGCGAAGAATCGGACCGCATCGTGGGCCTCGATCTGGGTGCGGACGATTACGTCACCAAGCCATTTTCCATCCGCGAACTCAATGCCCGCGTGCGTGCCCTCTTGCGGAGACCGACCGCGATTCGCGGCCCCATCGAAGAACTGCGCTTTGGCGACGTCGTCATCGACTTTCGCAAGTACGAGGCCAGCAAAGATGGGCGACCGCTCGAACTCACCCGCAAGGAATTTCATCTGCTGCGGCTGCTGGCCTCCCGCGCCGGGGAAGCGGTGACGCGCGATGACCTGCTGAACGAAGTTTGGGGCGAGGAGGTATTCGTGACGGCTCGCACCGTGGATACCCACATCGCGAACCTGCGCGCCAAACTCGAAACCGACCCTCGCCACCCGCGCCGCCTGCTGACCGTGCACGGCGTCGGCTACCGATGGATCCCCGAATCGCAAGAGCAATCGGAAACTTCGCAATAACCTGACAAATGCCCAACCGTTTCCTGACAACCCGCAACGCCTGCTCCGGTACCGTCATTCCAGAAGGTGTTTTGGCATTCCAGACGGCATTTGGAAAGGAGTAGCACGCATGAAATTTCGAATTCTGAACCTGTTGACCCTGCTGCTGGCAGTTATCCTGAGCGCTGCCGCGCAGAACGGTTACCAGCTCTTCCAGCAAGGTCTTGCCAAGGAGCGCGCGGAGTCAGACCTCCGCGGCGCAGTCCAGATCTACGAACGCGTCGTGCGGCAGAGCAGCAACGACCGCAAACTCGCCGCACAGGCCCTGTACCGCATCGGCGAATGCCAAAGGGCATTGGGCAACACCGAAGCCCGCAAAGCCTACGAGCGCATCGTTCGCGACTTCGCCGACCAAAAGGAGCAAGTAGCCGAGGCGCAGGCGCGCCTGGTGGCGATGGGTGCAAATCAAAACCCAGGCGTCGCAGAAATGGCCTTCCGAAAGATTTGGGCGGGGCGAGGGGTGAACGGGAGGGGAAGACCGTCACCCGATGGAAAATATTTGACGTTTGTAGATAACGAAACTGGCGATGTGGCTGTTCGTGAACTCATCTCAGGGGTGATCCGGCGACTTACGAATACAGGCGACTGGTACGACTATGCGGGGCGGTCGGTGATCTCCCCAGACTCCACCCAGATCGCCTACACCTGGGAAATAAACAACGACGGTCCTTGGCGAAGTGAGGTTCGCCTGGTCCCGCTGGAAAGCACAGAGATTGCCTCTCCGAAAACGATCTATCGGGCTGGCAAAGGTGAATACGTTTCCCCTTTCGGCTGGACTCCGGACGGAAAGGAACTGCTGATCGTCCGCAGTCTCGAAGATCGCACAAGACAAATCGCAATGCTTTCGATTGCTGATGGTTCGGTCCGGGTGATCAGGTCCCTTGGATCGGATGACCAACCGAATCCGTCGCTTTCCCCTGACGGACGGTTCATTGCCTACGAAAGACCGGCGAACAATGCCGAGTTATCCCATGACGTGTTTGTATTAACTGCTGACGGCACAGGTGAAACACCAATCACTTCAAATCCAGCTCGGGACACAAGCCCTATCTGGTCTCCAGATGGTACTCAGCTATTGTTCATGAGTCTTCGTACGGGCAACCCGTCCCTTTGGCGCATTCAGATCACTTCCGGCAAGCCTGCGGGTGAGGCGCAGCTCGTAAAGGCGGACTTAGGCGAGATTGTTCCGATCGGTATGACTCAAAAAGGGACATTCATCTATGGGATCCCAGGTTCGACTCGCAGGAACATTTACTCACTCAAGTTCGACTCGGAGTTGAATGCTCTCGAAGAGCCGAATCTTGCAATCGACAGCTTCTTGAATTCAAACCGTGGGCCAGCTTGGTCACCCGACGGTGAGTCCCTCGCCTACTACTCCACCAAGACGGACTCAATCGTACTTCGCGTTCGGTCGTTTAAGACTGGTGAAGACCGCCACTTGCCGGTCAACCTGGAGTTGGTCTCCCTCTTCGGTGCTGGGCCAATCTGGTTTCCCGACGGTAGATCCTTTCTCGTGCTCGCGCGAATGAATGGCAACCGCAGCCGAGGCTTCTACCGTGTAGATTCATCGACCGGCAAATCTGAACTCCTGCACTCCGTGGACAATCGGACGATGAGTTCATATCGGCTGTCTCCAGACGGCAAGTCAATCTATTACTGCTTCCAAGGGGTTGAGGATGCCGATCCAAACAAGTTTGCTACAGGGCAGATTCTTCGATTCGACATAGGAGGCGAAAAGCCGGTAGTACTGGCTGAGGACAGGTGGTTCATCTCCATCGCACTATCTCCAGAAGGCAAGCAGATCGCCTTTCTGGAATCGCACCAGCGCCCAAAAGGTGTAAAGAAGACGACGAGTTCGATCTCGGTTGCGCCGGTTGACGCACTCCCAGGACATGAGATCTTCCGGTCCTCGGAATGGGGAGGTGGTTCCAGGTACAACGGCATGGCCTGGAGTACGGATGGACGATACATCGTGTTCGTCCGGGAAGCCGCAGATCAACAAGGCCACGCCCTTTGGCGTATTCCTGCGAGCGGCGGAACTCCAGAACAGATCGCCGAAGGATCGATCCTCATCAACAACCCCGGATTCCATCCCGATGGTCGCCAGATTGTGTTTGCGGCATCGGAATCAGGTGCCGGGGAAATCTGGGCTCTCGAAAACTTCCTCCCCGCCCAAACCGCCGCAAAGTAATCCTCCGGCAGCACCGCAATAAACCTCGGAAACGGTGAGCCAGCCTCACCGTTTCCTCCCATACTTTCCGCGTTCCCAACACACCGCCGCCCTTGTCGACTCACTCGGCATTCCCTCACTGGAGAGGTCCTCATCTCGCGACCAGGCATTTCTCTTCGTAACTGGATTCGCCCGCCTCGCCACCTGCATCCGATTGTCCGCGCGGTCAGCCTGCCGCCTTCTCCGCTGCCCAACGGTCGGTCTCGCGTGGCACTCGGGGGAATGCACTCCCCCCGGGGCGCGGAGTGCCGCTATCTTCAGCGGGCTTGTTTGATGGAAACTTCAACTTCGTGAGCTACCGCTAGCGGGCTGGAAAGCGGGAGCAGATCAGATCTTCGGGCCACGATTGTCAATGCGGCCGTATCCATTGACCCCGCTTCCTCACGATCAACTCACGCCAATCGTTCCGCTCCGCGGGGTCGTCTGCGGGCTTGCTTCATCCCAGTGGTAGGTGTAGTTTCCCTGCGCCGAACCGTTGATGGTGGGAGTTTTCCAACTCGATCCATTCGGAATACTCTGCAGCGCAGGCATTGGCGAAAAGATTTTGTTGTTTCCCGGGTTGTTGTCCGTCCAGGTGGCGAACCCGGTGATGTCCTTTCCGGTGTTGTTCGTGAATGTGATTGTGTCGCTGGGATCGGCGCTTGCGCTTGCCGGATCACCCGTTGCCGGAAGACTCACTGATATGTTTGCCATCGTTTGCTCCTTCTGCGACTCGTGTCGCTGGTTCAAAGCCTCAGGTTTGACAATGGAACGACCGGACCGCACCATGCGCCCGTCCGCCGGATTGTCTTGGTGTCCCAGCCCATGCTCACGGAACCCACTTGCCCAAGATCGGGAATCCAATACCTATTGGTCGGACTTCATTCCTGGGTCCTTCAGTAATTCGCTCAACTCTCTGATTCGCTGCAATCGCTGCCGGGGGAAGCCTAATTCCACTGCTCTTCTGGCAGCTTCGATTGCTCCCGCACGGTCGCCCAGGGTTTCTTTCACCTCTGCCGCCACAATGCAGATCTCCGGGGAGTCTGGCGCCAGGGCCAATGCTGTTTGCAGGCGTTGCTTCGCAAGGTCCGGCTGCTTCAGTTTTGCGTAATAGGTGGCCAGGTCGCTGTGAACGTAGGCGTCCCGCGGGCTGCGCTTCCGTGCGGCCTCTGCCATCTCGACCGCGCGCTGAAAGGTCTGCCGCGCCTCATTCTCCCTGCCAGGAACATACCAATAGGCGGCGGCAAGGTTTCCCCAGACCATGGAATCTGAGTCGTCGAGCTTCAGCGCCCGCTCAAAGGAGGAAGCGGCATCCTGATAGCGCCCGGCACGAAAATACGCAGTTCCCCGGTTGCTGTAGGCCATGTAGTTCGGATTCAGCGCAATCGCTTTCTCGAACATCGCAATCGCCTCCGCGACCTTTCCCTCCTGGCTCAGCGCAGACCCGAGGTTAATGTGTGCAACCGCGTTGTCCGGCATCGATCGAACCACTACCTGCCACTGCCGGATCGCCTCGTCGTACCGGTTCTGCCGGAAGAGGTAGTTTGCATACGAATCCCGGTTGCCCGCGTTCTCAGGATCCAGGGCGATCGCCCGTTCGTAGCTCGCGTCCGCGTCTTTCAGGCGGCCAAGTTCCTCGTAATGTCTCGCGATTGCGGTATGGGCGTCCGCATCATTTGCATCAATCCGGAGTGCATGCTCGAACGATGCCAGGGCGACATCGATATTCCCTTGGGTAGCTTGTAGCCTGCCCAGAACCACTTGCACCGGAGACAACCCCGCGTTTCTACGGGCCGCCTCGTTCGCGTTCTTCGTTGCCTCTTCCAGCCACGCCTTGTTGCGCGTCAGCACGTAGCGAATGCGTTGTACATCTGCCAGGCGGGCCCACGCAAGCGCAAAATCCGGATCCTGCTGCGTGACCTCAGTGAACAGCCCTACCGCCTGATCGAGGTTGCCGTCCTTATCCCAGCGCTTTGCGAGTTCCATCCCGCGAAGGTACTTGTCGTAAGGCGTCGTTGCGAGTGTCGCGCTCGTCTTCGGAGCGCTGTCTCCGGAAAAGATACGGTCTCGGAACAGGAGAGTAAGCACGAATAGGATAGCGATCGCCGCGGCCACCAGGCCAACCCGCATTCGCCCTCGCGGCGGCCAAGCTGAGACTCGGGCCGTCACCGCGGACCGGATTCCACCGACTGCGGATGGTGCCTTCGAAGCGGATGCCTTCACCGCTTTCATGTCGAGCATTTCCAGCGCCGCCAAAAGCTCCCCCATCGTCTGAAATCTCTCGGATGGTTCCCGCTGAAGGGCCTTCTCCAGGATGGAGCGCAATGCCGGGTCCAGAGCGCCCAGGTTGGGCAATTCTCCATGCACCACCTTGAACAGAATCGCGGGAACCGAATCCGATTCGAACGCCCGCTGCCGGGTCACCATCTCGCACAGAACGACACCGAGCGACCAGATGTCGCTCCGGTGATCCAGCGGGTTTCCCAGTGCCTGCTCAGGAGACATGTATGCCGGTGTTCCTAGCCGAGCGCCGGTTTGCGTCAGATGCTCGGAATCGCCCATGCTCGCCAGACCGAAGTCCACGATCTTCACGAGTCCCGATTCGGCAAGCAGAATGTTGGAGGGCTTGATGTCCCGGTGAATCACCCCTCTTGCGTGCGCCGCATCGAGTCCCCTGGCGATCTGAATCCCGATCCGGATGGCATCTTCCGCGCCCAACGGATTGGAACGGTTCCCCATTCGCTCGCCAAGGTTCTGGCCCTCGTAGTAGGCCATTACGATAAACCGGCGATGGTCCTCGGTTTCTTCCACTCCGAAGATCGTTCCGATGTTGGGGTGGTCCAGGGCGGAAGCGGCGCGTGCCTCTCTCAGAAAGCGCTGCTCGGAGGTTGGATTATCGGCAAGGTGAGAGGGGATGAACTTCAGAGCAACCGCGCGTCCCAGGTCATCGTCCATGGCGCGGTAGACAACCCCCATGCCACCCTGGCCAACCTTCCCGGTGATCCGGTATTTTCCGGCGCGGATAGGGACATACGGTGCGCGCACCCCATCATCGGAAAGAGTCCGTTCGTCGGCAGCCATATCCCGAAATCCCAGCGGGCACTGCGGATCAAGCAATGATCAACGGCCTGTAACTTGGTGCTTGATTATACGATACTTCGTCAATTTGGGAAATCTCCCGGAATTACCAGGAATTGGAAGCCGAGGCCTCTGCCGCGGACGCACCGTTCGAGGATTTGTCTGATGACACTGCCATGACAATTCGCTGATCATTCTGTGACGTTCCGGAGTGAAAATAGGGCGATGCAGAAACTTGCTCGCTGGCCGGCCGCTCTGGTGGCAACCGCGGTCCTGGTGGTCGCCTTGCTCGCGGCCATGGGCTGGCTTCTGTTCCGGCAGGAGCGGTCTCTCGATCGTGAACGCCAGCGCGAGCGGCTCGAAAACGCCCTTAGCCTTGTATTGCGCGAGAGCGAACGCGCCCTCGCCCAAGCCGCAGCGGACGAAACAGTCAGCCTTACCCTCCAGTTCGATGGCGATGCCATGGCACGCACCGCCGGGGTGCCGCTGCTTTGGCAGCCCGTCGTTCCAGCCCACAAGGCAGCGCCCGCCAGCACCTTCGCCGCGGGCGAGCAACTGGAGTTCGCCCAGGCACAACCAACGGCGGCCATCGAAGCCTATCAGCCGTTCCTTGCAAGCGCTGATCCTGCTGTTCGTGCTGGTGCGTTGCTGCGGATCGCCCGCTGCCAGCGTGCGTTGAAACAGACGGCGGAAGCCATCGAGACCCACCGACGTCTCGCGGCGCTTGGCGCGGCATCCGTCGCCGGGGCGCCCGCCGAGATTATCGCGCTCCACGAGCGTGCGGCGCTGTTGGAAGAGGCCGGGAACACGGCTGCGACGTCCCGCGAGCGGGAAGCGCTGAAGACCGTTCTGGAGCAGGGGAAGTACGCGATCGACCGCCCGACCTGGGAGTTCTACTCATCCCAACTTTCCATCAAACCGGAGTCCCCCGCCTGGGCTCGTGCTGTCGAGCAACTCTGGCAGCGCGCAGCCGAATCCCCCAAGGGCGTCGCCATTCTCTCCGTAGAGGCTCGTGGCACCGCTGCTCGCCGCTTCGTGGCCGAATGGAACCGTCAAGGCTCCGGGGGCACCGCGCGCCTGATTGATAGCGATGCTCTCGCAGTGCGGATGCAGCGCACGCTGGAAGCCTCGTCCCTCTCCTGGAGCCTTGTCTTTCCTGGCGACCCTGCCACACCGGTAACGGGCAATTCCGCTGGCATGCTTGCCCGCAGCGCCCAGGAAACCGGCCTTCCCTGGGGTATCACCGTTGCACTGCTGCCGGAAAGTCCCTCTTCGCGTTTCTCACTTCTCGCGAGCGGACTCATCCTGCTCGGGGTGGTTATGCTCGGCACGCTCTATCTGGCCTACCGCGCCATCCGCCGCGAGCTGCAGGTGGCCGCGATGCAGTCGGATTTCGTGGCCGCCGTTTCGCATGAGTTCCGTACACCCATCACGGCCCTTACGCACCTGACCGATATGCTCGAATCCGGTGACGCGGCGGAAGACCGCAAACCGCTCTACTATAAGGCACTCTCCCGCGAGACCCGCCGCCTGCGCGAGATGGTGGAGAATCTCCTCGACTTTGGCCGCGTCGAAGCCGGCCGCTACAAGTACAAGCCCGAAGTGGTGAATGCTGCCGAGTTCGTCGAAATCCTGGTCGAGGACTTTCGCGAACAGCCCGCCGCTGCAAATCATGAGCTCCTCTTTGAAGCTGGTGCGAGGGAGATCCGGATGGCGATCGATCGCGAAGCCATGCGCCGCGCGTTCTGGAATCTTCTCGATAACTCCGCGCGCTATTCGCCAGCGGGTACCCGCATCACCGCGGAGGTATCGCACGACCATGGTTGGGCGGCACTCAGCGTCCGGGACGAAGGTCCCGGTATCCCCCACGACGAACAGAAGCGAATCTTCCAGAAGTTCGTGCGGGGCCGCGCCGCAAGCAGCCAGGCGGTGAAGGGAACCGGCCTCGGACTGGCGATGGTAGAAGCTATCGTCCGCGCCCACGGCGGCCGGGTGAAACTCGAAAGCGAACCGGGAGCGGGCAGTTGCTTCACAATTCTGTTGCCTACGGAAGGAGGAAGCTGATGGCGCGCATCCTGCTGGTGGAAGACGAGCCCAGCATCGCCCTTGCCCTGGAAGATGATCTCCGTCGCGAAGGCTACGATGTCGATCTGGTGATGGATGGCGACGAGGCCTGCCGTCGCGGCACTGCGGGCCACTACAGCCTGATTGTGCTTGACGTGATGCTCCCGAAGCGCGACGGCTTCGAGGTCTGCCGCTATCTGCGCTCTGAGGGTGTCAAGACACCCATCCTGATGCTCACCGCCCGCGGACAGGAATCGGAGAAAGTCATCGGCCTTGAACTGGGCGCGGACGATTACGTCACCAAGCCCTACGGCCCGCGGGAACTCCGCGCCCGAGTGAAGGCCCTGCTTCGCCGTACCGGCGACACGCAACAAACCCTCTTCCGCTTCGCCGATTTCGAACTCGATACTGCCCGGGGCGAACTGCGCAGGAGCGGCGTCCGCGTGGAATTGAAAGCGCTCGAACTCCGGCTGCTGACACTCTTTCTTCGCCGCGAAGGGCACGTACTTTCGCGACAGCAGATCCTGGACGAAGTCTGGGGCCAGGAGACCCATATCACGGACCGCGTGGTAGACAACCAGGTCACAAATCTGCGCAAGAAGATCGAACCCGAACCGGATCGGCCACGCCACCTGATCAGCCTGCGTGGCACGGGCTACCGTTTTGATGCCACACCGGTGACCGAATGATGACCTTCCAGAGATACCAGGATGACCTTCGGCCGATAGCCTCGAACTCAGGGAGGCAGAAATGAAACTGCTGGGATTGTTGTTACTTACCGCCGCTCTGCTGATGGGCCAGGGCTCGGCGGACGTGGAGTTGAAGGCTGCCATGCACAAAGAACAGGTGCAGGGCGATCTGAAGGGGGCGATCGCGGCCTACCAGGAGATCCTGCGCAAGCACGCCGCCAACCGCTCCGTTGCCGCGCAGGCCCTTGTCCACATGGCCGAGTGCTACCAGAAGCAGGGCGACGCCGAAGCGAAGAAGATCTATGAGCGTGTGGTGCGAGAGTTCTGGGACCAGCGCGACGCAGCCGCCCAGGCGCGAACCCGCCTGGCTGCCATGCAACCGGCCGAGTCGGGCAGTGCGCTCTCCTACCGCCGCGTCTGGAGCGGACCGAAGGTGGACCCGGAAGGTGCCGTCTCCGCGGATGGGCGGTACATCTCGTTTCCCGACTGGAGCACGGGGAACCAGGCGTTGCACGACCTTGTGACAGGGGAGGACCGGATCCTCACGAACGACGGGTCCCGGCAGCGCTATGCAGAACACTCCGTGATCTCTCCCGACGGCAAGAAGGTGGCATACGCACGGTACAATCCCGACGCCGACCACTACGAACTTCGGGTGGCAGACGCCATGGTGGAAGCCCCTGCGCCATCGCAGGCTCTCTATTCGAACGCGGCGGATATCTGGCTGGCCCCGCTGGATTGGTCCCGTGATGGCAAGTGGATCGCCGTGCAGGTGGAGAAGAGGGCCGGGCAAGGAGGTGAAAAGCTTCGATCGTCGCATGTCGGGTTGGTTTCCGCGGCCGATGGAGCCTATCGAACGATCAATGTATCCAGTTGGGCGGTGTCTGAGAAGATCGCGTTCTCTCCGGATAGCCGGTATGTGGCGTTCTCGCGGCGCAAGGCAGCTAAAGAGCCGCAACGGGACATTCTGGTCGCAACGGTGGGCGGTGGGATGGAGACGGTCGCTGTGAGCCATCCGGCGGATGACCGGCTTTTGGGCTGGTCACCGGACGGAGGCATGCTGCTTTTTTCGAGCGATCGGTCAGGTTCGGAGGACCTTTGGGGAATTCGAATGGCAAGCGGAAGGCCGCAGGGCGCCCCAATGATCCTTAAACCGAACATCGGTGATGTGACTTCACTGGGCGTTACTGCAATGGGATCGCTGCTTTTGGGAATCCGCGTATCCGGGCCTCAAGTGTTCGTGTCGGAAGTGGACCTCGCTACCGGGAAACGGATCTCTGAGCCGGTAAGTATCCTTCCGACAAATGTGTTCTCTAACCACTATCCGGCGTGGTCTCCGGACGGGAAGCACCTCGCCTACGTATACCGCAACCCTCATGGCGGTGACGACCAGCGATTGTGTGTCTACTCTCTCGAAACGGGCCAGA
>CAZUAX010000107.1:0-5807 GCA_964618435.1 uncultured Solibacteraceae bacterium
GAGAGCTACCGCGCACCTCGCTTTCAGGTGGAGCAGCATCGGTTGGAGGAGTAGACTGGTGGACCACTGCTTGTAAGCGCTGTCGCGCCATTTTGGCTGGAATACACGGCCTCGCGTATCATGAAGCCTTACGCTTCTATGACTCCCACGAACGCTCTATTCCCGCTCTTGCTGTGCCTGCTGGCCAGTGTTTCTTCGTTTGCCGAGCCATTTCAAGTGGGCCGATTCCCCATGCACGTGGGGCGCAGCTTCACAGCCGCTGACGGGCTTCCCAGTGGCGCTGCGAAGGCCATCGGTCTGCGCCCCGATGGGGTGCTGCTGGCGCACTTCGCGAATGGAACCTACGCGTTCGAAGATGGGCGATGGAAGCAACTGGTAACTATACCTCCGGTGGAAGCCCGCCATGCCCGGGACACGCGTCCCATTCCCGCGCATGCCCTGGAAATCATTCCGGTAGAACCCGTGACGGTGCATGCTCATGATGCGCTGGGCGGTATTTGGGTGGGTACACCGCAAGGTGCGGCCTACTATACAGGCCGTGAGTGGCGCTACCGGCAAGGGAGGCGTTGGCTGCCCAACGACCAGGTGCTTGACCTGAGGGTAGACAAGGATGGCCACGCCCTGTTTCTAACGGCTGACGGGCTGGGCTTGATTGAACGCAGGCTTGTGAGCCTGGCCGAAAAGGCCTCCTTCTTCGAGGAAGAGATCGACAAGCGCCATCGCCGCACGGAGTATGAGTATGTGCTGGAGGTGAACCTGAAGAGTCCTGGCGACCTCTCTGCCTGGGAGCAGCACGACAGTGACAACGATGGGCTCTGGACCGGGATGTATGGGGCCGCGCAGTGTTTTGCTTATGGTGCAACGAAGAACCCGAAATCGAAGGAGCGTGCTACCAAGGCGCTGCGGGCGTTGGGTTTTCTGAGCGAGGTCACCCAGGGCGGGAGCCATCCTGCGCCTCCCGGCTTTCCGGCGCGGAGCATTCTGCCCACCACTGGCCGGGACCCTAACGTGAATGACTCACTGGAGCGTGACCGGCTCCGCCGCGCGGAAAACGACCGCAAGTGGAAAGTGCTTACCCCTCGCTGGCCCATCAGCGCTGACAAGAAGTGGTATTGGAAGACGGATACAAGTAGCGACGAGTTGGACGGCCACTATTTTCTATATGGCCTGTACTACGATTTGGTGGCGGAAACCGATACCGAACGAGAGGATGTGCGCCGCATCGTACGCCGCGTCACTGACCATCTGCTTGCCAACGATTACGCGCTGGTAGACCACGACGGCACAAAGACCCGCTGGGGTGTGTTCGGGCCCAGCGACATCAACCTCGATCCTTCATGGTGGGTAGAGCGCGGACTGAACTCGCTCTCCATGCTTACCTACCTGCGGGTGGCCCAGCACATCACCGGTGATGCACGCTACGGCGCAGTTGCAGATACCCTGATCGAGAAGCACGGCTACAACAACAACCTGATGTTTCCCAAGAACACTCCAGGAGTGGGGGGAGGCAACCAGAGCGACGACGAAATGGCCTTCATGAATTACTATCACCTGCTGAAGTACGAGCAGAAACCCTCATATAAGGCCATGTACGCGCTCTCTCTGGCCAGTTACTGGGAACTGGAAAAGCCGGAGCGGAACCCATTTTTTGACTTTGTCGCAGCAAGCCAGCTAAAAGGCATGCGCTACCAGGATTCGCACGACACTTTTGAATTGACCCCGGCGCCCGGTTGGGCCGGGGAAGCGATTGAGACGCTGCGGCGGTTTCCGCTGAACCTCATTGAGTGGCCCATGCGGAACAGCCACCGGCGCGACCTGAAGCCGCTGCCGGCCCATATCCGTCCTGACCGGGATCCGCACACGTTGTTTCTGCGACACGATGGCAAGGTGATTCCCGTGGATGAACGCACGGTATTCCACTGGAACCTTGATCCCTACCGCGTGGACTGCCCGGGGCAGGGCATGCGTCTCGCCGATGGCACCTCATTCCTGCTGCCCTATTACATGGGAATCTATGAGGGCTTCCTTCAGGACTAAGTCGCTCGCACTATCGCATCCTGACGCTGCGCAACATGTTCTTAAACGTTGGCTCGAAGCGATTATAGTCGCGCTCGGGCGCCACGAAGATAGCCGTGACCACCTGATTTGTGGTGCGTTCGATGACTGCCAGCACCACAATTTCGCTCACGTTCTGATAAGGTCCAGGTCCGGCCAGCATGTAGAGCATGGCGCGGCGGCCATCCACCATGATGCGCATCGGCTCCTCGGTCATCTGCAGCCCCGGGTTATTGCGAACCACGTCCTGTTCGATGGCCGCCGCCATTTCCTCAAGACGTTGCGATCCGCTACCATTGCGAACATCAAACATAGAGCCATATCCCAGGGCGCCTTGCCCGTTGGGCAGTTGCACCTGTCCGTAGGAAGGCGCAATCGTAACGGCCTCTCCCTGCTGGGCGCGGGAAATCTGCCAGTTCTCCGGATGGGTTACTTCGAAGCTGGTGGATGAGTGCGTACGGCCTCGGCTGGCGGGCGCTTCGATACTGGATGAGGCGGGCAAGGGCACCTGAGCTGCGCCGCCGGACTGCCCGCCCTGGCCAGGTTTGGCGGCCGCGGGTGGCGGAGGCATCTTGGCCGCCAACGCCTTCATTCGCGCAAACTTCTTCGTGTCGCGAGTGTAATCACGGCGATCAAAGGTAACAATTTCCTTTTGGATATTCTGGACGCGATTGCCCGGATTGGGATGGCTGGAAAACCAAGTTGCTATGCCGCTACGATTTCCGGCGAGGGCCTCGAGCTTTTCAAAGAAGTTTGCCATCTCGATGGGGTTGTAGCCCGCGCGATGCATCAGCAGGGCGCCCAACTGGTCGCTCTGCGTCTCTGCTCCGCGGGAGTATTTCATGAGAACGCCGTTCAGGCCAAGGCCCACGCCCAACTGGCTGAGCTGACCGAGGATTCCCCGATTACCAAGGGCAGCCGCACCAATCATCGCAGGGATGGTGAACAAATTGGCACGGGACACCTGATTGGTGCCATGGCGCAGCGCAACGTGGCCGATTTCATGTGCCAGTACACCCACAACCTGCGCTTCGTTGTCGGCGTGTGTCAGCAGACCTGTGTTCATATAAACCGGACCACCGGGAAGGGCGAAGGCGTTGATGTTGGGATCGTTTACCCACTTAAACGTATAGGGGTAGTCGCCCGCTTCCGGTTGGCTGATCAACGGTTGGGCCAGTTCTGTTAGCCATCGCTCCATTTCCGGGTTGTTGAGGACTGGGACCTCGCGTTCAATCTGCGCGGCAGCCTCTCTGCCCAACTGAATATCCTGGTCTTTGCTGAAGAAATTAAAGCCTGGCTTCAGCGTCTTTGTCTGGGCCAATGCGGGCATCGGCTGCAACAAAAGCGCCGCCGCAAGCATCCCTGCTAGTACAATTCGTTGAATCATGTTGGAATCCTCAGTGTGGTCTAGCGTTTGCCGGTTTCGCATCTGGCCACTCGGCCAAACGTTAGCGATAAGGCCCTTCACCAACAAGCCCTCCACCAACAAGATGGTTGTCGGGCGAATGCCGTTTCGCTGAGGCTGGGCAGCGCACGGTTGCTGTGCGTTCAGGATAGCCATCTGGAGGCTCGGTTGCAAGACGGCCAAATCCACTGGCAGCGATATAGCTGTGATGCGATGTGCCCAGTGCGCAACACTACAATCAGGCCAGTGGTGGCGATACATGTCGCCTGAGCTGAGGAAGGGATGAAAATGGTGCGAATGAGGCAGTGGATCAGCGGAGCTCAGTGGAGAGCGAGTTTGCTCTTGGTTTCCCTGATGTTGATTGGCATTAGTTGCGCAACAACACCCCCGGCAGAACCTGCAGGGGAGGTTGGCTCTACCAACATGAATACTGCGAGTGAGGCGGGCATGCCAGCGCCCGAACCGGAGACTTCCGCGTATGGCCAGGAGTTCTGGAAAGTTTGGGGGGATGGCCAGGCGGAACTCACGGGCTATACCCTCCGCACGCCTCGTTACGGAAGTCTGCGCGAGGGTACCGCAGTCACCATCTTTGTTACCGAGACCTTTTCGAACGAAGCGCGCGTAAAGGCAGACCCCGGCAAGCACGCTAAGTCGGACGAGTTTCCCGTAATGAAGCTCAACTGGATGGAGGACTTTCCTACTGGTGTCTACGATTACAACGTGATGACCAGTGTCTTCCTGGCCCTCCAAGCGGTGAATGGCCGTCCCGCTGGAAGGAGCAGCAAGATATCGTTCAGCGCCCAGGAGTGGTGTGGCCATGTCTATCAGCAGTTACTTTTTGACCAACAGGGTATCCGGTCCACCTTGCACAGCTACTTTGACGGCGAAGGGGATGAGCAGCGGGACCTGCCTGCGCCGCGGGAAGGTCTTAGCGAGGACGAACTCTTGTTCTGGGCGCGTGGAATGGCAGAGCCAAGGCTGGAGCCGGGGCAATCCCGTAGCCTTCCGCTGCTGCCTTCCCTGAAGCGAACCCGTTTCGCTCACGAGCCTTTGGGCTGGAAAGAAGTACGGTTGAACCGAGCGGATGCTCCCGAGCCCGTTGAGGTACCCGCCGGGCTGTTTCAAGTGAATGTCTATTCCGCGGAAATGCCTGGTGGATTTACCCGCACATTCTATGTGGAAACCGAGTCTCCGCATCGAGTAGTGAAGTGGACTTCATCGGACGGGGAAAGCGCGGAGCTTTTGAAATCCACCCGGCTAAAGTACTGGGAATTAAACCGGCCCGATGGTGTGGAAAGGCTGCGGGAATTGGGCTTAAGCCCACGTCCGGTCCGGACGATGTAGCCATTTCTAACAAGCTATCTCAAATCTTTTACACCAAAGCAGCAATCGCGTGCATTCCATGTTTAAGGCCGGCGAATCACCTCGCTGTCGGCTGCTTTCAATCCCAAGTCAGGAGAAATCTGGAATGCGAACTGTTCTGCTCGCGTGCCTCGTGGCACTTGCTCTTGTTGCTACACCCCTGCCTGCTGCGCAAAACATGGCCTATGTTTACGCGGTACACGGCATTCCTGGAGCCAATGGCTTCCCTGTCGACATCGCTGTGGATGGCGTATGTGCGGTGCAGGGCTTTACGTTTGGCAATGTGGGGGGCCCCTTGTCCCTGGAAGCTGGCGCCCGCAATGTGCGTATTTACGCCTCAAACACGATGATGCCCTGCTCCGGTGCTCCTGCGCTGGAGGCTAGCCCCTTTTTGGCTGCTGGCAACACCTATGCGTTAGTTGCCCATTTGACCGAGGCCGGTGTGCCCACGGTTACTGGTTTTGAACTTGATCTTTCCAAGACAACCTCCGGGACAGGACGTTTCATTCTGCATCACACGGCGGCGGCGCCTTGCGTGGATGTCGACGTTGCGCGGAACCAGGGCCGTGGACGGGTTCCGAGCGTTAGCGTTCCTGGATTTTGCAACGGAACCCAGGTACCCGCTGAGTTCCGTCCTGGTAACTGGCAGGCCACGCTGTCCGTGGATGGTAACTCGGTTTTCGGCCCCACCCAACTCAACCTGCAGCCGAACACTGCCCAACTCATTTTTGCTGTAGGCGTGTTCCCCGACAGCTTCACCTATATCGTGAAGACTGTACCCACGGCTCGCTAACCAATCTCCTTACGGGTAGCCGCGCTGGGATCTTCCCTGCCGGCTACCCGTTCTCACTTTTGGGCTGCGTTTGCCCACGCCGACGTTTCGCGATCCAGCCATCCCCGTTTCTCTGGCAAATGCGCGCTAGCCTTTCCTCATCCAATTTCTTCATTTCTTCTGTTCCGATTCACGCAGAGTTTGGCAGGGCCT
>CAZUAX010000107.1:5907-9375 GCA_964618435.1 uncultured Solibacteraceae bacterium
AGCCAAACGATAAGATGGCTGGGACGTTCTCGAGTCCGGAGGAGCCTTCATGCAACCGCGATCCAACCCTCAGCTTACCCGCCGCCACTGGCTGGCGAGCGCGCTGGCTTGTGCCACTTGTTCCCTTCCGGCAAGCGCGCAGGAAGGCTGCCCGGCAGCTAGCCCTTCAGATTCGTTCAGCGGTACGATTGGCCGCACTGCCGCGGATTCCCGGCCTGCTCCCTTGCCGTTGGCAGAGGCAAAGCCAGGCAGTCCCAATATCGTGTACATTCTGCTGGACGATACAGGGTTTGCAGATCTGCATTGCTATGGTTCTGAAGTGGCGACGCCGCACATCGACGCTCTTGCTGCCCAGGGCCTGCTCTACAACAATTTTCATTCAAAGGCGATTTGTTCGCCCACACGCGCATCACTGCTTACGGGGCGCAACTCCCATGCGGTGGGCATGCGCCAACTCGCCGATGAGGATCGTGGTTACCCGCACTCGCGTGGGCGCATCCCCGCATCCGCCGCAACAGTGGCGCAAATCCTGCAGGCAAGTGGCTACAGCACCTATGGGGCAGGGAAGTGGCACCTGGTGCCGCGGGCGGATATGGCTCCCGGTGCATCCAGGGAACACTGGCCCTTGCAGAAGGGCTTCGATCGCTACTATGGGTTCCTTTCCGGCTGGACGGACCAATACCAACCGGATCTCTTCGAGGACAACCGCACGCTTCCCAAACCGAACCGCGAGGGCTATCACTTCTCAGAGGATATCGTCGATCACGCCATCCAGTGGATCGATGCTCACGTGCAGGCCGCACCGCGAAGGCCGTTCTTTCAATACTTGGCCTTTGGAGCAACGCACTCGCCCGTGCAGGTTCCGAAGCGTTACATCGACAAGTACGTAGCCACCTACCAGAAAGGTTGGGACGCCATTCGCGAGCAGCGCTATCAGCGCCAGCGTGCCATCGGTGTGATTCCTGCTGATACCAAACTGCCGCCGCGCAATCCTGGAGACCCTGCGTGGGATGCGCTTAGCGCCGAGGATCAGGAGGTGTTCACTCGCTTCATGGCCGCGTACGCCGGCTTCATGGATCATACCGATGAGCAAATTGGCCGCCTGGTGGACTTATTGAAACAGCGAAATCTGTTTGAAAATACTGTGATCTTCCTGATGTCAGACAACGGCGGCGCTCCGGAAGCAGGCAACAAGGGCGGATTCCTGCGGCCCTACGGCGACCCCACTACGGTGAAGCAAATGCATGCCCGTCTTGATGAGTTGGGCCAGCCGGGCACCCAGCCCATGTACCAGCGCGCGTGGGCAGCGGCTTCGGTGGCGCCCTTCCAGTTCTATAAGCTGTGGCCCTATCGCGGTGGGGTGCAGACGCCTTGCATTGTGTCGTGGCCCAAGGGAATCCGGCGGCCAGGACTGCGCCAGCAATTCGTGGACGTCATCGACATTACGCCCACTGCGCTGGACTTGGCGGGGGTCCAGGCGCCCGCCAGCTTTCATGGCGTTTGCCAGTTGCCCATGCACGGCAGCAGCATCCGTCCTACCTTTGACAATCCCGACAGCCCGGCCCCGCGCGACACTCAGTATTTCGAGCTTTGGGGTAGCCGCTCCATCTACCACAAAGGATGGAAAGCGATTGGTATCCACCGTCCGGACACCAGCTTCGACGACGACCGCTGGGAGTTGTACCACGTGGCTGAAGATTTTTCTGAGTCCACCAATCTGGCGGCACAGTACCCCGAACGATTGGAGGAACTGAAGAAACTGTGGTGGGCGGAGGCTTCCCGTAATGGGGCACTCCCGTTGCTTGAGGCCATCCCAGGGCGCAGCGGCACTTACAATCAGGCTCTGGAGCCTTAGCAGCCGTTTTTCCTTGCGCACACCTTCAAACGGGCCACTACCGTTGCGGGGGCGGGCACGTACGTTCGCGAGAGGAACGCCGTTCATCTTCTTCTGATGCTTGCGCAGATCGTCATCGCAGGTTGCCACTTGCGGCTATAGCGGATCGTCGGATGTTTGGTGTCATGCTGGCAGAATGGTTTCTCATCCTACAATCCGCACCCAATTTTTCTCTTGCCTTTTGGTGACAGCGATTGCATTGTTCTTGCTTCCTGGGGCATCCAAGGCCCAGTCCAAGCCGCGCGCGCGGGACCTGGGTATCCGTGTGGGGATACTGCAACCTGGGCCGCATAATGCCATCACCGATGTGGCGGGTGTGCGTGTGGGCCACGCTACGCTGCGGGCAGAGGCCAGGTTCGCCACTGGCGTCACCGTGGTGCTGCCCCATTCAGGCAATCTCTTTCAGCGGAAAGTGCCCGCGGCCATCGAGGTCTTCAATGGCTTCGGCAAGCTGGTGGGCTACACGCAGGTGCGGGAACTGGGTGAGTTGGAATCGCCTATTGCGCTCACCTCCACCCTCAACATCCACCGTGTGGCCGATGGCTTGCTTGACCACATGCTCGCACTCCCGGGTAATGAAGGCGTACGATCGCTGAACGTTGTTGTGGGCGAAACGAACGACGGCCTTCTGAACGCTATCCGCGATCGGTCGCTCACCAGCGTTCATGTGCGGCAGGCCCTGGAGAATGCTTCCGGCGGACCCGTGGCGGAGGGTGCGGTGGGTGCCGGCACGGGCACGGTCTGTTTCGGCTTCAAGGGCGGCATCGGCACTTCCTCGCGCATCACTCCGGACGGTCATACGGTGGGCGTGCTGGTGCAGACAAACTTTGGTGGAAGGCTGCAGATTGCAGGCCTGCCAGTGGGCGACATGCTGAAGGCGCAGCAGGCGGGCAATGGCGACGGTTCGCTGATGATAGTGCTGGCTACCGATGCGCCTCTGGACGCCCGTAACCTGTCGCGGCTGGCGCGCCGCGCGTTCCTGGGGATGGCGCGCAGCGGCGGGAACGGATCGAACGGCAGCGGCGACTACGCGATTGCCTTCACTACCACCCAGAATGCGTCGCTGGTGACGAACAACCGGATGACCTCGCTGTTTGATGCCGCGGCGGAAGCCACTGAGGAAGCCATCCTCAATTCGCTGTTCGCGGCGGAAACGGTAACTTCCAACGGCGCGACGGTGGAAGCGCTACCCATTGCCAGAGTGCTGGCCATCCTCCGCGAGCATGGGGCACTCCGCTAGCTGTCTGTATCATTCCTGCGACGCCTCGCGCTGGCGGGGAATCGGATGGACTACAATCAAAATCCTGACCAGATTTTTCGGGAGAACGCATGCAGTACGCGTTGAAGTTGCACCGCGCCGGGGGCCGTCCCCAGTGGCGGACGGGATTGAGCTTGAGTGAAGCCCTGGCCTTGGCTGGCGGCACCGTTCAGGCTGAGGAGATGGGTGAGCGCCCCAGCTACCTTACGGCCACCATCTACCGCGATGCCATGGTGGTCCACATGTGCCGCTATTTCCCGCCGGAGATGCGCACCAAGACCGGCCGGCCACCGCAGCCCCCTGAAGAGGATGCAGC
>CAZUAX010000107.1:9475-15522 GCA_964618435.1 uncultured Solibacteraceae bacterium
GCCGAGCCGAATGACTACTTCAGCGAGGGTCCTTACTGGTGGCCCGACCCTGAGAAGCCCGAGGCATCCTACATCCGCCGCGACGGGGAGGTGAACCCGGAGCGATTCACTCGCAACCATGATGACCTGCGGGCCCTGTGCGAAACAGTGCTGTGCTTGGCTACGGCGGCTGTGCTGCTGGAAGACTCGAGTTTTGCCAGCCATGCCTGGAACCTGCTGCGCGTGTGGTTTTTGGAGGAGGACACGCGCATGAACCCAAACCTTGAGTTTGGGCAGGCCATTCGCGGTCGCGTATGGGGTCGCGGGATTGGACTTATTGACACTGTACCCATGATCTGGCTCGTGCAGGGCGTGATGTTGCTGGAGGCAGGGGGTTTTCCTGACGCCGCGGGCACAGGGTTGCGCGGGTGGTTCCGTGACTTTCTGCGGTGGATGACCACCAGCGAGAAGGGTGTGGAGGAGCGGGACAATGGCAATAACCACTCCACGTGGTGGGCGGCTCAAGTGGCTGCCTACGCCACTCTGGTGGACGATGAGGAAACCCTGGTCCGCGCCTGGAGCTTGTTCTACGAAGCCATTGTGCCAAAGCAGTTTCTCGCCAATGGAAGCGCTCCTAAGGAGGAGGCGCGGACGCGCAGTCTCAGTTATTCGGCAATGAACCTGGATGGCGTGGCGGTGTTGTGCCGGATTGGCCACGTCTGGGGGCTGGAATTGTGGGAGTTTGAAGCAGAGAATGGGGCGAGTCCCGCGAAATCAGTGGCCTATATTTTGCCCTTTTTGGAAGACCCCAGTAAATGGACAAAGCCGCAGGTTTCGCCCGTTGCGCGGAATCGTTATCTTTTTCCCGCACTTGCTGGGTGGGGCTTGGGCCAGCCCAAATTTGTGGAAGCGCAGCAAAGGCTGGGCTGCGAGGGGAGAGAGATCTGCCGATGGGTGCGGATGCTCATGGCCCTTCCGTCGCTGCAAGCGTAAGCGGACTTTTGCTTATTCCCACTGGCTCCCAAGAGGAGTGCTGAAGCGCACGGGGCCCGGCGCAGAGGCAACCGCCATTGTTCTCAATCTACTCCCGGGAATTCCGGCGGAGTCGGCTCGCATCCACCGTTTAGTGGGCCGCTGCGGGCTACTGCACGGGAGGCCCGGCCGGTAGATCGAAAGCCACACAGCGAAAGCCGATGTGCGGCGATCCAAGAGCAGGATTCGCGGAATGGCGCTCACTCGGGCGGAGTTGCGCGGGCGCGTTGTCGTAGCCCCCGCCGCGAATTACCCGCAGTGTTCCACTAGCTGGCCCTTTGGGGTCTTTCTCTTCCTCGGCGGCCTCATACGCGGCGCTATCGTACCAGTCCTGCGTCCATTCCCAAACATTGCCCTGCATGTCGTAGAGGCCAAACGGATTTGGTGGAAACTGCTTCACCGGTGCGGCAAACAGGTATTCGTCTTCTCCCTCAGCCAGTGGCTTGCAGCAGGTTTCGGCTCCGTAGTTGGCAAGGTTGTGGCTGATCTCCTCGCGGTGGCCATAGCGCTGCCCGTCTACGCCCCCTCGCGATGCATACTCCCACTCGGCTTCGGTCGGCAGGCGTCCTCCTGCCTGCTCACTGCAGTAGTCCGCCGCAGCCTTCCATGCCAGCATCAGCATGGGCTGCTCCTTGTCTTCCCACTTGTAGTTGAAGCCCTTGGAAATGGGTGGCATCAATGGGATCACCGTGGGGATGAAGCCTGGCGACCAGGGCATCGCGATGCGCTTCCGTTTGGAGTACGCCTCATATTCGCCCACCGTCACCTCGCTTTCACGCAGCCAGAAACCACGCGAGATCCGCACCGTCCGCCGGGGCCGTTCGTGTCCTTTGCATTTAATATCGTCAGGGACGCATCCCTGCCGGAAGTAGCCAGGAGGGATCCAGACATAGCGCTGCCCGTCCTGCGGGTTCATCCTCAATTCGCCCGGTTCAAGAGCAAACACAGCACCACCGGAAAATACCGTTTCCGCTTCACTTGCCTGCTCCGGCTCCCCGCTGGGTGCTGCAGACTGGCCAAACAGGCAGCAGGACAGCAGTGAGCTTACGATAAACGCCAAGATGCGCGCCGTTCGACTGCTCACTTGCGACGAGGAACTGGAGCCGTGTAGATGCATGAGGACTTTCATGAGGATTTCAGCGCCGTGGAACGGGGCGACCAAAATCCCGCTCATTCGCACAGGCGCCACTTACCGCTGACGTTCATTTCCCAGTCTGAACGCCAGGCACGCCAGGGTGACGCCTTCCATAATATCGTCAACCTCTGCTGTGCCCTTCTCTGCCCGCTGCCTACACGCGCACAAACCACTGCTTGCGATGCATTGCAAACGCCACAATATAGGCCACAAAAACCATACCAATCGCGTAGACCAGCGAGACGTTCTCTGGGCTCAGAAACTGGCCTAGCACATAGCGTTCCAGGAAGCTGTGGGGGGAAACCCATTCGCCTGCCACAGGTATGAGCTTGAATGCGATGAACGAGCCTTCCATGAGGCTGGCGAACATGTAGATGGTGATGGCATTCATGCCAAACACCACGGCGGGCTGGGCCCAGCTCCGGTAACCCTGCACGTCAATCAGCCAGTAGAAGCAGGCAAATGTGGTGGCGGAGATTCCCGCCATCAACACCGTGAAGCTGGGCGTCCAGATCATCTTGTTGATGGGCATGAAATGGTCCAGCCAGCTTCCCAGAAACACCAGGCCCGCTCCAGCAAAAAAAATCCAGCCGATTGCTCTTTCGCGAGGAAAATCACGGCGCAGCAGGTATCCGGCCAGTACACCAAAGAGCATGGTGGAAACACTAGGAATGGTGGACAGCACGCCCTCGGGGTCCCAATCGTTGGCCGGGGTCCACATATGGCCGGTGATCAACAGTCGGTCGACGTAGCCTGCGAAATTGCCCATTGGAGTGAGCACGCCCGGCCCGTATCCGGGCACTGGGATAAGCGTGATCATCATCCAATACGCCACCAGGCATCCCACGGCCCATCCCAGCACGCCACGCCAGGAACTCCACAGGAAAATGGCGGAGCAAAGGATGTAGCAGACGCCAATTCGCTGCAGCACACCAGGGATCCGCATATTGGGGAAGTCGAATTCCGGGTAAAGGTACAGAAAAAGGCCCAACGCGATGATGATGGCGCCACGCCTAAGCGAGTGCAGCATCAGCTTGCTTTTGGAATCGCCACGTTCCATTCGCTTGGCGAAGGAAAATGTCATGGCAACGCCCACGATCCACAGAAACGAAGGCATGATGCAGTCTGTGAAGGTCCAGCCATGCCATGGCACGTGCAACAAGGGCTGATAGGCGCTCTTGAAGCTGCCGGCATTATTGACGAGGATCATCGCGGCGATGGTGGCGCCGCGGAACGCGTCGAGCGAAACCAGACGATCGGAAGGCTGCATAACGGAACGAAATACCCACGGGAACGCACATTCTTCATGCGTGAGGATGCAATTCGATGATTGTAAACCAGAGCGCGCCAGTTCAGGGGCAGCGTTGTTCTCATCCGTCTTTCTGGCTGGCTATCGCTCCCGCCAGCCCAGGCGTCAGAACCCATTGGATTTCGCAGGCCGGGCGAGGCCCCGTGCGGGTGAGTTCCAACTTGGCGAGTCCTGATTTCCGGAAGGAGTGTACGAATTCCGATACGCCCAGCAGGTAGCTCAGCAAGCTGCTGATCAGAGGGTCATGGCTTACCGCAAGCAACGGTTCTTCTGCTTCCAGTGCCCGGATCTCATCCCACGCTCTCACCGGCGAGGTATTTGGCGTAAGCGCCTCGCTGTAGATGATGGGCTGTTTGCATCGCAGCGCCTTATGCGCCTGCTCAGCTGTCTGGCAGGCCCGCACGTAAGGGCTGGAAAGCACCACTCCGGGTTTCACGCCTGCCTTGGACGCTACCCGCAGCACGTGGCCCAGGCGCTCCACGCCTTCCGGTGTAAGCGCACGGTCTCGATCCATTCCCGTGGAGGAACGGTCTTCTGCAATTGCATGGCGAAGCAGGTAAAGCGTCATGGATAGGTTTCCTTCCTCTCGCCGCTATTCTGTCATGAATGCCGCTTGTGGCAGACAGATTGTGACTGACATACTGATACCGGATTGTCTCCCACACATTCATCTGAAATGCTGGCCCTTGGACCTTGGCTGCGAGGTGCGCGCTATGCCGCCATGGCCTCTGCCATCAGTATTTTGGTTTCGATTCCGGTGAGCCAGATCTTCCTTGGCCTGGCGCTTGTCTGCCTGCTGGCGGGGCGCGCAAGTTTCCGTTGGCCTCCGGTGTTTATACCGCTGGGGCTATTTCTCGGTTGGCTGATTGTGTCGCTGGCGGTATCGCCCGAGCCCTTGGCTGGCTTGCCCCAGGTTAAGAAGATCTACGTGTTCTGTATGCTGCCGGTGGCGCTGGC
This sequence comes from uncultured Solibacteraceae bacterium, assembly GCA_964618435.1. GTDB lineage: Bacteria > Acidobacteriota > Terriglobia > Bryobacterales > Bryobacteraceae > JACTMJ01. The sequence goes on from CAZUAX010000107.1 coordinate 13,888, forward strand.
GGCTCTGCCGCAGGTGCGGGACTACCTCTGCGTATTCGGTGGTTGGGCTCTGGTGGCTGCTGCCAGCGCGGTCCTGGCCCTGGGGCAGTTTGGTTGGAAGTATCTACTTGCTCGAGAGAGCGGCGAAGCCTTCTATCAGGCTTATGTGGCGCAGCGCATTACCGGCTTCATGAGCCACTGGATGACTTTCAGCGGTCAGGCCATGCTGGTGGCGCTCCTGGTGCTGAGCTATCTTCTGTTCGGGCCTCCGCTCACGCTGCGATGGCGGGCCGCCGCCTGGGGCCTTCTGGGGCTTTTAATGGCCGGCATCGTGCTGGGATACACCCGCGGTATCTGGATCGCCACTGCCGTGGCAGCCCTCCCCCTGCTCTGGAACTGGCGAAGATGGATGGCGTTTGTGGCCCCGGCCGCCTTTGTGCTGCTGCTGGCTTTTGGCCCAGCCTCCGTCCAGGATCGTTTCTTGTCCATCTTTCGCCCCCATGGCGAGATGGATTCCAACCAGCACCGCGTGGTGACCTTCGCCACCGGTGTTGCCATGATGCAGGCACACCCGCTGTTCGGCATTGGGCCGGAGCGTGTCGGCTCGCATATGGAGCAATATGCTCCAGCGTGGATTCGCAGGCCGTTTCCAGAGGGCTACTATGGCCATCTCCACAACATCTACATCCATTACGCCGCTGAGCGGGGCATCCCGGCGCTCATCTTTCTGCTGGCGATTTTCGGGGTGTTGTTGTGGCGCCAGCGGCAGGCGCTGGCTGCAGCGCCAAGGGGAAACAGCCTCCCCCGCGCCCTTCACCTGGGTGTGGCCGCCTGCATCCTCGCAATCATGGTGGGGGGGCTGTTTGAATACAACCTCGGCGATAGCGAAATTCTCACCATGTTTCTGGTGATCGCCGCGGCAGGCTATTCTTCAGGGCCCTCGCCTGGTACCTTGCGGGAGTCCGGCCCATCCTCGTCCCAGCCGGAATCTCCCTCGCCACTGCCTTCATGACTCCAATTGCGGCGCTGCTTCTTCCCCATGGCCGGTTTCTCCGGGCCTTCCATGGCAAGGTCCTTCAACAGCTGTATCTCGTCATTGGACATCGGGCGATGCTTGCCGATTTCAAGTCCTGAAATCTGCAGTGGTCCGATGGCGGTTCGCACCAGCTTCAGCACTTTTGCCCCTACTGCTTCCACCATGCGGCGTACCTGGCGGTTACGGCCCTCATGGATCTGGATTTCCAGGTGGGTGTATTTGCTGCTATCGCGAAGGCGACGTACCACGGCGGGCAGCGTGGGGCCGTCGGCCAAAATTACTCCGTCGCGCAGTGACTGCAACTGCTCGTCCGTAAGTAGGGTGCTGGCTTTCACCAGATACGTCTTGGGCACCTTATAGACCGGGTTGGTGAGTAATTCGCCCAGTTCCGTATCATTGGTGAGAATCAATAAGCCGCTGGTGTCCAGGTCCAGGCGCCCCACATTGAACACCCAGGATTTCACCCCGGACAGTAGTTCGTAGATGGTGGGACGGCCTTGCGGATCCTCACGCGTGCAGAGGTAACCGCGGGGCTTGTAAAGCAGCATGTACACGCGGTCTTCCGGGCGCAGGAGCCGCCCGTCCAGCGTCACACGGTCTACTCCAGGAACCACCCAGGC
>CAZUAX010000108.1:0-10049 GCA_964618435.1 uncultured Solibacteraceae bacterium
GAGGACATCACGAGAGCCACCATCTCCTCCTGGGTTACTCCAGGTTCTTCCGCAGTGCCTCCCGGTTCTCCCTGGGTGCCCGCTGTCCTCACGGCATTCGGGTCCGGCAATGGATGGCCGGCAAACTGCGGATTCGTCCCCGTGCGTTCAGGCTCCGAAGCCCCAGCTTGCGTGCGCACACTCTCCGCGGGCACCTGCTGGTTCAGCCCTTGATCTTGGTCGTTATCCCTGGACCCCGTATTCATGTCAAATATCCTATCGACACGCAAACATCTCTGCTTTAACGTACTAAAACAGTACCGGCAAAGCAGTTGGGTACAATTTCATCGCTCAGCAGCGTTATCCAATGTTTTCCTCGTCTCCAGCCTCCTGCAAACCCACAAGTGTGATTTCTAGTTGATCTAACTCTCTCAGAAAGGCCTCCTTTTCCAGCAGCAGAGTGCGGCCCGCGTCCACCGCGATGGATCGCGTCCTGGTTTCTTCCAGAGCGGGAAGCGATTTACGTCCTAGGACGGGTACGTCGTACAGAAGATGTTTCCGGCGTCTTGAGCCCTTTACCAGGCACAATGGGCGTCCGTCCACGAAGGTGGCGGCCCGGCGGAGCATGGCGTCTGTACCCTCCATCGCCTCCAGGGCGATACAGGTTCGCTCGCAAATGGCAACGCTTTGTCCAACATCCACCGCGGAAAGTGCCGCAGCGATGCGATGCCCATAGTCGATGTCGCGTTGCTCCTCTTTTGTGGGTGCCCGCTTCGTCATTACTCCCTCGGTAGCCAGCATGGGTTTCAGCAGCAGTGTGGAATCCACCAGTTCGATTCCTGCTTCGCGCAGCGCGCCCAATACACCCCCGATGAGAGAATCGGTGTTCTGATGGGCCAGCGTAGCCAGCACCTTTACCATCTTCCAGTCAGGCCGAATCCGCGTGAAGATCTGGCCGTGCTTCACCTGCCCGGCCATCATCAACTGGTGGACGTCCTCATCCTGGCAGAGGCGGATAAGTTTCCCCAACTGTCCCAGGGAGATCCAGTGGGTACGTGCGGCAAGGGCTTCCACTTCCGGCGACGCCTCCTCGCGAATGGCGAAAGCGATTACTTCATCGCCTGCGTCGCGCGCCGCCTGCAGGGCAAGCAATGGAAACGTACCATTGCCGGCAATCAGTCCAAATTTCATGATTGGTTTCCTCTCCTCCCATCAGTCAGGAGGAATTGCCGTTTCCTTGCGTTGCGGCCTTGTCCGACATGCGTCGCCGACTTTCGGCGGCGGTGACGCGTCATACTGAAGAGAGACTGTGCGCCCACCACATCAATCTGTGGTCCTGGCTTATCTGCTGCCCTCTGGCAAAACAACTGCCAGGAAACGCGTGCGTTGTCCGATTGTAAAACCATTTTTCCTTGAATTGGTTTTATGCTAAGTGATTAGGAAAGGTGGCCCGGAAAGCGTGACCACGCCATTTGCGTTCTTCTTCCAAGCCGGTCAGGTAGCTTCAGAATCGCTGCCTCCGCCCGAGACCCTGGCAGATCTGCCCCAGAAAGGATTGCTGGAGCTTGTTCTCTCGGCTAGTCCGCTGGCTCTTTCTGTCGACATCATTCTGCTCCTTTTTTCCATCTTTTCCTGGACCATCATTTTCAACAAGTGGAAGGAAATGCGCTCCGTGTCGGGGGCCAATGACAGGTTCCTGCGGGCTTTCCGCAAGTCTCCGGGCCTTGAGGCGATGGCCATGGCCAGTGAGCAGTTTCGCCCGGCACCCGTGGTTACCGTCTTCGAGTTTGGCTACGACGAGGTGGCCCGGCAGGCCCGTGCGAAGGGAACAATTTCCAACAAAACGGCAATGGAGCGCAGCTTGATGCTGGGCATCAACGCGGAGCTTGGGCGCATGGAGCGAAACCTGAACTGGCTCGCCACCACTGCGTCTGTATGCCCCTTCATCGGGCTGTTCGGCACGGTATGGGGCATCATTAACGCGTTCCAGGGCTTGGCCGCGGCAGGCAGCGCCAGCTTGCGTTTTGTCGCTCCCGGCATTTCCGAAGCTCTGGTCGCTACGGCCCTTGGTTTGGGCGCGGCAATTCCGGCTGCTGTAGCATTCAATCATTTTGGGGCGCAGCTCCAGCAAATTGGCGCCCGGCTGGACGATTTTGCGCTCGAGTTCATGAATCTCGCCGAGAGAACTTTCGAGGGGTAGCATGGGCATCAATGCGGGCAATGGCAATGGTAACGGGAAGGCGGGCAGTCGCCTCTCCGGCTCTGCGTTTTCTCACCGTCGCCGCATGAGCGGTATCGTTTCCGAAATGAATGTGGTGCCGCTGGTAGACGTGGTGCTCGTGTTGCTCATCATCTTTATGCTCACGGCACACGTGATGGAATTTGGCCTGGAAGTGGAAGTGCCGCGTGTGCGCACCGTTCGTAACACTTCTGAGGAACTTCCTGTGGTGACGCTCAGCAAGGCCGGGGAAGTGTTTCTGAATGAGAAACCGGTGAACATCAATGAACTCGCGGCGAATGTGCTTGCCCAGTTTCCCGGCGAACAGGCGGTGTACATCCGTGCTGACAAGAGCGTGGTTTGGGAGGCGCTTGCGCAGGTGGTGAGCGCCTTGGGTGACAGCAAGTTAAACGTCCGGCTGGTAACTCAGCCCATGGACGAGACACCGCGTAGGCGCTGATCATCGCAACCGGGCGGCATGGCGACGCGCCCAATAACAAGAAACCATCACCCGGAAAGGAGGACGCCCGTGCCCACACAAAGCGACGTATTTGAGCGGCCACAGCAAATGCAGGGCGCCTTCCTGAACTCCCTTTTGCTCCACGGGAGCATCGCCGCGATGGTCCTCCTGGCGCAGTGGCAGTTTTTTGGTCCTTTGCGTGACACCTTTGGCGACCCCAACCCAACCTTTGGCGGATCTGTTGGCATTTCACCCGTGAAGACCATCCCTCTGCCTGCACGCTCCGGCCGTCCCAATCCGGTGGCCAACGACACCAACTCGCAGGTGCCCCAGGCGCCAAAACCTGCGCCGCGCGACCAGACGAAGAGCCCCCCGCAGGACGAAGCCACCATCAACATTGCGGGCCAGAAGCCGCGGACTACTACCACCGCACGCCGGCAGAATCTGCCTGAGACGCCGTCCAACCAAGTCTATAGCTCCACGGGCGCTGCGGTGGTGTCACCGCTCTATGGCGGGTCCGGCGGCGAGGGTGGCGGAGTGGGCGTCACTACCCCCTTCGGTGGCCGCTTTGGCTACTATGCGCAGCAGGTCCGCGACCTGCTGCAGCGCAATTGGCGCACAGATCGTATTCCACCCAGCATCACTTCCGCTCCAGCCGTCCATGCCAGCTTTTCGATTGCACGGGATGGCTCCATCAGCAACGTTCGCATTGACGCCGCAAGCGGGGTTTCCGCCGTGGATATCTCCGTGTTGCGCGCCGTACAAGATGTGGGGCGCTTTCCGCCGCTGCCCCGCGGTTTTGAACGCAACCAAGCCCAGGTAGAGATTGTTTTTGAGTTCCGACGATGAAACCACAGCACATCCTTCTCGCAGCCTTTAGCTTGCTTCTGCTCGGCCTTGGCCTTGCCGTTGCCCAACGTCCACCGGACATTGTTGGGACCATTCGGGGAACCGATCGTCCAAAGATTGCCTTGCCTGACCTAAAGGGCGTCGGCGCTGCCATCGACTTGATGCCCGTGCTCAACCAGACCCTCTACACGGATATCGATATGTCCGGCGCCTTTGAAGTGAAGCCCAAGAGTATGTATCCGCTTCAGGTGCCGCAGCGTCGCGAGGACTTCAAGATTCCCAGCGGCGGGCAGCGCTACGGAAATGGACTTTTCCTGCGCGACTGGAGTCAGCCTCCTGTGGAGGCTAACTGGCTAGTGGTCGGCTATGCCGCGGAACAAAATGGCCGCCTTGCTCTTTTCGGTTATCTCTACAACGTGAATGCCGATGATCTGGCCAATGCGGAAGTCTTCGGCAAGATGTACTTCGGCACCCTCAGCGATGCCGGCGCGCGCGATGTGGCCCATGAGTTTGCCGCCGATATCCTGAAGCAATTCGGCGCCAAAACCCTTGCCGGCACCCGTATCTACTTCATCAGCAACCGCAGTGGCAACGACGAAGTCTGGACCATGAATTACGACGGTACTGACCAGCGTCAATTTACCGCCCTGAATTCTATGGCCCTCAGTCCCGCGGTATCTCCTGACGGCTCGCTGCTCGCCTTCACCAGCTTCAAGGACGGTACTCCGGGACTAATGCTGTATTCCGCTGAAACACAAAAGCGGCTTCCCTTTGTCAACCCGGTGGCATCGATGAACGCTACTCCAGAATTCTCGAGTGACAATAGCCAGATTCTCTTCGCCTCCACCGCGGATGGGAAGAGCGCCCAGATTTATGCGGCAGGCATCAATGGGGCGGGCTTGCGACGGCTCACTTTTTCCGGAGCGGTGGAGGTTTCTCCGCGCATCAACCCGAAAACTGGAGCCGACGTGCTTTTTGTTTCGGGCCGCCGCGGGAATCCGCAGATCTACAAGATGAATATTGACGGAGCAAATGCCGAAATGCTCACATCCGGCGAGGGCGAGGCGCACAACCCTGCCTGGCATCCGGAGGGTGAATTTATGGCTTTTGCCTGGTCCCGCGGTTACGAACCCGGAAATTTCAACATTTTCATCATGGATACGATTAGCCGTCAGTACAATCAACTTACTTACGGTACGGAAAAGAATGAAAATCCATGGTTTTCGCCGGATGGTCGGCGAATCGTGTTCGGCTCCAGCCGCAGTCGCCAGTCGCAAATTTACACCATGTTGGCCGATGGAACCAGTGTCCAGCAGTTAACAACCAGCGGGCGAAATCGCATGCCTGTCTGGAGTGTGAAATAATAGCAGCGTTCCGTCTTTTCAGACACTTGCTGGATCCGCCCCATCCGGTGCGCTAGGATGTATGGGTTGGAAGCCCGTTTGCACTTGTGCTGAAATCATCAGGAGGCGAATTCGAAGAAATGACTAAACGATATATCGCACTGAGCCTTTTGGGCCTGGCTCTGTTGCTCACCGCTGCGGGATGTAAGAAGAAGATTCCCGCTCCGCCCCCGCCGCCGCCGCCACCCGCTGAAACAAAAGTTGCGGCCCCGGTGATCGCGACCCTTGTCGCCGAACCTGGCACCATTGACCGAGGCCAATCCTCCACACTTCGTTGGGTGGTGGAAGGCGCGGATGAGGTTTCCATCAACAATGGTATCGGCACGGTGATGGCATCTGGCAGCCGCCAGGTGTTCCCCAGCAACACCACAACCTACACCTTGACCGCTCGCAATGCAGGTGGATCCGCCACTCGTTCCGTAACGGTGAACGTCAATGTGCCGCCGCCTCCCGCTCCGCCACCTCCTGTCGCCCCCAAGGCTTCCCTGGAGCAACGCGTCAGCGAACTGGTGGATGCTTATTTTGACTTTGACAAATTCAACATCCGTGCGGATGCTTCCCGTGATCTCACGCGGGATGCCGATGTACTGAAGTCCATCTTCCAGGATTTCCCCAGTGCCCGCCTTATCTTGGGTGGTTACTGCGATCCGCGTGGATCCGCTGAATACAACCTCGGTCTTGGTGACCGCCGCGCTCGTTCTGCAATGGAGTTCCTCACCAACCTTGGCGTCGATACCGGCAAAATTCGCCCGGTAAGCTATGGCGAAGAAATCCAGGTCTGCAGCGAGGCTAACGAAGATTGCTTCCAGCGCAATCGTCGCGTTCACTTCGCTACGGGCAACTAGGTTCAAACGCTTCTTGCATTGAGCCTTTGGTGCGCGTGCGCTGATTGATTCAGCATATTGTCCTTTTCGGAAACAAGACCGATGCTTCGGGCCGTCTAACGGCCAGGGCATCGGTCTTTTTTATGGTTTGGAGTATCCTCAAATGATGAAACGTATCCTGGTCTGCCTGTTGTTGCTTTTGCCAGCTCTGTCGTTTGGCCAACGCAAGGAAATCGCAGAGTTGCAGCGTGACGTTCTCCTCTTGCAGGATTCGGTGCGTGTCATGCAGCGATCCCTCGACGAAAAGATGGAAACGCTTCTTGCCCTCACGCAGAAGAGTCTCGACAACTCAACCAGTCAGAATACTGCCGTCACAGTGATGGATTCCACGCTGCAGGAACGCGTCCGCGAAATGCAGCGCACCATGGGAACCCCCGTGGCAAACCTGAACAGCAAGGTGGACCAGCTTTCCAACGAAATGCAGTATCTCCGGGAAACCATGGCGGACATCAACCGCAGGATGACCACCATGGAGCGCACTCTGCTGGATGTTTCCAGTGCGGTGAACACCATGCCGCCTCCGCCTCCGGGCGCAGCATCCACCGTAGCTCCTGACGGCGATACCCGCGCTTCCGCGCCGTCCGGGCCCGTTGCTCAGCCCGGGGTTCGCCCCTCTCCTCTGGGAACGGCCCCCGCGCAGCCTGCTCCCGGTGTATCCGCCGCCTCGCTTTACGAGAATGCCCGGCGCGACAAGGCGCGGGGTAACTTCGACCTTGCCATCATGCAGTTTGAAGAGTACCTGACGACCTTCCCTGGTTCAGACTCCGCACCCAACGCTCTCTACCAGATCGGAGAGATTCACTATATTCGGAAAGACTTCGAGAAGGCGCTCGCCTCCTTTGACGGCATGCTTGAGCGCTTTCCTGAAAACCCATCCACCGCGCTTGGGATGTATATGAAAGGGATGACTCTTGTGAAAATGGGGCAGCGTACCAAGGGCGCTGACGAATTTCGCGCCCTCATCAAGAAGTTTCCGAACGATGAGTATGCACCGAAGGCGCGTGTGCAACTGCAGCAGATGGGCCTGCGCTAAGCGCATTCGCAATCACCGGCAATAGAAAAGGGGCGGTCGCTATAGCGAGCCGCCCCTTTGCTGATTGTGCTACATCCCTCGCACACCAGCCTGCTTTCTGATGTACGCGAGCGGTCTAGTGCAGGCCGGTCTCCGAACCGCAGATGTTCACGTCGATTCCCAATTCCGCGAACGCTGCCGCCTTGGCAGCCAACGCGCGCCGTGCTCCCTCCAGGTCAGGAGCGTAAGCCACCTGGATGTGGTTGCTGCGGTGTTTGGCCATCATCTGGTCACGGGACACGCCGTAAGTTACCGCATGCATAATGGGCCACTGTGGCGTAGTTGCTTGCCATCGGCGTTCCGTTTCTTCCGCCGGAAGCTCCAGCACCTTGGCGAGCCCAAGGTCTGCGTGCAGTGCGCCACCTTCCACATACACCCGGCTCCACACCACCTCGCCAGGCTTGGACACTCCCTTTACCGTTCCTCCGCCCAACGGAAAGTACATCGGGGGCTGCCGTTCACTCGTGACGCCTTTCCACCCCCCAACGAAATGGGCCGGTGGTGCGGCGCCCGAGATCTCAAACACCCAGACGAAGGAGGTCTTGCCATCGGAACAGTAGTCTTCGCCATAGCGAAGGTCGTGCAGGGTATTCTCCGGGGAGTATCCCAGCGCCCGCCACAGCCGGTAGGTGAGCAGCCCGTCAAGGCCAGCGCACTCGTCCACCTCGTTGAAGTGCGGCAAGGCCTCGCCTTCATACAGAATCGCGCCGGTCTGTGCATGGCGAACCGGAGGGCGATCGACGTTGTTTAGCGTCCCCTCCACCAGGTCGCTTGCCGGACAAATGTCTTTCAGGCCCTGCTGGTATTGAATGCCGATCGTGTCGCATCCGAAATCGTGGGCAATACGAACAGCGGCAATGTACATCTTGCACTGCATCAGGATTTGCTCATCCGTAAGCTCAGTGGCTTCGTCCGTGCCTGTCACGAAACGGACGCCCTTGGCGTCGTACCACGCCCGCACCTCCTGTGCCTCGGCGTCACTCACTTCGCGCATCGCGGCGTAGAGCGCGCTCTGGCTCAGGCGTTCCTTGAACAGGCCGGTGGGGTGCAATAACTCATCGGGAATAATGGCGTTATACATGCCCATGCATCCCTCGTCGAAGACGCCCATAATGGCCTTGTTGGCACGCATCGCCTGGGCCACCTTGCGCCCGGTAGCGGCCGGCTCCTGCGGTAACTTCAGCCCCGCCAGTGGATGCACGTGCGACAGATCATGGGTTACCTCGCCCGTTTCCAGCCAGGTCTTGAGCCCTTTCAAAAACGCGTCATCGGTAAAGTCATTGCTCCACAGCGAGGAGAACTTCACCCCTGCCTTGCTGAGGCTTCCATTGAGATTCAGCATGCCCACCAAGCCAGGCCATTGGCCGCTCCAGTTAGCGACGGTGAGAATCGGGCCCTTATGGGTAAGCAGCCCGTGCAGCACGTGATGGCTGTACTGCCACACTGCTTCGCAAACCACCAGCGGCGCAGTGCTGGGAATACGACGGAACACCTCCATGCCATACTTCTGGCTATCGATGAAGCCATGGCCCTTGGCGGGGTCCTCTTCGTGTCCGCGCTTCACTTCGCGTCCAAGCCCACGGATGGCCGCCATCACAGCTGCCTCCGCCGCTTGTTGCGCAGGCCAGCATACACGGTTGGCGCTTAGTCTCAGGTCTCCGCTCGCGATCAATACAACGGCTTCCGCCATGAAAGAATCCTCCAAGGGGCCATTCTGACACTATTGGCAGGGGGGCGTCAGGCTGGAGGCCAAAGAATAATCACGTAGCCGCGGGGGCGCGAGGCTTCCACAGCTCTCCAAGCGATGTCCCAAAGACGATCCATGCATGTTGCCGCGACGACAAGCGAAGCCGCAGGGTGCGGCGGGCAAAAGGGGCTATGTTACTCTGAGAGATGGGAGTGCTTGCTCCTTCCTTCCAGAATCTGACTCGGTAGCTCAGTTGGTAGAGCATCTGACTTTTAATCAGAGGGTCGCGGGTTCGAGCCCCGCCCGAGTCACCATCGTTTCCCCTGTTACCCCAATTCCTTGCGCTGCAACATGGATATCGCAGCCATTCGCGCGGCCTTTGGGCGAATCGCCATCGTCATTCGTCACACGAGGGGAGCACAGATTGCAAGTGGCTGGATATCTGACGAGCTAAGGTCGCCAGGAGAGAGCGGGTGGTGGGCGGTGAGGGACTTGAACCCCCGACATCCTGCTTGTAAGGCAGGCGCTCTAACCAACTGAGCTAACCGCCCGCAAGCTCCTATGGTATCACGCGTATGCGGACTTCCATTAGCCTGCTCGCGATGCGCCTGAGGACGGCTGTTTGTGCATTCAGGAAGGGCACTAGATGCGCGCAAATAGCCTCACCAGAAACCATGCGGATTCCACGCTAACCGAGGACATCCAGGTTCCCAGGGGCGTAAAGACCATTGCCAGAATCAGAATCAGCAATCCCATCCGTGCCAGCTCGTTCATTACCACCATAGGGACATTGGCGGCCATCAGCAGCTTTGAGCCATCCAGCGGCGGCACAGGCATCATGTTGAAGATTGCAAGGAAGATCGTCAGGTAAGTGGCGCGCAGCAGGAACTGCGTCAGCGCCTCTTGGGAACCAGCAAAGTAAGCAGCTGAGGCGGCGAACGGAATGGCCATCAACAGATTCATGGCTGGTCCAGCCAGTGCCACCTGCACCAGGCCGCGCGTGCCCCCTCGCAGTTTGTTGGGGTTAGTAAGCACGGGCCGCCCCCAACCAAAGATGCCACCGCCCATCAGGCTGGCAATCCCCGGCAAAATCACCGTTCCTACCCAGTCGATATGTGCCAGAGGGTTTAACGTTACTCGGCCCTGCAGCACTGGTGTATCGTCGCCAAGCTTCTTGGCCACCCAGGCATGTGCGAACTCGTGCGGCGCTACCAGAATTACAAACAAAAGCACGGTTAGCACGGCGTTGATGACGGTATTGGTGTCCATGAGAGAAACTGAGAACCTCTTTCCAGCTAAGCACAGATTCACAGAGGTGCGGGGTGCAAGGCGGCGTGTGAAAGAATAGAAGTTTCTTATGCCATTTCGCCGCGTGTTTTGGGTGGTGCTGGATAGCGTAGGCATCGGGGAGATGCCGGACGCCGCCGCCTATGGCGATGCGGGCGCCAACACGCTCGGCAACATTGCGCAGCTTCGTCCTTTGCGCCTTCCGAACCT
>CAZUAX010000108.1:10149-15465 GCA_964618435.1 uncultured Solibacteraceae bacterium
GCGCCAACACGCTCGGCAACATTGCGCAGCTTCGTCCTTTGCGCCTTCCGAACCTTTGCGCACTAGGGCTGGGAAATATCGCACCGCTTCACGGACTGCCTCCTGCACCAAACCCGCAGGGCAACTTTGGGCGATGTGCCCTGGCTAGTCCGGGCAAGGATACCACTACCGGCCATTGGGAAATGGCGGGCATTCACCTGGAGCGGCCTCTCCCACTCTACCCGCAGGGCTTCCCGCCGGAAATCATCAATGCCTTCACTGCGCAAACCGGCTACGGCGTGCTGGGCAATAAGCCTGCATCGGGCACGGAAATCATTCAGGAACTTGGGGAAGCGCATCTGCGCACGGGTAAGCTGATTATCTATACCTCGGCCGATAGCGTGTTTCAGATTGCAGCCCACGAAGCGCTGGTTCCGGTGCCGGATCTCTATCGGGCATGTGAGGCAGCTCGCCAGATTCTTCGGGGAGAACACGAAGTAGGGCGGGTAATCGCCAGGCCCTTCGTGGGGGAGCCAGGCAACTTTACACGAACGGCCAACCGCCACGATTTCGCAGTTGCTCCCCCTGTCGGCATGCTGCTGGACCGGCTTAAGGAGAAGGGCGTCGCCGTGCAGAGCGTTGGCAAGATCGCCGATGTATTCCTGAATCGGGGCATTACCAGCGGCGAGAAAACCAAATCCAACGCTGAAGGGATGGCCCGCACTCTTGATGCCCTTCGTCATTTTGATGCCGGGCTCGTGTGGGTGAATCTGGTGGACTTCGATATGCTTTATGGGCACCGGAACGACGTGGAAGGCTATGCCCGGGCGCTGGAGCAGGCCGATGGCTGGCTACCCCAGGCCATGAATGCCATAGGCGAAGGCGATCTCTTGATACTTTGCGCCGATCATGGCTGTGACCCCACCACGCCGTCTACTGACCACAGCCGCGAGTACACGCCCTTGCTCACTTATGCGCCTGGTGCGCCGCGAGGGATAAACCTTGGTACTCGCGCCACCCTTTCCGATATTGGCCAGACAGTGGCCCGCAATTTTCTAACTGACATCCCCCATGGGGAGAGTTTCCTGGAGGCAATCGAATGAGAACACCCTTTATGGCCGGCAACTGGAAGATGTACAAGACGCCCGCCGAAACCACCGCATTTTTCAATGATTTTCTGCCCTTGGTGGCCGATGCCAAAGGACGCGAGATCGTCATCAACGTTCCCTTTGTGAACCTCACAGCGGCGGTTACTGCGGCCTTGGGCTCAAACGTTGGTATTGGCGCGCAAAATTTGCACTGGGAAAACGAAGGCGCCTACACCGGCGAGATTTCCGGCCCCATGCTAAAGGCTGCCGGCTGCCAGTATGTGGTGATTGGCCACAGCGAGCGCCGCCAGTATTTCGGAGAGACCGATGCCACCGTGCTGAAGCGCACCGTTGCGGCGCTGGACTCCGACCTTACCCCTATTGTCTGTGTGGGCGAGTTGCTTGAAGATCGTGAAGCCGGACGCACCAACGAAGTGCTGCAAACGCAGTTTGACGGCGGAATCGCGGGGCTCAGTCCGGAGCAATTCTCCCAAATCGTGATTGCGTATGAACCCGTCTGGGCCATTGGCACCGGCAAGACCGCCACCCCTGAGATGGCCGGGGAAACCCATCAGGCGATTCGCGCGATGGTATCCGCGAAGTTTGGGGCGGACGCTGCGGCAGCAGTACGCATCCTGTACGGCGGCAGTGTGAAGCCGAACAATGTGAAGGAACTGATGGCGATGGAAGACATCGATGGCGGTCTGGTGGGTGGCGCCAGCCTGGATGTCCAATCCTTCGCCGCGATCGTCAACTTTTAGCTTTGGGCAAGACGGGGGGCGGGCTTTCGTCCGCCTCCCGCTCCCTCTGCCACTACGGTTTCATCGCCTTTTCTACTTCCGCTAGCACCATGGCGTTCGTCGGGCGAATTTTGTAGTCCACCTCCGTGAACTTCCAGCGCACGATGCCTTTTGCATCCAGCACGTAAGTGGTAGGGTGTGGCATGAACCGTCCGCGGGCCGCTGCGGATTCGTTCAAGAGTCCGTAATCATCCACCACTGCGTGGTTCCCATCAGCAAGAAACAGGATGCCGCTGGATTTTCCCGCGCCTGCCTCTACTTTTGTGGCCATCTCCGTCAGCTTTTCCACCGGCTCCGGCGCTACGGCAATCACCCGCGCCTTGCCTCCCAACTCACTGTCAATCAGTTGTTGCAACTCGACCAGTTGCTTTGTGCAATACGGTCACCATGAGCCTCGATAGAACACCAGGACCGCTGGAGTTCCGCGAAACGAAGCCAGCGAACGAGGGGTGTCGGTTGCATCGGGAAGGGTGAATTCTGGTGCTGCTGTGCCCGGCACGACGCGGTTCAAGTCGGATGGAGAGGGTTTGGGCGCGGAGCTGGGCGACTGTGCCATGCTCAGCTGGCCAGCGCAGGTTCCCACCCAAAAGGCGGCTGGAAGCGCAAGCACTCGGGTCATATGCCCCAGAATGCTTCGACGCTTCCAGCGCAAGTTCCACAAGGATGCGTGTTGTGTCATCGTCTATCTATTCCCCGGTTGGTCAAGATTATTCCACACCCCCCTCCGCATAAAGGCAACTTCTGTTGTCTACAGTTTTGTTGGCCATCCGTCCGTCCACGCCCGGGAAGTGCTTGAATGAGAGAGATGGCCAAATTGCTGTTGGTGGAAGACGATGCTAGCGTTCGCACGACGGTTTCCACCTTTCTGGAGATGGAGGGCTACCACGTAGAGGTAGCGTCCACTACGGCTGCCGCTTTCCGGCGACTCTCCGAGGAGAGTTTTCCCATCGTCCTTTCCGACATCTATCTGGACGCCCGTACGGGCCTCGACGTCTTAAACGAGGCGAGGCGCCTGAATCCGGAATGCCTAGTGATCCTCATGACCGGAAGGGGCAGCATGGAGACGGTGGTGTCTGCTACCCGAGGGGGAGCGTTTGACTACATCGCCAAGCCTTTCGACCTCGATGCGCTGCTGGCGGTCATCCGTCGGGCCGAGGCGTCGCTTACCGCCGAGGTAGAAGTGGTGGAAGAGGACGATCTCCCAGAGAGTGAAATGATTGGGTCTTCCGCCCCGATGGTGGAACTCTACAAACTGATTTCTCGCGTGGCTCCCACCGATACCACGGTATTGATTGAAGGCGAGACCGGCACGGGCAAGGAGGTGGTTGCGCGCCTCATCCACAAGAACAGTGGCCGCAGCCAGATGACGTTTGAGGCGGTGGATTGCGGCGCGGTTGCCAGTTCTCTGCTTGAAAGCGAACTCTTTGGAGCGATGCGCGGCTCCTACACGGGTGCCGACCGTGATCGCGTAGGGCTTCTGGAAGCAGCGAACCGAGGAACCGTCTTCCTGGATGAAGTGGGCGATGTAGAACCCGGCTTTCAGCTCAAGCTGCTACGGTTTCTGCAGGAACGGGAAGTGCGTCCACTTGGCGCCAATAAGGCGCGCAAAGTGGATGTGCGGGTGATCGCAGCCAGCAATCGGAGCCTTCAGGACCAGGTGAAGGACGGCAAGTTCCGAGAGGATCTCTATTTCCGCCTCAATGTCGTCCGCCTCGTGCTTCCTCCCTTACGGGAACGCCACGGAGATGTGGCCTTGCTCTCGCACTTCTTCCTGAAGAAATACAACGAAGCTTACCACCTGGATGCTCGGTTTCACCCGTCGGCCCTCGCCGCCTTGGAGGCGCATCACTGGCCGGGCAACGTCCGGCAACTCCAGCATCTGATTGAGCGCCTAGTGGTTCTCTCCACGGACGGGAGAATTCGTGCGGATCATGTGAATGTCAGCCTCCAGAAGGCATTGGAGCCGCAAAATGCAGGTTCCGGATCGCTGGCTGACTTGGAGACCGAGCAGATTCGCAAGGTCCTGGATGCGACGCAGGGGAATAAGGCGAAAGCGGCCCGAATCCTGGGGATCGAAAGAAAAACCTTATACCGTAAATTAGCCAGGTTAAGCGACTAGGCGGATCCTACCCCAAAATCGGTCGAATTTCGCTCGTCTTTCACTCTTTTCAGCTAGAAAAATCTGAAAATACCAGTACAATGGAGGTAACCCATAGAAACTTTTTATGGGGCAGATTGAGAGCGGTTCTGATAGGGGGAGACCATGTTTGATACCTTGACCGATCAAATCCGGGCCGACGAGAAAGCAAACACGACCAACAAAGAAAAATTACTGCGTTGGGCGATGGTGCTGTTGGTGACCGCGCTGTTGTTCCTTGGCTTCTATCTGCTGCCACAGCTTGGATAGCCATTCAAAAGGCTTATAGAAACTCAATTGATTTCCGGAAACACTGTGGTGCTTCGGGTCCGCGCTTCCCGCTCAAGGCGGGCCAAGTGGTCAGCGACCCGCAGCACCGCAGGCGCATAGTGATCGTAGGGGTTGTAGAGAGACAGTTTTTCCACCATCGACTTGCCTCGGTAGATGTGGCTATCGCCCAGCCGTTGCCCAACGTAGTGAATTCCCGCCCGAATGCTTGGAAACTTGGTGTTGGCGTTGTTCCAACCGAAGATATTGTTGTTTTTGTGTGCCTTGCCCGCACTGGACTCAATAAACGCGACACTGGGCAATAGGCGCCAATCGAGGCTGTAATTGTCTGCAACAATCAGGAAATCTTCAGCCAGATGTTCGATGGGACTATCCTTTGCCGCCAGGAACTGGCGCAGGGCAGTTAAGCGCGGATCTTCCGCATAGCGAGAGGGTGCAACGTGCGCTTCCGGCACAACAGTAGCCGGGAGCAGTAACACTCCCCCGATCAGCAGAGTTCGGGCGAGTACCCGATGCAAAAGCTTCAAAACAAATTCCTCACAGGTTGGTTTACATTCGCGTTGGGGTACCCTCGGCGACAGGAGATGCCAGGTACCCATCACGCATAACTTCAGGTGCGAGATTCTGCCGTCCAAAAGCTCAGCTTGGAAAAGAAACCTGAAGACTAGGCCGCAACACACGGCGCTATTACTTTCAGAGTATAGCACGTGGTGGGAAGATAGCTTGATCCAGCAAGCCTTAACAAGGTAAAAATTACACATCCAGATGTCTGGATTGAGTCAATAAAAAAATCCGATCATCGTGTAAGTTATTGTTAGTTAGGCGTTTATAGCTTTCTATTCAAATTGGGAGGACTGTCCTTGTACAGCCAATGTCCTATCGGCATATATATGGAACGGATGAAACTATAGATGAGTAAAGTAGGTTTCCCAAATAGGTATAAAGTATCGGAAATCTGTGGCATGCTAGCCAGATGTCCAATAAAATCATTGGCATAAGCGCCACATACTCGACCAACCGCAAT
>CAZUAX010000109.1:0-12128 GCA_964618435.1 uncultured Solibacteraceae bacterium
GATCGGGTGGGCTCGCTGGAAGCGGGCAAACTTGCGGACTGGCTGGTACTGGATGCCACGGCACTCAACGCCACCCCCATGTACGAGATCTACTCGCAGATTGTCTATGCCTTCAAGGCAAGCAATGTGCGCGACGTGATGGTGAACGGCGTTCTGCTTGTGCGGAATGGCGCCCTGCTGTATGAAAACACGTCGGAGCTGCGCAAGAAGGCGGAGTACTACCAGGAACGGGTAAGCGAGTCACTCCGAAAACAGTAGCTGCTAGTAGTCCTCTATTCGTCATCGGGAAGCCGGAGCTTCTTCGGAGCCACGCGATTGTAACTGTCGCGAACGAGTGCGCGGATCTCATCCCAATGAACTGGCGTGTCCAGAATCAAGCCCACCCAGCCGGCTCTGCCGATATAGGGCGACTTGAAAAATCGCGGATCGCCCAGGAAAAGATCCAGGTTTTCCCTGCCCACCTTCACCACCAAAGCAGGCTTGTCATGGTGCGATGTAAAGCAACAGAACATCTTTCCGCAAACGCGGAACCAGGGGTCGCCAAAGGGGGTGGCCTCGTCTGTCTCGGGCAGCGCAAGAGCAAGTGTGCGGATGGTCGCAAGTAGTTTGGTCCGCGTCATGGTATCTCCACAAAGTGGATTCTAAGTCATTCCCTGGTTGCGCGGTCCAGCCACTCCGTATTCCCCGGTCTTGGCGTGGTGCTGTTCGTGGTGCGCCGTATCGATCCTGCTTGGGCGCGTTACCGTCCGGCAATGCCCCTACCCTGCACCAGGTCGATTCGGAGGCCTGACGAATTTGCCTGAAACTCTTCACGTGTGCCGTCAGGCCAGCGAACGCGGAGGAGCGCGGGGTTAGGGCGGTCCAGCATGCGGGCGGGGAAGTAGACCACAGGGTGCGAGGCGCTGAGGTAAGAGGAATCCCCGCGGACGGTGGAGGCAAGAGTTCCCCTGCCGGGCACATCCATGCTCACGCGGGCACCAAGGGCAATCCTGCGGCTGGTTCCGGTGCGCGCATAGACTGCGATGGCGCGGGGGCCGCCCTGTTCCACTGTTTGATTGAGTAGCAATCGCACAGGTCCGTTGTTGTTTGAGACCACGATGTCTACGTCGCCGTCTCCGTCAATGTCTCCAAAGGCCGCGCCGCGCGAAACCTCTGCCTGATCGAAGACGGCCCCACCGGCATCTGAGGCATTGACGAAGCGCTTGCCCTCCTCATTGCGCAGCAGCAGGTTGCGTTGCGGAAAGGGGTAGGGCTGGCCGCGCAGACTCTCGATGCGGGTGACAGCACCGTTGGCGATGAATAGGTCCAGCCAGCCGTCATTATCGAAGTCGAACCAGCTTGTTCCAAAACCTGTATAGGAGTAGGTGATTGCGGAGAGCCCAACGCGGCGGGTGATGTCGAGGAAACCCTGGTTGCCGTCGTTGCGATAGAGGGTGGCCCCCTCCATCGCGAGATTCACGACGAACAGATCATCGTCGCCGTCTCGGTCGAAGTCTCCGGCGGAGACGCCCATTCCGGCGCGGGCGATGCCGTCCTCCGCGTAGGCTGCGCCAGATTCCAAGGCAGTCTCGCGGTAGGTCCCGTTGCGCTGGTTCAGCCACAGGATGTTGGCCATGCCATCGTTGGCAACGTACAGGTCTGGCCATCCATCGTCATTGATGTCGGTGATGGAGACGCCCAGCCCGGGGCCACGTGCGCGATCGACTCCCGCTTCCTGGGTGACATCCTGGAACCTGCCATTACCCAGGTTTCGGAAGAGCGTGGCGCTGACTGGCTGATAGGCTTTTGGTGTGCAGTAGTCCGGTTCGCCGGTGGGAGCTTGGCATTGCTTGTTCCCCCGCACGGTGAAGTCCAGGTAGTTCAGTACGAAGAGATCGAGATGCCCGTCCCTGTCGTAATCCACGAATGCTGCGCTGGTGGACCATCGGGAATCATCAACGCCGGCTCTTGCGGTGATGTCCTCAAATGTGCCATTACCGCGGTTACGAAAAAGAATGTTGGAGCCGAGTTGGGTAACGTAAAGGTCAGGAAATCCATCGTCATCAAAGTCCCCAATGGCAACGCCCATCCCATAGCCGATGTGACCTACGCCAGCAGTCTTCGTAACATTGGTGAACCGTAACTGGCCCGATGGCACAAGCTCGTTCCGGAACAGTCGGTGGCCAAGGCTCTCGCCATCCGCCAGAGGAAAGGCTGCCGAGGAAGCAGGTTTCGATTCCTCCAGCATGCGCCCTTGGGGGAGGAATACGTCGAGGTCACCGTCGTTGTCGAAATCTATCAATCCAACACCTGCTCCCATAATCTCTGGCATGAAGAATTCACCAGAAGAGCCGATGAAATGACGGAAGCGCAGCCCCGTGGCATCGGCGGACTCAAGAAACAAAGATTGGCGGTCCGCTTCCTTTGGGCCTGCGGGTTGTTCCTTGCACGCGACAAGAGCCAGAAGGCACGCGACCACCACGGCACCAAGTGGCCCGGCGGAGTGCGTTGTGGCTGATGATCGCATGAAGGGCCTGCTCATCGCCGTACACCCTCAATGCGTGTGATGTCGCGGCTGATACTCTCCAGCAGGGCGGGTTGGTTATACTTCCGGGCAAGTTCCCTGGCGCGATAGGCGTGACTGAGCGCGCTCTCCCGGTTCCCCAGCCGGGCATGCGCAGCGGATAGAGCGTAAAGGTACGCGGGCGTCTGGTCGTCCTCAGGTTCCAGAGTCTTTTCCAGATGCGGAAGCGCCTCGCGGAGCCGTTTCAGGTGGATCAGTCCTCGGGCGAGGTGAAAGTGGGCAAGGCGCGATTGCGGCGAGTTCTGGATCGCTTTCTGAAGAACCAGTACCGATTCCTGCACACGCCCTTCGGTTTGCAGAATGAAACCAAGGTTGGTTTGCGCGGCCCCGTGGTAGGGGTTAACGGCAAGTGCCTGCTGGAAAGATGCTTTGGCATCGGTGGTTTTGCCCAACTGGAACTGAAGCACCCCATAGTTGTAGTAGAGGTCGTCGCGGTTTGGGTTCAGCTTCAGCCCCGCATCGAAATGGGTGGAAGCTTTGGCTTGGTCGCCAAGCCGCCCGTAGAGGGAAACCAGGTTCACGTGCGCTTGCACCATTGCCGGGTCCAGCTTCAACGCCTCTTCATTGGCCAGGGCGGCTTCCCGTAGTTCGCCACGAGACTCAAACAGAATGGCTCGCCGGATATGGGCCTGCGGACTCAGGTTGTACGCAGAAACCTCATCCCACAGTGGGTCTGCCAGAGGGGCTTCGATTCCCTTGTAAAGTTCCGACGCGCGGAGGTGCTTCTGGGACTGTGCTGTCTGGTTTTGCCGCCGGTAGAGATTTGCGAGTGAAAAATGAGCAGCCCCGTAGTGGGGGAAACGCTCGCAGGCTTGCTCCAGGCGTTCTGTCGCCTTTTGGAGTTCGTCTTGTTCGAGATGTACTCGTCCCAGCAGGTAAAGAGCGCGTGCATCGGCGGGGTCTTCCTGCACCAGTTCCCGCAAGAGACCGGCGGCTTCCGCTTGCTGTCCCAGCGAGGAAAGCAGTTCCGCACGGAGTAGACGAGCGGGGCGCAGGGATGGGTCGAGTTCAAGCATCCGGTCAATGTGACGGATGGCATTCTCCGCTTCGCCTTGGGACTGCGCAGTGAGCGCAAGGTAGTAGGCCCAGCGTGGCTCTCGGGGTTGGAGCGAGGTAGCGCGCTGGTAGGCCTGCGCAGCAGAGGCATACTGCTCATGCGCATGCAGCACCATTCCTAGCCGTCCGATTGCTGCTCCGTCCCCAGGCTTTGCGCGTGCATCTTCCATTGCCTTTTGCACTTGCGCACGGACAGCAGGCAGAAAGCTCTCTGTGTCGATCTCGGGAAGTTGGGCGTCCCCTTGGCGTGCGCCGCTGCAGCCAAGCAGTCCCAGAGCCAAGGTCGCCAAAACCAGCGAACCAATGAACTGCATCCGTAAGGGGGAACCCTGCGCGCGAACCCCTGCCGTTGTCCGTTTGCTCTCCTGGCGTGGCAGTGACCTGGGTAACGCTCTGAAATCTCGAAGTTGCAACATGAGGGTGGAGGAGACTCTTTATTAGTATAGGTTCATGATTCTGACGGCTACATTTGCCATCCTGGTTGAACCCAGGCTTGCCGTGCCTCCTGCGTCATGTTAGGCGTGGGTATATGGAATCTTACGATCCGAAAGACTTGCTCGATGCAATCGATGATGATCGCGTGCTTCCCCATCCCGTGCTGGTGCGGGACGTGATGGCCCGGACAGTGCTCACGCCCGCCGATAGCATCGAACTGCAGCGATATTTCCAGGAGTATTTGCTGCATTATGGCGAGGCCGAGCGCACCGCCAGGGAACTGCTGGAGCGGCTTGTTGGCCCAGAAGAATAACTAACAAAGTTTATTGAATGATGCATTCTCCTTCAGTATCCTAACCGTATGGCGTTGCAGGGATTAGTGATACAAAGATGCAACATTTTCAACACAATGTGTTTATGGATTAGATAAAACATTTGAGGATGTACTTCGCTATTTCTCTGTTACGCTTGTTTTAGTTGCAGTAACAAACTGCACATTCGGGAACCGAAAATGAGCAAGAAAAAGAACATCGATGCCGCTCCAGCCGCTGCTACCGCCGTGAAGCCGGAGAAGGCAGCGAAAGCAACAAAAAGCAAAGCGGTAACCAGCCCGGCTCCTGCAGGGAAGACACGCGCTGCCCAGACTGCGAAAGTGGCAGAGGCTGCTCCTGTAGCTGCCTCCGTTACCGCCACTTCCGTGGAGCCCAAGAAGGTTTCCAAGGGCAAGAAGGCTCCTGTGGCAGAGGCAGTTGCGACGAAACCAAAGGTGAAGAGCGCGGCAGCATCCAAGCCGGCCGCTAGCGAAGCCATGGAAACCAGCACGGAACTTGTGGCGCCCACTCCCATTACGCACGACGAAATCGCTCGCCTTGCATATTCCTATGCCGAGGCGCGTGGCTTCGTAGGCGGATCGCCAGAGGACGATTGGTGCCGCGCGGAAAATGAACTCCGCAGCATTCGCGGGTGGTAGGCCTTCGCTGGCTACAGCCTTGAATTTTGCGTGAGTTCACGAATTGCCTGGATGCGTCTGCGCCGGTCCTGCGCTGCCTTCTCAGTTGACGGGGATATGCTATCCAAGGGCTCATCGCCTTCTGGTCTTTCCGTCCCGAAAAACATCAGAAACAGGCGGATGCTAGCTTCAGATAGATGCCATGCGGTGTGGAAGTGGTGCAATGCGACATCGTTTTCTTCGTTCGCAAGGAAGAGTTGACGTCCGGACGCCAGCCGGGACTTTAGGCCAACGCACTGTTCCGCCAACGCC
The DNA here is from genome assembly GCA_964618435.1 of uncultured Solibacteraceae bacterium. GTDB lineage: Bacteria > Acidobacteriota > Terriglobia > Bryobacterales > Bryobacteraceae > JACTMJ01. Next base: position 5,316 of record CAZUAX010000109.1, read on the forward strand.
AGTAAACGATCCTCCGCGAGTGAGTTTGGCTGGTTAGGATTGTGTTGCACTTCCATCCAGGCAACTGTTCGCGCCGCCTCCTGTCGTAACTGATGGAGTTCGTCTTCTCCCTGTGACCAGCCTTCAGCCGGAGATGTCACGCATTGGAAGGCTGTGGTCGCCATCGTCACTGCCTGCTGCAAAAGGTCAACGGCCTGAAATGCAAAGCGAAGTGTAAGCTGATCACCGTTCAGCTTTCGTCCGGCGGGAAAACGTGCCTGCTCAAGGCTGTCGATGCGCTGCTCCAGCACGCGATCTGGGTGCAGATTCAGGAAGTGCAGGCTCTGCCGTACGTTCACTTCCAGGGCTTTGCGCGGCAAGAATCCAATGAGTTCGCTGCCAATCACTTCGATCCCTCGGCGTGCGGCTTCTTTCTGAATGGCATCAAACACCGGTTGCATGGGTGTTTCCTCGAAATCGAGCAGGTTCATGGAAACCTGGGTGATGCCCTTGCTGGGAAGGGCGAGTCCCAGCGCCTTCACAAAGGGGAAGCCTCCGGACGACTGCCGGACGAGTGTGGCAATTTCCTTCGCTTCGTTGAGGTTACTGGTTCTCAGCTGGACGTTCCATGCGATGAGGAATTTCCTTGCTCCCACCGCCACTGCACCCGCGCTGGGGTGGAGCAGCGGTCCACCCACATCGGGGCGACGCACTTCGTTGGCGGCTACATCCCTAGAAAGTCCTTCAAAATTGCCCCGCCGTATATCGGCAAGGTTGCGCCGGTCCTCGCGAAGTGCAGCGGCCTCATATAGATAACAGGGGATACCGCAGCGCTCCCAGATCTGTTGGGCCGCGCGCCTCGCGAGTTGAGCGCAGTCCGCCAGGGTCACGTTTTGTACGGGAATGAATGGCAGCACATCCAGCGCGCCGATGCGTGGATGCGCGCCCTGGTGGCGGTTGAGGTCAATCCGATCCTTGGCGACTCCGGCTGCGCGCACGGCTGCCTCAAGCACTGCGTCGGGATCGCCCACAAACGTGATAACTGCGCGGTGATGGTCAGGGTCCTGCTCCTCACCCAGCAACAGGATGCCGGGCACGGCGCGAATGGCGTTGGCGATTTCGCGGAGGACCTCCGGATCGCGCCCTTCAGAAAAGTTTGGGACGCACTCGACTATGCGACGGAACATTACCTGATTATCCATCGCCCCATGCCCCCGCCACGCAGATTGTGTACAGGTTTTGTTTCCCCAGGGCGCTCGAAGGTTCGCTTTTTCCCCCGCCCGGCTCAGTATCTTCATCCACCGAACAGGAGGGTGTCCGATACTGGAAGGGTATGGGATTTGCGACAGTGGACCAGGCCATCGCCGCGTTTCGCGACGGCAAGATGGTGGTGATCGTTGACGATGCGGATCGCGAGAACGAGGGTGACGTCTGTTGCGCGGCGCAACACGTTACGCCCGAGATAATCAATTTCATGGCCACCCATGGTCGCGGACTCATTTGTCTGACGCTCACGGAACAGCGCTGCGATGAACTCGAACTGCCTCTGATTACTCCGCGAAACAGTTCCCGGTTTGGCACGGCTTTTTGTGAGCCCATTGATGCTGCACATGGCGTAACCACTGGAATTTCCGCTGCGGAGCGTGCACACACGATCAAGGTGGCCATCGATAAAAAGAGCCGTCCCGACGATCTTGCGCGTCCCGGCCATATGTTTCCCCTGCGGGCACGGAATGGCGGGGTGCTGGTGCGTGCGGGGCAAACAGAGGCAAGTGTGGACCTTTCGCGCATGGCCGGGCTAGACCCCTCCGGCGTGATTTGCGAAATCATGAATCCGGACGGATCCATGGCGCGCCGTCCGGAACTGATTGAATTCTCTGAAATGCACGGGCTCACCATGATCCTGGTGGCGGACCTCATCCGCTACCGTCTGGAGCATGAGTCCCTGGTCCATCGCGTGGCGGAGGGGCAAGTTGAGACGCCTAGCGGACTGTTCCGCACCTTTGCCTACCGGTCTGTCACCAATGGAGAAATCCATCTCGCATTTCAGTACGGCGAAGTAGATGGAAAGCAGGATGTGCTGGTGCGCATGCACAGCCGCAATGCGTTGGGCGACGTTTTTCGAAGTGTCTCCAACGATACCCATGCCTCCATCCATGGGGCCATGCGGCAGATTGCCGCGGAAGGCGCGGGCGTGCTGGTTTATCTGCATCACACCGGGCTGGGCTTCCAGTTTGCACCTGGCGAAGCACTGGATCGCATTTTGCCCATCGAGCGCGGGCGGATGTGGGCGCAGGGCAGCGGTGATACGGGGCCACTGCAATATGAAAACGGAATTGGCGCGCAGATCCTGCGCGACCTTGGATTGAGCACCATCCGGCTGCTCACCAATGTGCCGCGCACCGTGGTAGCGCTGGAGGCCTTTGGGATCCGCATTACGGAACTAGTACCAATTCCGATTTTGGAGTAATTGAAAAATCAGGAACAATCCCGCCGGTTGAACCGTAAAGTGAGAAGAAGGAGTTTTCCCGCATGCGCCTATTGCGTTTCTGTGCGTTTGTATTGCTGGCTTCATGGGTTCCCCTGCTTGCGGCGGACCCCAAGCTGCTTTCGCTTGTGCCGGCTGATACCGAGGCGGTGATGGGTTTGGACGTGAAGGCAGTGTTGCGCTCCGGAGTGGTGAAGGAACTCATGCGCACTTCCACAAGTTCGAACGTGGATGAGCTGAATGAAATGATCGCGCTCACCGGAGTGGATCCGCGCCAGGACGTCAATGAGATTGTAGTGGCTGGGTTTGCCAGCAAACCCGGTACCTCATCCACTAAGGAAGCCAATGGCTTGGTGTTTGTCACGGGGAACTTCGACCCCGCACGCGTGGGCGCCGCAATCGCCACCAAGGGAGGTAAGAAGGCGCTCTATAAAGGCCGGACGCTCTGGACGCCGGAAGCAAAGACCACTGGCGGTCCGGATGTTCTCACCTTCCTGGATAGTGGTGTGCTGCTGGCCGGCAACGAAAGCAGGGTGAAACGCTACCTCGACGGCGCCACGGCGCCACTTGCTGGCAGCTTGCGTGCCCGCGTGGATGAGGTGAGCAGTCGCTACGACATCTGGATGGTGAGTGCGATTTCACCCTCCGCGATCGCGGATTCTGTCAGTGGCAAGCCAGGAGAGTTGCAGCAGGCGGCAGGTGCGCTGCAGGGCGACATGTTTCAGAAGATTGAGTCCGTGCAGGGTGGATTGAAGTTTGGCCCCCAAACCATTCTCGGCCTGGAAATGAATGCGATTACGCCGGAAGATGCTACCGCACTGATGAATGTTCTGCAGTTTTTCCAGTCGATGATGTCTGGGGCAGGGGGAAAAGAGGGCAACCAGATGCCGGCTGGCCTCAAGAATATGCTTTCCTCCATCCGCATGAGCACCCAGGCAAAGACGGTGCTGGTGAGCATGAGTCTGGCCGAGCAGGATATCGTGAACTTTTTGAAGGCTAGCGCCGTGAAGAAGCCCGCTCCGGGCGAGGATAAACCCGCCAGGTCAGAGCCTCCAGCCAGTTCACAGCCCAAGCAGGAAGAAATCATCATCATTCAGTAATTTCGCGGCATCAGTACTGCGGCTTAGCGCCGACGTTGCGGCCAGGCACCGGTAGCGCCGCGAAACATCCGGGGTTGGGAATATCCGCCCCATTTTCCGTCATCATGGTAACGTGCGTTTCACGTTACGCCCCATCTTGAGTCTGGCTCCCATGGCCGTGGTGTTGGTGGGGCTGTTCGGGGGAGGCCTCACGCTGGCCCTGCTTCAGAGTGTGGGCCTGTTCGCGGTGGTGGGTCCAGATTCGTTCACGCTATCGCACTATCAAGCCCTGCTACATGACCAGGAGTTCCTGGCTTCGCTGGCGCTAAGCGTGTGGATTGCCTCTTTGTCCACCATGCTTTCGCTTGTGTTGGGCCTGCTGCTGGCGGCAGCCATTCACCGGATTGGTTCGCGCGAAACGCGCTGGCAGCGCATCCTTTTGCAGTTCCCTCTTGCCATGCCCCACCTCAGTTTGGCTCTGGTGGCTCTGCACCTGCTTTCTCCTAGTGGCGTGATCAGCCGTGCCGCGCATGCGATGGGATTGGCACCGGAACCAGCAGCTTTCCCCGTGTTGGTGCAGGATTCCGCGGGGCTGGGTATTCTGCTGACCTACGTGTGGAAGGAAGCTCCTTTTCTGGCTGTGGTGGCGCTCACCATGCTCGCGCGAGTAGGTGGCGACTTTGAGGCGGCAGCGCGGACGTTGGGTGCCAACTCCTTCCAGATCTGGCGGCGCGTCTACTTGCCTCTCATTGCGCCGGGACTGGTGTCTGCTTCTCTTGCTGTGTTTGCTTACGTATTTGGCGCCTATGAGGTGCCGCTTCTGCTGGGGCGCACCTATCCAGCGATGCTGGGCGTTCTGGCAGAGCGACGGTTTTCGAGCGTGGATTTGCTGGACCGACCTGCCGCTCTCGCCGTGGCACTTACGATGAGCGTGGTTGCGGGCCTGCTGGTGTGGACCTACCTGCGCCTGGCCAGGCAACTGGTGGGGGAAAGGCCTGTGCTTTTCTGATGCGACCGCGTGCGATGGATTGGATGTCGATTTCGCGCCAACTGGCCTACGGGCTGATTGGAGTGCTGGCCCTGCTTCCGCTGGTAACTCTTGCAGTGCAGTCTGTCGCCCGCCTTTGGCTGTGGCCTGCTCTGCTGCCGCCGAGTTGGGGTCTGCGCGCGTGGGAGGACACCTTCCGTGTATCCAGCGGAGTGCTGCCTTCGCTGGCGAATAGCCTTGCTATCGCGTGTGCCGTGGCACTGCTTAGCCTGCTGATCGCAATGCCTGCGGCGCGCCTTCTCGCCCTGGTGCGGTTCCCTGGAAAGACAGCGGTTTTTTTCCTGTTGTTTCTGCCCATCCTTGCCCCACCTCTGGCATCCGCCATGGGCCTGCATGTGGTATTCCTCCGGTTGGGACTTGCCGGGACGGCCACCGGAGTGGTGCTGGTGCATCTGATTCCGGCCATTCCCTATGCCGCCCTGCTGTTGGTGGGCAGTTTCTCGCGCCTGGATACTGATCTCGAAGCGCAGGCTCGCACCTTGGGGGCTACGCCGCTGGTGGTTCTGCGTCGGGTGACACTACCTCTGCTGGCGCCAGGTATCGCCGTTGCGGCGAGCTTCGCGTTCCTGATCTCGTGGAGCCAGTACATCCTTACACTGTTGATTGGGTCCGGGCAGGTGGTTACGTTGCCCCTGGCATTGGTGTCGGCTCAGCGCTCTGGTGACCAAGCCCTGGCGGCGGCCATATGCCTGCTGTTCCTTGCGCCCACTGGACTTCTCTTTTTGCTTGTGGGAAAGTGGCTCCGCGACGAATGAATACTCGATTGATTCCCCGCCGACAGATTCTGGCGATGGCCGCCACGGGAGCGCTGCTGAGTTGCTGCAAGGGACCTTCCGCGCCTCTCGCTTCGTCTGAGTTTGCAGGTGTGCCTTGGGCGGAACTGGAAGCGAAGGCGCGCGGCAGCAGGGTGCGCTTTGCGATGTGGAGCGGCGATGAGGCCCGCAATCGTCACTTCCGGGAAACCGTCCGCGCCCTGCTGGACAGTGACTTCGGCATTGAACTGGAACTGGTGCCCACGGCCGACGTCGCTGATATTGTGAACCAGTTGCTGAACGAAAAGGGTGCGGGCAAGGTGGGGCAGGGAGGCGTGGATTTACTCTGGATAAACGGGGAAAACTTCCGCACCGCAAAGCAAGCGGATCTCCTGTGGGGTCCGTTCGCCCATCTATTGCCAAACTTTGGCCTGTATGACGAATCGCAATGCGCGCGCGATTTCGGCACTGCGGTGGAAGGAATGGAAGCGCCCTGGCTGCGTGCCCAGTTCGTGATGGCGCATGACCTTGCACGAACACCGCAGCCGCCCTCTGGCTTCGAGGCACTGCAAGTATGGATGGAGGCACATCCAGGACGTTTCACTTACATCGCGCCGCCGGACTTTACGGGCTCCGTCTTTGTGAGGCATCTGCTGCTGCATTTCGGTGGGGATTCGTCTGCGTTCACACGAGGCTTCGACGAAGCACTCTACCAGAGGGCGGCCTCGGCCACGTTTGATTGGTTGCGCGTCGTGAAGCCGCTGCTGTGGCGATCAGGCGAGACTTACCCCGCATCGCCCCAGGAACTCAACCGGCTGTTTGCAAACCAGGAAGTGGATTTCGCCATGAACTACTCTCCCATGTTTGCTTCGAGGGCCATTGAGCGCGGCGAGTTTCCGGACACCGTGCGCACGTTTGTGTTTGAAACGGGGGCCATCGGGAACTATAGCTTTCTGGCAATCCCCTTCAACGCAAGCAATCCTCTGGCGGCAATGGTGGTTGCCAATCACCTGATGTCGCCAGCTCATCTGGTGCCCGCGCTGCGTGTGTTGGGCGGCCCCTACCCTCACCGGCTGGATGCGTTGACGCCCGCGCAGCGCGAAGCGGTAGAAGCTCTGCCACGAGGGGTGGCAACACTCCCGGACGCGCTGCTGGCAGAGCATTTCCTCCCCGAGCCTGATGCCGCCTATCTTGTGCGCCTTGAGAAGGACTGGCGCACGGAGGTGCTGCTGCGGTGATACCCGTTTCCAGTGCGGTAAGCCTCCGAAGCGTTTCAGCTGCCTACGGTGCGACGCCTGTGCTTCGCAACTTGTCTGTGGACATTGCGGCAGGGGAGTTGGTGGCCCTCCTCGGGCCTTCCGGCTGTGGCAAGACTACCGCGCTGAAGGTGATTGCAGGCCTGATTGCGCCCACCGGCGGAGATGTGTTCTTCGGCGCGGAGTGCGTTACCCGCATGCCCCCCGAGAA
>CAZUAX010000109.1:12228-15123 GCA_964618435.1 uncultured Solibacteraceae bacterium
GTGTTCGTGACCCACGACCAGCGCGAAGCGGCTACCATGGCGAATCGCATTGCGCTGGTGCTGGAGGGGAGCATCGCCCAGGTGGGCCCAGCGCGGGATTTTTACACCCGGCCGGCATCCCTTGAGGTCGCGCGCTTCTTTGGCTGGCAGACGACCCCAGGCACTGACGGACATTGGCTTGCCTTCCGCGCGGAACATGCCCGTCTGATTCGGTCTGGTGAACCGGCACCCCCTGACGGCTGGCTGGTGCTTCCGGCAAAGCATCGATTCACTACAGATCTCGGCCTATACCGTGTGTCGCGACTGCGGCTGGCGACAGGGCACGAGGTAGACGTGGAAGGCAACCTTCCATTCGTAGAACCCGATGCGCAAGTGGCACTGGCGCTGGATGCCGCGCATATCGTACGATTTCCCGTGTCACACGCTGCTACTGAACGCGAATCGTAACTGTGGCCGTATCTGAGTTCCCATCCCCGGTAGCTTTGAGGGTGTAGGTGGTGGTTTCTTTCGGGCGTACCATCACGCATTTCTTCTGGTCGTTGCCAAGGTCACCATGGGCCGGGCTCATGCGTACGGTGGCAGGCTCGGAAAGCACGTAGCAGATGGTGGACCCACCGCCCAGCGGGATCGTGGTTGCGGTGGCTGTAAACGTCTCAATCAGGCGCGTGGACGTTTCCGCGGGGGCGGTGCGCGTGGAAGACGGCGACCCCGCCTTCACCGTCACCGTAAGCTTTTCGCTTACCTCTTTGCCATCCTCGCCCGTCGCAATCAGTGTTAGTTCCGTAGTGGCCGTTGGCGTAACCCACACACACTTGTTCGACAGGGGGCGAATTTCGGCGAGGGAGGGCTCCAGGCGTACGCTGGTGGCGTTCTCCACGCCATAGCAAACCTGGGCCTGGTCGCCAGGCGACACCGAGGCCTGGCCTGGATAGAAGAAAAGGATCTTTGCCGGCTGTGGCTCTGGTTGCGCCATTTCCACCGCAGGTTTCTCTGTGCCGCACCCGGTCAGGAAAAAAGCTACGACGCAGGCTAGCGCGCAACGCCGGACAAAAAATTGAGTTCTTGAAGCCATTTGTTTCAAGCTACCCCTTCCACGGATGCCGCCAGGGCTTCCGATACTCCCGTTTGAGCATGGCATGCGCCATCTTGTTTCCGGGAATGGCTACAGCCGCGGCATCGAACTGAATGGCCTGGGCGGTGTGATAAGCAATCATGCCCAGTTGCACGGTGGTGGTGGACTTCCATCCGTCGGATATCTGGCAGGAGGGTTGCTTGCCCGTCCGCACGGAATCCAGGAAGTCCTTTATGTGCGCCTCGCTCATCTCGTTCCCCTTCATCCGGGCGGGCATCACCTGCTTCTGCGCGCCTTTTGCCGAAGGGTGGATCTCCCAGCGGGAATCCGTTACGAACACGGTTTCCTTTTCGCAGTAGAAGAACACGCCATTGTTGTAGGCCGGGTCAATCTCCTGGCTTCCCCAGAGGCGATGACGCCAGATGAGTGGGAACTCGTCAAACTCGAAGTGGGCCACCAGGGTGTCGGGTGTGGTGATCTTGCCCTGGTAGTGGTAAATCCCTCCGGTGGCCTGTACCCGCGTGGGAATGCCTGCACCCATCATCATGCGGATAGCATCCACCAGGTGAATGCCCCAATCCACCAGATGTCCGTGGCCGGTGGTGCGTTCCAGGCGCCAGGAGCGATGGCCGATGGCTGGCGAATAAGGGCGCAGAGGGGCGGGTCCACACCACATGTCCCAATCCAGCGTGGCGGGTGGCGCCTTAGGCGTGGGGTCGGGCGTAGCCGCCTTGTAATGGATATTGGCTTCGGCTTGGACAATCTTGCCCGGTTTACCAGAGCGCAGGTAATCCGCGGCCGCGTGGAAAGCGTCACTCTGGCGGCGCTGGAAGCCGATCTGCACCACATTGCCGGCCTTCTGCTGGGCCGCCATCATCGCCTGGCCTTCGCGAATGTCGTAGGCGAGTGGCTTCTCGCAATAGATGGGAAGCCCCTTTTCACAGGCGGCAATGAAAGGCAAAGCGTGCCATTGAGGGGGTGCGGTGAGGAGGATGAAATCGAGGCCAGGATGCGCGATCAGTTCCCGATAGTCCTTGTAGACCTTTGGCTTAGTGCCCTGTGCCTTCTCGCATTCTGCTGCAAACGCAGCACTCATCGCCGTGTCAACATCGCAGATGGCAGTGGCCTCAACGCCGCCAATGGCCCAGGCGGCTTTCATGTCTACGCCGGCCCACCAGCCTGTGCCAATGATGCCAACGTTCAATTTGCGGTCCTGTGCTTTGCCCAGCATCGCGGGCACCGCCATTGCTGCAAGTGTGCCCGCCTGGCCCAGAAACTCCCTCCGGTTCGTTCCGCTTTTCATCCTATTCCCTCTTCATTTCCCCATTACCGCTAAGTCTATTTTTCGTTAGTTCCGTTATTCAATCGCATCCGCCACCTGGGATGCCTTCCATGTCGGATGCTCCAGCCGGATGCTCACGCCCATACCGTTCATCGCCACGCTGGCGTTGCCCACTGACATTAGTTGGTAGCCGCTGTACAGGAGGCGCTGCAGCGCCAGCCCAAACGAGGCAGCGGCCTGCCCGGTGATGGGCGCAAAGATAATCGACGACACCACCAGCGAAATCCAGAAGCTATCCACCACGTCACAGGCTTCCATCCCTTCATTGCAGGTAAGCAGCGTGCGGATGTGCAGAACTTGCTCGGTGGAAAGATGCATCGCCGCCGCCAGCCGGGCCTGCCGTGCCGTTGGGGCTGTAAGCTCCAGGTAGGGCTCGGCCACCTGCCCATACGCTTCCAGTTTCACCTCACCCCGATGGGCATTGATCTGCAGAATGGTGCGTTCAATAAACTCCACGGGGGTGGTGCAGGCAAGGCTGTTC
>CAZUAX010000110.1:0-13133 GCA_964618435.1 uncultured Solibacteraceae bacterium
AAGTCACCCGGGCGTACCGGGTGACTTTTCTTTCGAGGAGCCCTCCCGATGGACCCGAACCAACCCACCATTTCCGCCCAGGAAACCGACGCATTACTGCACCTTGAGGAGCGAATCCTCCGCGCCGTGGAACTGGTTGGCAGTCTCCGCGCGGAAAAGCAGGCTCTACTGGCGGAGAAGGCAAAGCTCATCGCAGAGAAGGAAGCCCTGGAATTCGACGTGCTTCAAGCGCGGGAAACCGCGGAGACGCTACGTGAGGAAATGACGTCCATGCGCGAGGATCGCCAGCAGGTGAAGAACCGCATTGAGCGTCTGCTGGGCCAGATGGATTCGCTGAGCGCTGGATAGCTGAGTGCTGTATCGGCAGGTCTGGTCGAGACAAAGTGGAGCATGGCACCTCGCTCCGGAGCGTGCCAGTATGTGGCAACTCATCTGAAGTACGGGATCCCCTGTGTCCCCGAAGCCTGATTTGCCCGAAACCTGGTCTGCCCGAAACCTGGTCTGCCCTGGCCTGATGCTTCCGCAACGGGAAGCGCGCCCTCTTTCCCAGCACTGGCTTTGTCCATATAGTGGCTCGCCGTCCAGATAGTGGCTCGCCGAAAACTACCCCTAAGGTACTGTGTGAGAAAGTCGTAGACCCCTCATTTCCATTTTGCGGCGTTTGAATCCAGCCTGCGGGCAGGGCTTAGTCGCGAGTGATCGGCGACTGGGCATAGAATAGCGGCTATGTGCTAGGGGCGTTTTCCCAGCGATCCTATCTGAGCATTGGAGGACCACCGCCGATGATAGAAGTTCCCCCGGTTGCTGAAAGTGTTCGCCCATTCAAGATGCTGGAAGGCGGCGCGCGGATCGTGCTCACAGCGCCTCTTACCGAGGTGATCGACCATGCCGGATACTTCATCCAGATGAGCATGGCCTCCTTGCCTATCTGGCTGGAAGGCATCCTAAACAAGAAGTATCCCAAGTGGCGCGATTTGGAATACAACGACGATGGCTCAGCGCGCTACATGCCGGCTGGCGTTCGCGTTGTAGAAGAGGCGCTACTGCGCGAGTTTGGCCAGGACGATGTGATCGCCTGCTATCCCGGAGACATCCATCGCTTCATTGGCCCGAATACGCGGGTGGTGGCGGTCTCCACCCACAATCCGCTGGGAGTTACTTTTGCGGCAGGCGTGTACACGTCGATATTTGGATCGTCCAAGCAGCCCATCAATTCGCACTACTCGCGGCAACTGTTTGCGGAGATCAAGGACAGCCCGCATCGCCAGAAGTTCCAGGTGATCGTGGGCGGTTCAGGCGGCTGGCAGGTGGTACAAACCAACCTGTTTGAAGAACTCGGCGTGGATTGTGTGGTGGAGGGCCGTGGCGAAGCGCGCGACACCATGGAGATCTTCCACAAGGCGCTTCGCGGTGAGAGGCTTCCACAGAAGATTGATGTTGGCCATCCCAAAAGTCGCCAGGAGATCCTCTTTCCCAGCAAGCGCACCACGTTTGGCGTCGTGGAAATGACTACGGGGTGTGGGCGTCGCTGTCAGTTTTGTCTGCCTGACCTCAATCCGCAACTTGATATGCCGAAGGACAAGATCCTGGAGGCGGTGCGCGCCAATGTCCGCGGTGGCAACAAGCAAATCTCGCTGGCCACCGAAGATATGTTCATCTGGGGCCAGGTGAAAACGGGGATTCCATTCTATTTTCCGAACCGCGAGGCGCTGCTGGACCTTTATTCCGATGTCGTGAACACGCCAGGGGTGGAGCAACACATCCTGAGCCACTCCACGATTGCTCCCGCAGTGGTGGACCCGCTGCTGATTGAGAAACTCACCGAGATCTGCCTCGACAAGAGTCCAATCCATTTGCCGGTGCTCAGCAGCCATCCCAAGCGCAAGGCGCTTACTCCCTTGATTGGATTGGAGACGGGTTCTGTCCGCATAGCCAAGCAGATTATGCCGGGCAAAGGATCTCCATTTCCAATTGAGGATTGGCCCAGCGTGATCGTGAGAGGCCTGGAGATTCTGAATCGCAATAATTGGTTCCCGGCGATGACGCTGATTATCGGCAATCCGGGCGAGACCGATGAGGATGTGAGGCAGACCCTCGACCTGATATACGAGGTAGAGCGGCGCGGCCTGTTTGCCTTCTTTATCCCGTCGATCTTTACGCCACTGCACGATACTCGGATGCAGGATGGCGAGGGTGTGAAGGAAACGAAGCAACTTAGCCCCTTGCAGTGGCAGTTGATGATGAAGTGCTGGAAGATGAACCTTCGCCCAGGCCAAGCGAGCTGGTGGGCTCCGACGGCGTGGCGCGTGGGCGCGATCGGCCTTTGGCTGCACAAGCTCAGAAAACTGAACGGCCCAAACTTTACCTGGCCGCTACTGATGTTTGCGAACGCCGCGCCGGAATGGCTGCTGTCGAAAATGGGCAAGATGCACCGCGCGCGTCCGCTGCACATTAAGACCCGGAAGGAACTGCTGACCGCGATCAAACCTCAGCACTGGAAGCACCTTCGCGAAGATAACGGAGACCTTCCCGATGGCTGGCAGCCACCGTCGCCAGCATCAAAGGCGATGGAGGATCTGCGCGTGTTCGCGGACTGAGTGCGCACATGGGGTGTCGCAAGGGTGGCCGCTTCGTCCAATGGAGATGTAGCCCATGCAGGCTGGTGCTCCACAGGGTGGGGTCCGCCGGATAGCGGCGCGATAGATATGTGCTGTCGGGGACGTGTGTCCGCCTTTAATGCTAGTGAATTGTTACCGGGAGATCACCACGCGAATTGGCGCACTGGTCCGCACTGTTCGGCCACTTCCAGATGCACATTCACCCCCGCCTGGTTGAGTGCGTTTTCCATGGTTAAGCGGGCCACGGCGGGGTGATTGGTGTGGTCGCTGAGGTGGCCAAGCACTAGTGTGTGGAGGTTCCAGTCCACGCCGCTGGTGACGAACGCGGCGGCCATGTCGTTGGAAAGATGTCCGTTGCGGCCCATTACCCGCTGCTTCACGCTCCAGGGATAGGGGCCTACTTTCAGCATTTCCAGGTCGTGGTTTGATTCGAGCAGAAGGAAGTGGCAGCCCTTCAGGTGAAATTTCACGGAGTCCGGGACGTAACCAAGGTCAGTGAGGAGCCCCAGGCGGTGGCCCTCGGCTTCGATAACAAAGCCCATGGGGTCAGCCGCATCGTGGGGGATGGTAAAGGAGCGGATGTCGAGATCGCCAATCGCGAAGCTGCCACCGGGTTCAATGACTTCCACGGTAGGGTTGAGCGTCTTCCAGTGGATGGCGTCGCGGGTGCGCTCGTTTAGGTAGACGGGCAGCGGGCGGCCAGTCTGCGATTGGTGGTGGCGCAGGAGGCTGATGAGGCCGGAGATATGGTCGCTGTGTTCGTGGCTGATGACGATGGCGTCGAGGGATGTGGGGTCGATTTCCGCTTCCGCAAGACGCGCGTGAAGCGCACGGCGACTGATGCCAGCGTCAAATAGGACACGCTGGCGGGAGGTGGAAATGAGTGTGGCGTTGCCGCTGCTGCCACTGGCGAGAATGGTTACCTGAACGATGGCGCGCTCTCCGAAGGGAATGATGCGTTGAAAACAATTGTAGACCGGAATGGCTTGTGCGGTGTGCCGCTGGCAGACCCTGAAAGCGGGAACCGGTTCCAGAGTGCGCCCTCCACGCTACAATAACGATGGCTATGCAAGCACGTGTCCACGTATCCCTAAAGCCCAGCGTACTCGACCCGCAGGGCAAGACCATCTGCTCCGCTCTGAATGAGTTGGGGCATCGCGCCATCCAGGATGTCCGGCAGGGCAAATACTTCGAGATTCAACTCGCCGACGGTATAAGCGAAGAGGAGGCACGGGCGTTGCTGGAGACAGTAGCGCATGAAGTGCTGGCAAATCCGGTGATTGAGGAGTATAGGGTGGACCTGATCACGGGCGAGAAGCCCTAGCAGCTAGTTAATCGACCCTTTGGGACAGCCAGCCTGGGACAGCCAGCCGGTGAGAGGCGCCCCCTGAATGCCGGTGATGCCCAGATCACCCGAATGGTGGCCGTCTTGCGGTTCTCGGCAAGCTTTTAGCCGCGGTTGCCCGTGCGGTGGCGCGTCATGCATACCTAAAGGAGGCTCGCAGACGATGGGCGGGATGATCGGCTATGTGGGTGACCGGCAAGCCAGCGCGCTGATTATAGAAGGGCTGCGGAAACTGGAGTACCGCGGCTACGATTCTGCTGGAATTGCCGTGATGGACGGGACGGGCGGATTGCACGTCCGTGGCGCCGTGGGCAAACTACGCAACCTGGAAGATGCGGTGCAAGCCAACCCTTTGCCCGGGACGCTGGGCATTGGCCACACGAGTTGGGCGACGCACGGGCGCCCGAGTGAAGAAAACGCACATCCCTACGTGGGTCCGAAGCGGCAGGTAGCTTTGGTGTACAACGGCATCCTGGAAAACCAGGATGCGTTGCGAAAGGAATTGGAGCAGGAAGGGAGCCACTTCACGACGGATACTGACACGGAAGTAGTGGCTCACCTGGTGGAGAAGTATCAGGAGGGCACGCTGGAGGATGCGGTGCGGGCGGCGGTGCAGCGCTTGCGGGGCATCTTTGCGATTGTGGCGGTGAGCACCGCGGACCCCGGCAAGATGGTGGCGGCGCGGCAGGGCCTGCCCGTGGTGGTGGGGTTGGGGCAGGACGCCTATCTGGTGGCGAGCGATGTTACTCCACTGTTGCCACATACCCGGGACCTGTTCTTCCTGGCCGATGGGGACATGGCCGTGCTCACCGCAGATGGCGTGCAACTGAGTGACTTTCAGGGCCTGCCTGTCAGCCGCGAGATGACCCGCGTACTGTGGGACCCGATGATGGCGGAAAAGGGCGGCTTTAAGCACTTCATGCTGAAGGAGATATTCGAGCAGCCCCGAGCGGTGCGCGAGACCTTTGCTACACGCATTCGGCCTGAGTCCGGTGCGGTGTATCTGGATGAGGTGGGGCTCACCCCCGCGCAGCTGCAATCCGTACGGCAGATAAAAATAGTGGCCTGTGGCACCAGCAGGCACGCAGCGTTGGCGGCCAAGTTCATGATTGAGAAGCTGGCGCGTGTGCTGGTGGAAGTGGACTATGCGAGCGAATTCCGCTACAGGGATCCGCTGGTGGAGCCAAATACCCTGGTGGTGTTTGTCTCCCAATCTGGCGACACGGCGGATACGCTGGCGGCGTTGCGCGAGGCGGCAGGCAAAGGGGCCATGACGCTGGCTATCTGCAACGTGCTGGGGTCTACGCTGGCGCGGGAGGCGGATAGCTGCCTGCTGACGCATGCTGGGCCGGAAATTGGCGTAGCGTCCACAAAGGCCTTTACGGCACAACTGACGGCGCTGCTTGTGTTTGCGCTCTACCTGGCGCAGTTGCGGGGCGTACTTTCGGAAACAGAGAGTTTGCGGCTGGTGCAGGAACTGGAGAGTTTGCCGGCAAAGCTGGAGATGGTCCTGGCGCTTGATGACCAGGTGGAGAACCTGGCGAAACTGCTCCATCGCAGCAAAGACTTTCTATTTTTGGGGCGGGGAATTCACTACCCGATTGCACTGGAAGGGGCGTTGAAACTGAAGGAAATTTCCTACATTCACGCGGAGGGCTATCCCGCCGGGGAGATGAAGCATGGCCCCAATGCGTTGATCGACTCTACATTGCCGGTGGTGTTTCTGGCCACACGCGACAGGAATTCCGCGACGAGCAGCGCTACGTATGAGAAGACGCTGAGTACGATTCACGACGTGAGGGCCAGGGACGGCATTGTGCTGGCAGTAGTGAACGAGGGGGATACGGCGGTGAGCCGGCTGTGTTCGCACAGCTTCCCGATTCCAGAGGCAGACGAACTGCTTCTGCCGATTTTGGAAGTGGTGCCGCTGCAACTGCTGGCATACTACATGGCGCTACGCCGAGGCTGCGACGTAGACCAGCCCCGGAATCTGGCCAAGAGTGTAACGGTGGAATAGAGAGAATTGGTAGCAGCACGCGGACGCGGCTGCCAGGAGGGAAGCAGTGACGGTATTCGTGACAGGTGGTGCGGGCTTCATTGGATCGCAGTTCATCAGGGACTGGGTGCAGGCGCATCCTGGCGACAAGGTGATTAACTTCGACAAGCTCACCTATGCGGCGAACCTGGAGAATCTGGCTGAGGTAGCCGATACGCCGGGATACCAACTGGTGAAAGGCGATGTGTGCGACCCCGAAGCGGTGCATGCCGCTATGCCCGAGGGGTGCGACGTGGTGGTGCACTTTGCCGCGGAGTCGCATGTGGACCGCAGCATTCTGAGCGCCACCGAGTTCGTGCGGGCGAATGTGCTGGGTACCCAGGTGATGCTGGATGTGGCGCGGGCGCGCAAGGTGGGCCGTTTTCTGCATATCTCCACCGATGAAGTAGGCGGCGATATTCCGGAACCGAGGGAATTTAAGGAAGGGGATCCGCTGGAGCCATCAAGCCCCTATGCGGCCAGCAAAACGGCGGCGGAGCACCTGGTGAACGCCGCTGTGCACACCTTTGGCATGGATGCGGTGATCACACGCACCAGCAATAATTACGGCCCCTATCAGTTTCCGGAAAAGCTGCTGCCGCTTGCCATCAGCAACATGATGGCGGACCGTCCGGTACCGGTTTACGGGGACGGACTGCAGGTGCGTGACTGGATTCATGTGGCGGATAACTGCGCGGCACTGCAGCTTGTGATCGCCAAAGGGCGAGCAGGGCAGACGTATCACATTGGCGGGCGTAACCCGAGGACGAACCGGGAAGTGCTGGGTTTGCTGCTAGGCATTCTGGGGAAGCCGGAGTCTCTGTTGACGCAGGTGACTGACCGGCTGGGGCATGATCGCCGCTATGCTGTGGATTGCACGAAGATTGAGCAGGAACTGGGCTGGACCCGGACCATTCCTTTTGAGGATGGGCTGCGCGCCACGGTTCGCTGGTACCAGGAAAATGCCGATTGGGTGGCGCGTGCCAAGAGCGGGGAATACCGCGAGTATTACGAGAAACAGTATGGAACGGCAGCGCGTTAGGCGCCCGTAGCAAGACGCAGGAAAGCAGCGGGTACCTGGGTCCATGTGGTGTTGGTGCCGGCTGGTTGCGTGCGAATCTGCATGGGGTTGCCGGCGTCCACCCAGATGGTGAGCGTAGTGCCCGGGCGAGCGGCTTTGCGCGCTTCGGTTTCCGCCTCGGCCTGGGAAGAGAAGATGCCCAGGGATACAGTCTCCTGGTAGCGGCTGCCCTTGCGGAAGTAAACCAGTTCCTGCATCACCTGGAAGCCTGCGGTGGTTACGCGGAGCGATAAGGGAGCCCGGTGCCGTACTTCACGAATACGGGTGCGAACGACGGTAGCCTCAGTATCCACCCAAGCTTGCGGCGCGGCGAAGAGTGACGCGGTTTCGCGTCCGGCGGCAATGGCCAGCACGATGCCGGCAAGCACCATAATCCACACGGCGCCTTCCGCCACCCAGGACCGCTTCGCTTCTGATTCCTGCCCGTTGTTCACGATTCCACCCTCTGAAGAGATACGCGGAATTACCATACAGATCGGCTATTCCGCGCGCGAAATTGTAAAAATCCGGCTGGGTGGCGTGGAATGTGTTCTCTCCGCCACTGGCGCCTTGTGGCAGTGGACGTTGCGGGTGGGGGGAGAGGTTTCAGGCAGCGGATGGCATGCCCGCTTCTGTGCCATATTTCTGTATCCACTCCTTGCGCTCCGCATCCGATAGTGTAAGCATGTATAGTGTAAGTGCTATCACTATCGGTAGCTGCAGGAGGAGCGCCATGGCCGCGGTGGCTTTGGATAATTTGCAGGCGCTGTTGCGCGAGCGGGGTTTTGCCAGCACGTTGCCTGCGTTGCGTGTGCCTGCGCTTCCATCGGCGGCTACCGGGGTTGAGGCTCTGGATGCGCTGCTGAGCGGTGGCTTTGCCCGGGGTTTTTTAACGGAGATTGCCAGTGCGATTTCCGCGGGCGGCACCAGCGTGGTACTGGCGGCAGTAGCCGCAGCGGCGGCACGTGGCGAGGCCGTGGCCTATATCGATGGCAATGACAGCTTTCATGCGGAATCCGCCGCGCAGGCGGGGGTGGACCTGCGGCGGTTGTTGCTGGTGCGCTGCCGCTGGCCGCGGGAAGCCTGGGATGCCGTGAATCTGGTGGTAGGTGCGGGCGGTTTTGGTTTGATTGTGTTGGACCTTTTGGGTGTTGCATCACCGCGCCAGTTGCGGGAATGGCAGGCACGCCCCTGGCTGAAACTGCAGCGCAGCATCGAGCATACGGCCACTACCCTTCTGGTGCTTTCGCCGCATCAATCCTCAATTCAAACTGGCCTTTGCGCCCAGGTGCCTGCGGCGCGGCTTGAACTTACCAGCGGGCAAGCACAGTGGTGCGGGCAGGATGGCGTCTCGCTGGTGCTGAGTGGGCTGGAAAGCGAGGCGCGGCTAGCCTATCGCCGCAGTGGAGCCCCTGGCAAACCGCTGCCTCGGAGAGAGCCGCAGTGCACGCTGCGCTTCCATGCAGACGGGCCGGAAGCCCATACGGAAGCGATGGCCAGTTAGGCGCAAGGGAACAGCGATGACTCCGATTTACGCCTGTCTTTCGATTCCCGATTTTGCCGCTGCCAGCCTGCAGCGTCCGGTGAACGGGCGGAGGCTGTTGCGTGAGACGCCACACCCTCCGCTAGCCGTGTTTACCGGGAAAGCTCCACATCGGATGGTGTTCTGTGCCAATGCTGAGGCACGGGCAGGCGGGGTGATGCAGGGAATGCCTCTTGCTGAGGCTAGTGCCCGCTTCGCCGACCGCTTTCCTGGATTGGTGCTGATGACGCAGGAACGCGACGAAGCAATTGAGCAGCAGGCATGGCGCGCTGTTCTGGAAATGGCGCTCACGATTTCCCCACGAGTTGAAGAGATGACGCCGGGATTGCTGCTGGCGGATTTGGCCGGCCTGCCAGACCCCCATCGTTCCGCTCGTGCCTTGCTGCGGGGCGCGGAAATGCTGGGGCTTCCGGGAAATGTGGGCGTATCCATGAATCGTTTCGTGGCGGAGTGCGCGGCACGCACACAAGCAGGAGTGACGCATGTGTTCCCCGGGCAGGAAAGCGCTTTTTTGCACGTGCTGCCGGTAAGCTATCTGCCGTTGGATGAGGGCGCGCAGCAAACCTTCGTCCGTTGGGGTATTCGCACCATGGGTGCCTTTGCCGCACTGCCTGATAGAGAAGTGGCGGAACGCCTGGGGGTGCGTGGTTCCGAATGGCTGCGCATGGCGCGCGGCCATCATGATGCCGTATTTCAGGCGCATGCGGAAGAGGAGGAGTTCACCGCGCAAACAGATTTCGAATGGCAGGTGGCGGACGTGGAGCCATTGGCGTTCACGCTATCTGATTTGCTAACCCGCCTCTGTCAGCGCCTGCAGCGTAAAGCGCTGGCCGTGGGAAAACTGCGGATAGGGCTGAAGCTTGCCAGTGGCAATTGGTATGAGCGTGAGTTGCTGTTGCCCACCGCGCACACCGACGTGAGCACCTTTGTGACCCTGGCGCGGCTGGAACTCTCGGCACATCGGCCTGGTGAGCCTATTGAAGGGTTGCGCGTAACCATTGAACCGGCCCCGCGCCGCACGGCCCAGGGGTCACTGTTTGAGCCCGTGCAGCCCAGCCCGGAAAAGCTGGACGTGACGCTGGCCCGCCTGCACAACCTGGTGGGTGGGAACGATGCCAGTGCCAGTTCCAGCGCCAATGCCAGTGCCCGTAGCAGTGGTGAGGGGCTGCGGACGCAATGTCGTGTGGGCAGTCCGGAAGTAGCGGATACCCATCGCTACGATGCCAGCGCCGTGCAGCCCTATGCCCCGCCTGCCTCCATGCGGTCTTCCGCGCAAAGGGCTGGGAGAAATAGCCAGCCCGTACCCCCCATACCTGCCGCTATCACGTTGCGAATGGCGTTACGCTGCTTGCGGCCAGCGCCGGAAGCGGAGGTGCGTATTGCTTATGCGCGGCCCGTGCATGTTTGCGCCCAAGGGCTCTGCAATGGGGCGGTGGATGTTGCTGCCGGCCCCTGGCGCTTGGGCAGCGAATGGTGGACCGACAGCGCCTGGGATTTCGAGGAATGGGATGTCACCATCGGTCGCCAGATCTACCGCATCCGTTGTGAACTGCCGGACCTGCTGTGGCGTGTCGCGGGGGTTTATGACTGAACCCTGGAAAGAAATTGATGTATCTGGAACTCCACACCGCTTCCGCTTTCAGCTTTCTGGAAGGAGCTTCGCTACCCGAGGACCTGGTGGCCCATGCGGCCAATCTCGGCTATGAGGCTGTGGCGCTTTGTGATCGTGATGGAGTGTATGGGGCGCCTCGTTTCTATCAGGCGGCCAGGCAGGCGGGTTTGCGTGCGCTGGTGGGCTGCGATGTATCGCTTGCTGATGGCGGACGGATTACCGTGTTGGTGGAGAGCCGGCAGGGATACCAGAACCTCTGCCGCCTGCTTACCCGCATGCATCTGCGGGCGCCTAAGGGGGAAGGGCGCGCGACTTGGGAAGATTTTGCCCTGTTTGCGGATGGCATGGTGGCGCTGGTGCAGAACCCGGCCCACGCCCGCCCTGCGCTGGCTCGCTTCGGCGCTGGGAATGTCTTTGTCGAACTGCGGCGTCATCTGCGCCGGGAACAGGAACTCTCCAACCGGCGACGCATCGATTGCGCGCGCAACCTTGGCCTGCCGCTGCTTGCCACGAACGGTGTGCGCTATGCCACTGAGCAGCAGAAGCCACTCTTTGATGCCCTCACCTGCCTTCGCCATAAGACTACGCTGGACTGCGCGGGACGATTGCTGGATGCCAATGCGGAGCGTCATCTGAAGCCGCCACGCACAATGGAACACCTCTTCGCAGACCTGCCGGAGGCGGTGCAAAACACACGTATCCTGGCTGAGCGCCTGCAATTCACGCTGAAGGATCTGGGTTATCAGTTCCCTGACTTTCCTCTGCCACCTGGAGAATCGAAGGACTCCTATCTGAGAGTGTTAACAGAGCGCGGGGCGCGGGAGCGCTATCGGCCTTTCCACGAAAAGGCCCGTCGCCAGATTGAGCACGAACTGCGTGTGATTGAAAAGCTGGGACTCGCCGGCTACTTTCTGGTGGTGTGGGATATCGCGGAGTTCTGCCGCCGCCAGGGGATTCTGTCGCAGGGACGCGGCTCGGCCGCCAACAGTGCTGTCTGCTATAGCCTTGGCATCACCGCCGTGGATCCCGTGGGCATGGAGTTGCTGTTTGAGCGCTTCCTTTCTGAAGAACGTGGCGAGTGGCCCGACATTGATATTGACCTGCCCAGCGGCGACCAGCGCGAGCGTGCCATCCAGTATGTTTATGAGCGTTACGGCAAACACGGCGCGGCCATGACGGCGAACGTCATCACCTATCGCGGACGCAGTTCCGTACGTGAAATGGGCAAGGTTCTGGGCTTCCCGGAAGAGATGGTCGGGCGTCTTTCCGCGTGCATGAGCCCTTTCGAATACAAGGGCGATTTCGACAAGCTACACCACCAGGCGAAGCAGGCGGGCTTGCCGGTAGAGCACAGCCGGGTGGAGCACCTGATGCGTCTGGCCCTGGAGATCCAGAATCTTCCTCGCCATCTGGGCCAACACTCCGGTGGTCTGGTGATTTCCAATGGCGCGCTGGACGCGGTGGTGCCGCTCGAGAATGCGCGTATGCCTGGCCGCGTGGTGGTGCAGTGGGACAAAGAAGACTGTGCGGATCTTGGGATTATTAAGGTGGACTTGCTGGGCTTGGGCATGATGGCTGCGCTCGAAGACAGCGTGCGTTTGCTGCGCGGGCGCGGTGTCGCTATTGATCTGGCCCAGTTGCCGCCCAACGATCCCAAGACCTACTCGATGATTCAGCAGGCCGACACCATGGGCGTTTTCCAGATTGAATCCCGCGCCCAAATGGCCACGCTCCCCCGCTTGAAGCCCAAGAATTTTTACGACCTGGTGGTGGAGGTGGCCATTATCCGTCCTGGACCCATCGTGGGCAAGATGGTGCATCCTTACCTCAACCGCCGGCTGGGCCGTGAGCCTGTCACCTATCCGCACCCTAAGGTGGAGCCCGTGCTGCGTCGCACCCTGGGCGTGCCGCTGTTTCAGGAACAGTTGCTGCGCATCGCCATGGACGCAGCCAACTTTACCGGTGGCGAGGCTGAAGAATTACGCCGTGCGATGGGCTTCAAACGCTCAGTGGAACGCATGGAAGCCATCGAAACCAAGCTCCGCATGGGCCTGCGCGCCAACGGCATTCAGGGGGAGGCGGAAGAGGGTATCGTGCGTGCGATCACCTCGTTTGCGCTGTATGGCTTTCCCGAATCGCACGCAGCCAGTTTTGCCCTGCTTGTGTATGCCAGCGCCTACCTGAAGGCGCACTACGCCGCGGCGTTCCTGGCGGCGCTGCTGAATTGCCAGCCGATGGGGTTCTATGCGCCCGCTACGCTGGTGAAGGATTTCCAACGGCACGGCGTGCGCGTGCTTCCGGTTTGCGTGAAAAGCTCTGCAGTTCTATGTACCTTGCCGGACGACAACACGGTTCGTCTCGGACTGCGCTATGTGGCTGGCTTGCGCGCGGACGCTGCCCAAAGCATCCAGCAGGAACGTTTTTCGAACGGACAGTTTCGTTCCTTGCAGGACTTTACTCGCCGTACCCGCCTGCGTAAGGACGAACTCGATACGCTTGCCGAGATGGGGGCACTGAACGCATTAGAGGATACGCTGCATCGCCGTGAAGCTCTCTGGCAGGTGGCGAAGTTCGGCCGCCCGGCAGGGCCGTTGCTGGAACAGGATGACGAAACGCTTGGCGAGGTAGCGCCGCTCGATGCCATGTCTTCCATCGAGCGTGTGGAAGCGGATTATCGCAACAGTGGCCTCACCGTAGGCCGTCATCCGCTGGCTTATCTGCGGGAGCAACTGGCGGCGGAAGGCGTGGTGCCTGCCGCGGATCTGCGCTATCTCGCGCATGGGAAGAGGGTGCGGGTGGCGGGAGTGGTAATCGTCCGCCAGCGTCCGTCAACGGCCAAAGGCATCGTCTTTCTGAGCCTCGAAGACGAGACCGGCGTCGCCAATATCATCGTCTGGCCAGACCTGTTTGAAGCCAATCG
>CAZUAX010000110.1:13233-14887 GCA_964618435.1 uncultured Solibacteraceae bacterium
AAGACCCTCGACGGCTGGCGAGTGGAGGCCCAGCCGGCCGACCGGGGGAAGGGTTTCTGGAGCGTTGTTGATGGAGCCATCCGGGCCGATTCCATGGGCCGCAAGGATCACAACTACGTCTGGCTGATTCGCGACGGCGAGTTTGCTGACTTCGAGTTGCACCTGCAGGTGCGCGACTATCCGGAGTCCAAAGGCAATTCCGGGGTGCAGGTGCGCAGCCGCTGGGATGCTCCCAGAGAATGGCTGCATGGGCCTCAAGTAGATATTCACCCGCCCACGCCGTGGCGCAGTGGCCTGATTTACGACGAAACCTGGGAGGCACGGCGGTGGATTTACCCCTCACTCCCGAATTGGGATATCGCACCCGAACAGGGGCCCAGGCAGTGGACCTGGCACGCAGGCAAGTGGAATCGAGTGGAGATTTTGTGCCGCGGTGGCCACATTACCACCAGAGTGAACGGCGTGGTGATTACGGACAAGGATCTGAGTGCGGTGCTCTTCGACGAAGCACACCAGAAGCATCGGGTGGGCCGCAGCGGCCAGATTGCCCTGCAATTGCATACGCGTGATGAACTCAAGATTGAGTTCAAAGACATCCGCATCCGCACAATTCCTTAGCAATCATCTTCATCGACGAGCCGGGCAGCGGAACGTTTTGTATACGCAGTGTCTGCTCCTATTCGATATGCTGAGGTCACTTGAGGTGTTTGCCAATGAAGTCACAAGGTGGCGCGAAGGAATTTGCTGATCGTGGGCCGAGCCCGCGAAAGGGCTACAGCAGGCGGCAGTGGAGCTTAATGGCTGCCGGGGCCTGTGCCCTTGTGGGGCCTCCGGTTCAAGCGCAGACGGCCCTTGCTCTTAAAGTGCGCGGGACATACTCCAGCCCTGCATCGTTCTGGAAGGCTGGTGCCCGGCTTGACCAGTATGGGGTTAATGCAATCTTCGTGCATGGTGGTTCCATCAACGCGGAGATGATGACGCGCGCCGCCGGTGAAGGGGCAAAGGTGTATGCCGAGTTTGCCACGCTCAACGGCAAAGGTTACGTGGAAACACATCCGGAAGCGTGGCCTATTAACGAGCGTGGCGAGCAGTCCCCCGCGGCATCGTGGTTCCTTGGTGCCTGTCCGACAGAGCCAGGTTTTCGGGCGTATCGAAGAAAACAACTGGAGGACTTGCTCGACAAGTTCGCGCTCGCGGGCGTGTGGATGGATTATTTCCACTGGCATGCGCAATTTGAGGAGCCCGAACCCATCCTGCCCGAGACTTGCTTTTGCGCCTCGTGCCTGAATGCGTTTGAGGGAGCCACGGGACTGCGCCCGACGGGCGCAAGCACTTCAGAAAAGGCGCGGTGGATTCTCAGCGGCCACGACAAGGCATGGCGCGACTGGCGAGCATCCGTGCTGGTGGAATGGGCGCGGATGTGCCGCGGTATCGTAAGGCGCAAGCGTCCCGAGGCGCTGCTGGGTGTCTACCACTGCCCCTGGACCGATGCCGAATACGATGGCGCGCGCAGGCGCATCCTGGGCTTGGACTTTGACCTGCTGTCGCCCGAAGTAGACGTGTTTTCTCCGATGGTCTACCACAAGCGCAAGGGCCGCAAACCAGAATGGGTACGAGAGTACATAGAGTGGATTTCCAGACGGCTCCCCGAGAG
>CAZUAX010000111.1:0-14874 GCA_964618435.1 uncultured Solibacteraceae bacterium
GATGGCGCTCGACACCGTGGAAGATGCCATTGAACTCGCCCAGGATGATCTGGACCAACGCAAGAGTGACGTGATCACAAAAGAGAATGAAGAGCAGAAAGAACTGGAGGCCATGCGCTCCCCCGCGGAAGTGGAAGAGCGCAAGCAACAGGCTGCCAAACAGGCCGAGATCGACAAGAAGACCGGCCGCAGTCGCAAGCCGCCCAGCCTCTACAAGCCCGGGGAAAAGCCCGGTACGCCCACAGCACCCGCACCCAAGTAAGGGATGTCCCCAAGGGAAGGTACGGGAGGCCTGGGTCGCAAGCTTACAAGGCGAAGCGCAGCCCTCAGGCTGCTAGGGCAAATTCGGAACGAAATAGAGTTTTCAGAAACTTGCGCGCGTCGTCATCCGGCAGACCCGTCCCCGTGTAGGCCCCAGTGCCACGGTGGCCATCGCATCCTGCTGCTAACATAAAGATTCGGCGGCTGCGTGTCTTGCCCGAAGGGAGAGACTTGCCCGCCCAGCGCTTTTTCCTTACCTCTATGTCCGAGAAAATCTACGATCCCCAAGAGATCGAAACCCGCTGGCAATCGCGATGGGCCGGCGAGGAACTTTACCGCGCGGAGCAGAGCACCGACAAGCCAAAGTTCTATGTGCTTGAGATGCTGCCCTACCCCAGCGGTACGCTGCACATGGGCCACGTGCGGAACTACTCCATTGGCGATGCGCTGGCCCGCTATAAGTGGATGCGCGGCTTCAACGTGCTGCACCCCATGGGCTGGGATGCCTTTGGCCTGCCCGCGGAAAACGCCGCCATCAAGAACAATCGCCACCCGAACGAATGGACCCGCGCCAACATCGCGCACATGAAGAAGCAGCACCAGCGCTTCAGTTTCAGCTACGACTGGAGCCGCGAGGTGGCCACCTGCGACCCGGAATACTACCGCTGGAACCAGTGGTTTTTCCTGCGCATGTTTGAACGTGGTCTAGCCTACCGTAACAAAGCCATGCTGAACTGGTGTCCGCAATGCAATACCACTCTGGCAAACGAGCAGGTGGTAAATGGCTGCTGCTGGCGGCACGAAGATCAGGTAGTGGAACAGCGCGAGCTTGAGCAGTGGTTCCTTCGCATCACCGCCTATGCCGATGAACTGCTCTCAGACATCAGCAAGCTGGAGGGTGGCTGGCCGGATCGCGTGCTCACCATGCAGCGCAACTGGATTGGCCGCTCTGAGGGCACGGAAGTAGATTTCACACTGGATGCCCCCGCTGCCGAACCCACCAGGATTCGAGTTTTTACTACCCGGGTGGATACCATCCATGGGGCTACCTGCGTGATTCTCTCGCCGGGACATTCACTGGTAGCGCGCCTTTGCGACGAAGCTCAGCGTGCAGAGGCAAAGCGCATGGTGGAAGAGGGCAAGTTGAAGGATCCTGGCGATGTGGAGAAGGAAGGCTTCTTCACCGGCCACTACGCCATCAACCCATATAGCGGAGAAAAGACCCCCATCTGGGTGGGCAACTTCGTGCTGATGGGCTATGGCACCGGCGCGATTATGGCGGTTCCCGCGCATGATCAACGAGACTTTGAATTTTGCCGCAAATATGGGATTCCCGTACGTCCAGTGGTGAAGCCTGCGGATGGTGAGTTGGCCGTGGAGCCAGGCATGCGGGAGGCCTTTGAAGAATACGGCGTGGCTGCGGTTGCTGGCGAATTCACAGGGCTTTCCAGCGCGGAGGCCAAGCGCCAGATGACAGAAAAGGCGGAGCGGGAGGGCTTCGGCAAAGGAGCAGTTACCTACCGCATCAAGGACTGGGGCATCTCCCGCCAGCGGTATTGGGGGACACCCATTCCTATTGTTCGTTGCGCGAAGTGCGGCGTGGTTCCGGTGCCAGATCACCAACTGCCTGTTCTGCTTCCCCAGGACATTAATCTTGCCGACGTGAAGGGCAGTTCCCCCCTTGCGCAGGTGCAGGACTTCGTCAACACAACCTGTCCCACCTGCAACGGCCCCGCGCAGCGCGAAACCGACACGATGGACACCTTCATCGACTCCAGTTGGTATTTCTACCGCTATTGCGATGCCAGCAACAGCGATGAACCCTTCGGCAAAGACATCATCCGCTACTGGTTCCCAATTGACCAATACATCGGCGGCATTGAGCATGCCATTCTGCACCTCATCTACTCGCGTTTCTGGACGAAGGTCATGCGCGATCTCGGTTTGATCACTTGGGACGAACCGGTTAGCAACCTGTTCACCCAGGGAATGGTGATTAAGAACGGCGCAAAGATGTCCAAGAGCAAAGGGAATGTGGTGGACCCCGATGTGATGGTTGCGCAGTATGGGGCCGACACCTGCCGGATGTTCTCTCTGTTTGCCGCCCCGCCGGAAAAGGAACTCGACTGGCAGGATAGCGGCGTGGAAGGCCAGTACCGGTTCCTGGGCCGCGTCTACCGCTTCGTAACCAGAAACCTGGAAAAGGCCACGGCCCCCGCGGAAGGCTTGACGCCCACCGATGCCGACCGTAAGGCCCTTCGAAAACTGCACCAGACCATCCGCAAGGTGACGGAGGACTTCGAAACCCGCTGGCACTTCAACACCTCCATCGCCGCCGTGATGGAACTGATGAATGAGATGCAGGCTCTGGAAGCCCACCTCACCGAAGCTTCCCTTGGAGAATGCTGCCGCGCGGTTGCCCAGATGCTGGCGCCCTTCGCTCCGTATTTGGCGCAGGAATTGTGGACAGACCTGGGCGGCGAGGGGCTTATCTTTAAGCAACCCTGGCCCGTCTTTAATGAGAATCTGGCCCGCGAAGATGAGATCGAGATTCCGCTGCAGGTAAATGGTAAACTGCGCTCGCGCCTTACCGTGGCGCCGGGCGCCTCCCGTGACCTTCTGCAACAGCTCGCCCTGGAAGATGAAAAGGTGCGCGAGTGGGTGGGCGAGAAGCCTGTGGTGAAAGTGGTTGTGGTTCCGGATAAACTGGTGAACATTGTGGTGCGCGGTTAGCGGCCAAAGGAGTATTGA
Source organism: uncultured Solibacteraceae bacterium (assembly GCA_964618435.1). Lineage (GTDB taxonomy): Bacteria > Acidobacteriota > Terriglobia > Bryobacterales > Bryobacteraceae > JACTMJ01. The sequence continues at coordinate 3,013 of CAZUAX010000111.1, forward strand.
CACATGGAACAGCAGGACCAGGGGCGCCGTTCGTTCTTGAAGACAGCGGGCGTTGCAGCGGCGGGCACTTTTGCCACGGGCAAGGTGCTGGGCGCCAATGACCGGATCAATGTTGCCTATGTGGGCATGGGTCGAATGGGCCGTGGCAACCTTGACGTGTCCCGTAAGCATGCCCAGGTGCGTGTGGCAGCGGTTTGTGACGTCTACCAGCCACATCTGGAAGTGGCGGCGGCCATGGCTCGCAAGTTTGGGCACAGCGACGTGAAGGAAGTAAAGGACTATCGCGACATCCTCGCCGACAAGTCCATCGACGCGGTTTGTATCTCCACCCCGGACCACTGGCACGCCTGGCAGACGGTGGAAGCCTGCAAGGCCGGAAAGGATGTCTACGTCGAAAAACCGATTAGCGTCACCATCGAAGAAGGCCAGAAGATGGTGCAGGCTGCGCGCAAGTACAACCGCGTGGTGCAGGCAGGCACCATGCAGCGCTCCGGCATTCACTTCCAGCAGGCTACCGACATTGTAAAGAGCGGCAAACTGGGCAAGATCGCCACAGTGAAGACATGGAACTGCGGCGTCTCTAAACCGCAGGGCATCGGCAACCCTCCAGATGGCGCTCCCCCCGCCGGCCTCGACTGGGATCTCTGGCTTGGCCCGGCCCCGCAGCGCGCATTCAATGCCAATCGTTTCGGCGTGGACCCCAAGGCCTTTTCGCACTTCCGCTGGTTCTGGGATTACGCCGGAGGCATGATGACCGATTGGGGCGTCCATGTTCTGGATATTGCGCTGATGGCTTTCGATAACCCCATGCCGGAGTACGTTACTGCTACCGGCGGCAAGTTCTACCTCACAGACAACCGCGAGACACCGGACACCATGCTGGTGACCTATCGCTTCCCGCAGGGCTTCGTGGCGACCTATGAAAACCGCCATACCAGCAGCATTTGTCAATTTGATAAGACCTACGGCACGGTTTTCTATGGCACCGAAGGCACGCTTCATGTGGACCGCGGTGGTTATATGATCATCCCGGAAAAGGGTTCCAGCCTCCTGGAAGCGAAGGTCAATCGCTCCAACGATTCCAACTACGACCACTGGCAAAACTTTCTTGACTGCATGCGGACGCGCCAGCGCCCCATTAGCGACATCGAGATTTGCCACAAGAGCACGGCTACCTGCCTCCTGGCCAATGTCTCCTACCGGGCCGGAATTCGGGTGGATTGGGATTCCGCAAACTCCACCACCGTGCAGCCGGAGGCTCGCAAGTTCCTCGCCCGCGAGGAGCGCGAACCCTGGAAGATTGTGGTCTAAAGCCCCGCCGACCGGTCCAGCCAAATCGCTTGTCAATAACGACCAGAGGGGCGAGTCCCCTCTGGTCTTCTTGTTATCCGTGTTAGCGTAAAGACAGAAGGGACCCTCGCTCGGGGGAGCGTGCTCGATGTCGTCCGGATACCGGCTTGAGGCCGTAAACCTGGAGAAGCGCTTCGGTTCCGGAGAATCGAAGCTCACTCTATTTGACCAGCTGCGTTTTGTGGCTGAAGCCGGGGAAAAGCTCGCCCTGGTGGGCGAATCGGGCGCAGGAAAATCTACCCTTCTGTATCTTCTGGGCGGGCTGGACCGTCCTACAAGTGGAAAGATCTTTTACGGAGATACTGAGATCACCGGCCTTGACGAACAGCGCCTCGCGGAATTCCGTAATCGTACTCTTGGTTTTGTCTGGCAGACCCACTATCTGTTACCGGAATTTACGGCCCTGGAAAACGTGAGCATGCCGTTACGCGTACGGGGCATTCCTCGGGATTCCGCTGAGCAGGCTGCCATGGATCGCCTCAAGGAAGTGGGCCTTCAGGCTCGTGCGCAGCACCTTTCAGGCGAACTTTCGGGAGGCGAACAGCAACGAGTGGTGCTTGCCCGCGCTCTTATTGGCAGCCCGAAGGTGCTGTTGGCCGATGAGCCTACAGGAAACCTTGACGCGCGTACGGGTGACCGCATCATTGGGCTGCTGAACGATCTGCATCGCGAGCATGGTCTCATTTCGGTATATGTCACGCACAATCTATCTTTCGCGAAACAGTGTGACCGCATCTTAGAACTACGCGAGGGGGCGCTGGCCCCCGTACAATAAGCCGCGCGCGACGTGGCCGACTGGGCATCAAAGGGTGGTGGAATTTTATGTTTGAACGCTATACAGAAAAAGCCCGGCGGGTGATCTTTTTCGCCCGCTACGAGGCCAGCCAGTTTGGCAGCCCCTACATTGAGACGGAGCACCTGCTGCTTGGCCTGTTGCGCGAAGACAAGGCGCTTGCCAACCGCTTCCTTCGTTCTCAGGCAGCCATTGAATCCATCCGAAAGCAAATTGAGGCGCACACCACCGTGCGGGAAAAGGTCTCCACCTCGGTGGACCTTCCCCTTAGCCATGAGTGCAAACGGGTACTTGCCTACGCCGCCGAGGAAGCCGAGCGCCTCAGCCATAAGCACATTGGCACTGAGCACCTGATGCTGGGATTGCTTCGCGAGGAAAAAAGCTTCGCCGCGGAAATCCTACATGAGCGTGGTTTGCGCCTGGCCCAGGTGCGCGAAGAAATTGCCCGCTCCACGTCAGAGAAAATGACTTCCAGCCGGCCGAAGGAAAGCTCCCTCCTCTCTGAATTCAGCCGAGACCTCACGCAGGCAGCCTCAGAGACTCAGCTTGATCCACTCATCGGTCGCGATTTTGAACTCGAGCGCGTCATCCAGATTCTGTGCCGCCGCACCAAGAATAACCCTGTATTGATCGGTGAACCCGGAGTCGGCAAGACCGCCATCGTGGAAGGTCTTGCTCAAAAAATTGCCGATGGAGACGTACCCAGTTTTCTGGCGGATAAGCGTATCCTGGCCCTTGACCTCAGCCTGATTGTCGCTGGCACCAAGTACCGTGGCCAGTTTGAAGAGCGCCTGAAGACCATCATGAAAGAGTTGATGGAAAACCAGAATGCCATCATCTTCATTGACGAGTTGCACACCCTGGTGGGTGCTGGTTCGGCTGAAGGCTCCCTGGATGCGGCAAATATCCTGAAGCCTGCTCTCTCCAGGGGTGAGATTCAGTGCATCGGCGCCACCACTCCTGGGGAATTCCGCAAGTCCATCGAAAAGGATCGTTCCCTCGAACGTCGTTTCCAGGCTGTGAAGGTGGCTCCGCCGTCTGAGGACGACGCCATTCGCATCCTGTTTGGCATTAAAGAAAAGTACGAGAAGTTTCACGCGGTGGCTTATACCGACGAGGCCATCACTACAAGCGTCCATGCCTCCAATCGCTTCATCCCGGATCGGTTCCTTCCCGATAAGGCCATTGACTTGATTGACGAGTCCGGCGCCCGTGTGAAGCTTCGCCAGACCAGCCTTCCGCCAGAAATCGCGGAAGTGCAGAAGCGGATCAAGTTCATCGTCCATCGCATGGAAGCAGCGATTGCCAATCACGAATTCGAAAAGGCTCGCTTCTACTCCGATGAGGAGCGTAAAGAGCGCGAGAACCTGCGCGAATTGCGTGAGAAGTACAATCTGGACGATACGTCTACTGGCCTTGTGACGAAGGACGACATCGAAGATGTGGTCGCCCGTTGGACCGGCGTTCCCATGACCGCCATCCGCGAGGAAGAAGTCAGCAAGCTCATGCGCATTGAGGAAGAGCTTCACAAGCGCGTAGTGAGCCAGGAGAAGGCGTTGTCCGCGCTTTCCCGTGCCATCCGTCGCGCCCGTGCTGGCCTCAAGAGCCCCAAGCGCCCCTCTGGATCCTTCCTGTTCCTCGGGCCTACGGGTGTGGGCAAAACGGAAGTGGCGCGCGCCCTCGCTGAGTTCCTTTTTGGCAGTGAGAAGTCGCTCATTCGCTTCGACATGTCGGAATTCATGGAGAAACACTCTGTCAGCAAGCTCATCGGTTCGCCTCCCGGCTACGTTGGGTACGAAGAGGGGGGCCAGCTTACCGAACGCGTGAAGCGCAACCCTTACAGTGTCATCCTGCTTGACGAAATCGAAAAGGCGCACCCGGATGTGTACAACATTCTGCTGCAGGTTTTCGAGGACGGCCAGCTTACTGACGGTCTCGGCAACACGGTGGACTTCAAGAATTCCATCATCATCATGACGTCCAATCTTGGGGCGCGACACCTGACGAAGAAAACGGGAATGGGTTTCTCGGCCTCCTCGGACAGCGCCGTGCCGCAGAACGTCGAGGACATGGTGATGGGCGAAGTGAAGCGCGCCTTCAACCCGGAATTCCTGAACCGTTTGGACGACGTGATTCTCTTCCAGCCGCTCGACGATGGCGATCTGCTGAAGATCATCGCCCTGCTGGTGGAGCAGATCAATGTGAACCTGTCCGAAAAGCAGATTCGCATCCGTCTCAACGACGACGCTGCGAAATACATCCTCGAGAAAACCTGCGCGGACCGCAGTTATGGCGCAAGGCCGTTGCGGCGCGCCCTCCAGCGCTACATTGAGGATCCTCTATCTGAGCAGCTCATCCAGGGCTTGTTGCCGCACCCCTCCGAATTGGAGGTATTCCTTAGCGACAACGGCATCTACTGCCGACAGGTGGGCGAGGCGGAAGAAGCCACCGTGGGGGTAGGCGGTGAACCCGCCGCACCTACTCCGCTCTTCATGTTTTAGCAGGGAAGTCACGCTCCGGACGGAGTTCCTTCGCTCCGTCTATGCTTTGCGAATCTTGTTGGTCGGCCACCTATTTGGGGCCGACCAGCAGGTCCTATCATCCCGTACGGCTAGGCCGTACTGGAACTACCACTTACTGTTGTTCCAGGACCTGAAGCAGCTTACACTGGGATCGAGCAACTGCCATGAAGAATCCATGGGCCGGGCTTGGAACCGGCCTTGCCACACAATTTGCAGCTCGGCCCCTCAGCACCGCAAAGGGTGCAGCGGGTGGCTTTCGTGTTGTGGATTCTGCAGACCATGCGTTGATTCTCGGTTTCAACCGACAGTTGGAGTGTGACACCTACCTCGGCCCCGCCATCTCGGAGATGGGCCTGAACGAAAGTGTTTCCCTCACCAAGCCGCTTCTTCGCCTGTTTGCTCGCGCCTACAACGTTCACGTGCTTCTGCAGGCTGCCCAGGATGCGCTGCGAGGGCGTTCCACCGGACTTGAATTACAGGCCGAAACCGGAGCCTGGGAGGTCCAGACCTTTCCGCGCCATCAGCCCGGCCAAAGTGCCCCGGATGGGGTGCTGATTACTTTGCGCGACTCCAAGAACCGCAGTGACGTGCTTGAAGCCCTGGCCCAAACCAGTGAGCGCTACCGTCTTGCGGCCGAGTGCGGCCACGTAGGGGTTTGGGAGTGGCGACTCGGAACGGGTGAGGTGATCTTCGACCCGGTCTTATTGGGAATACTGGGATTGCCCGCAGAGTATCGAGTCGCCCGCGACGAGATATGTAAGTCTATCCTTTCACAGGAAGACGGAGAGTATCTACGTCATTCGCTCTCCGACCTTGTCCAGAATCGCAGCGAGAAGATGGAAATTGATGTTCGCGCTCGCTGTGCCCGGGGTGAAGTCCGGATTCTGCGATTGAGCGCAACCATCAACCATGCCGCCTCCGTTGATCCGGAGTGCATCGTTGGCGTAGCGCTCGACATTACTGCCCTTCGCGAAGCTGAGTACCGTAGCCGGCAGAACGAAGCCCGTCTCCGCGAGCTATTTGAGAACGCCACCGACATGATGTACAGCACGGACATCGATGGAAATGTCCGCACCGCGAATAAAGCCTTTCAATCGGTTACCGGCTACTCGCGGGAAGAGTTGTTGCACATGAATCTGCGCGACCTCGTCTTCCCCGAAGACCGCGAGGCAATTGAGCGTATGCTTCTCTCTCGTCTTGGTGGCGACAATCGCCCCATTGATGAGATCACAGTTCGCCACCGGGATGGGCGACGCATTTATCTGGAGACTTCCAACCGACTGGTGTTTGAGGATGGCAAACCCACCACCATCCAAGGCATTGGACGTAATGTGACTGAGCGCAAACTGCTGGAGGCACAGCTTCGGCAGGCGCAGAAAATGGAAGCGGTTGGCACCCTGGCTGGCGGAATTGCTCATGACTTCAATAACCTGCTTACCGGCATCCTGGGCTTTGCCGACCTCTTGAAGAGCCGTCCACAGGACGCCGAAAAAACCCTCGAAGCAGCGGAAATCATCCAGAAGGCTGCCGAACGAGCCACCCGTCTCACTAGCCAGTTAATCGGATTCGCACGCCAGGGGAAAACCCAGAATTCGCGGGTTAGCATTAACGGCCTCATTGATGAGTTAGTGGACTTCCTTTCCCATACACTTCCGCGCGCCATTCGCATCGACTTCGATGCCTCGGAAGAAGGCCTCAGCGTGCTTGGCGACCAGAATCAGTTGCATCAGGCCCTGCTGAATCTTGCCCTAAACGCCCGTGACGCCATGCCAAACGGCGGGCAATTAGTGTTTCGCGCGGAGATGGTGGGTCGGGATGAATTACAGGGTACTGACCCTATCGTCAACGCAGGCGAGGAGTGGGTCTGCATTTCGGTTACCGACACGGGTGAGGGAATCTCTAATGAGCACCTTGGGCGCATCTTTGAGCCCTTCTTCACCACCAAGCCCGTGGGCAAAGGCTCTGGAATGGGCCTGGCCATGGTTTACAGCATCATCCGGAACCATAACGGCATGGTGGATGTGGAAAGCCAGGTGGGCGGGGGAACTACCTTCCGCATTCTGCTTCCCCTGATGGCACGCGAATCAATCGCTCCCGCGGAACTGGTTGGTGAAGATCTCAAGGAGGGCAGCGGCCTGATCCTGCTGGTCGACGATGAGCAGATTGTGCTTACCGTCGCAAAAATGATGCTCAGCCAGCTGGGGTATCGGGTGGTGGTTGCGGATAGCGGCACCCGCGCGCTGGAAATCTATCGCTCCATGAAGTCCGCCATCGACTTGGTGTTCCTTGACGTCATGATGCCTGGAATTGATGGCCGTGAATGCGCCCGCCGACTTCAGGAAGAGTTCCCCGGCGTGCGCATCCTGCTTACCAGTGGCTATCTGCCGGAGTTGGCTGAGGGTCCGTTCCCCCGCATTGACGGCCTGCCTGTGCTGAACAAGCCTTATCAGCTTACTGACCTCAGCCAGGCCATCGAACGCGCACTGGCACCCACGACCGCCTAGTCTGGGCTTTGCCTCAAGTTAGTCCCGCAGAATCCGGATGCTGCTGTTCGAAGTGGACACCCTCAACACGGGTCCGCCTGCGCCTAGTTTCCCTCGCAATTCAGTTTTCTTGATCTCCCCGACAGCAGTAACGGGGAAGTCGGTTTGGATGTTGCCGTTGCTGGTGCTGGCGTGCAGGTCCGCATTGACGTTTTCCGGAAGTCGCAGCGTGATGTTGCCATTCGAAGAATCAAGCAGCATTGGGTTTTCCTGGTAGCGCTTGAGGGTCACTTCCACACCTCCATTGCTGGTCTCGAAGCGTAGGTTCGCGCCTGCCGGGGGTTCCATCACCGTCACTCGGATGGATCCGTTTGATGTATCCGCGGTAACTGCTCCAGAGACATCATCCGCTTCAATGCGTCCGTTCGAGGTGTCTAGCGTCAGGTCTCCAGGAGTTTGAGACACGCGGATGGCTCCGTTGGAAGTGTCCGCCACCAGCGGGCCATTGGAGCGGTGGACAGTAATGGATCCGTTTGAGGTATCCAGCTTCTCTGCTCTTGCCAGATCTTCCACCCGGATTGCGCCGTTTGAAGTATCCACCAGCTTCACGCGAGCACTCTTTGGGGCGCGAATCACAAACCGGGCGCCTCCCCCTCTGCGTGTTGGCCCTGGGAACGCCGTTTTTATGGAGATTGAGTCCTCACGAGCGGCAATGTTCACGGCAATCTGGTCCAGGTCTTCCTGGGTCCGCGCGTATTTGGTCCCCGTAATCTCCACCGAGTCTTTCTCCCAGCCCAGAACCTCCACGCTCCCGTTCCGGGTGTAGACGTCAATCGTTCCCCCCGCCGTCAGGGAATAATTGTGGGAGAAGTCCTCCGAGTACTTCGTCATTGGCTGCCAGTCGTCCGGGTTACACCCCGTGAACAGAATGCCCAGGGTGGCCAGGATTGCCGTCATCCACATTCGACGTGTCATTGTTCCCATAATTCCCTCCCCTACAGCGGAACGCGCGTTTCCGGAACTCGCTAAAATTCCAGCTTCAACATACCTTACGAGACCCTCAAGACGATTGTTCCCGGGAAGTTTGCGATCATAAATGAAGCCTCTGGAACCTTATGAAAAAGCTTTTAGCCCTCAATCGTGGTGAAATTGCCGTTCGCATCCTTCGTGCAGCCAATGAAGTGGGAATGCGAACCGTCGCAGTATTCTCCAAGGAAGACCGCCTTGCCCTTCACCGATTCAAGGCCGATGAAGCCTATCTGGTAGGCGAGGACAAGGGGCCTGTTCAGGCTTACCTCGATATCGAGGGCATCGTGAATCTGGCCGCGGAAAAAGGTGTGGACGCCATCCACCCGGGCTATGGCTTTTTGTCTGAAAACCCGGGACTGCCGCGGGCATGCGAGAAGGCAGGCATCACCTTCGTCGGTCCAGATGCGCGTCTGATGGACCTGCTGGGCGACAAGACCGCCGCACGCAATCTGGCGCAGGCCGCAGGGTTGCCCATTATTCCTGGCACGGAATCGCCCATCACCAATATGGACGAAGCCGAGGCGATCGGCCGCAAGATTGGTCTTCCACTTATCGTGAAGGCTGCCTTTGGTGGTGGCGGTCGCGGCATGCGCGTGGTACTCGAGGCCAAGGACCTGAGAACCCGACTTCGCGAAGCCTCCGCCGAGGCGCTGGCCGCCTTCGGCAACGGAGCCGTCTTCCTGGAACGCTACATCCGGCGGGCCCGCCATGTGGAAGTGCAGATCCTCGCCGACAAGCATGGCAACGTAGTCCACTTATTTGAACGAGACTGCAGCGTCCAGCGCCGTCACCAGAAAGTGGTGGAGGTCGCCCCAGCGATCACCATCGGCGAGGAATTGCGAGCTCGCATTTGTGATGCCGCCGTCCAACTCGCGCGCCACGCCAACTACATCAACGCCGGCACGGTTGAGTTCCTGGTGGACGCGGATACCAACGAGTTCTTCTTCATTGAGGTGAACCCCCGCATTCAGGTTGAGCACACTGTTACGGAAATGGTCACGGGCATCGATATCGTTCGCAGCCAGATCCTTGTGGCCCAGGGCTTGCGCCTGGACAGCGACGAGATTCGGATTTCTCGCCAGGAGGACATTACCATCCGTGGCGTCGCTATCCAGTGCCGCATCACCACGGAGGACCCCAGCAACCAGTTCCTTCCCGATTACGGCAAGCTCAACACCTACCGCTCCCCGGCTGGTTTCGGAATTCGCCTAGATGGTGGCACAGCCTACAGCGGTGCGGTAATCACTCCCTTCTATGATTCCCTGCTCGTCAAGACCACGGCCTGGGGTCGCGACTTCACTCAGGCGCGGGAACGCATGGACCGCGCTCTTCGCGAGTTCCGCATTCGGGGCGTGAAGACCAACATCCCCTTCCTCGAGAATGTCGTCAACCACCCCGTGTTCGCGGCCGGAGAAGCCACTACGGGCTTCATTGAACAGCACCCGGATCTGTTCAAATTCACCCCGCGCCGCGACCGAGCCACGAAGCTACTCACCTATATTGGCGACGTCACCGTGAATGGCAATCCGCAGGTTGCCGGCCGCCCTGCACCGGAAGCATTTACCAGTCCATCCATTCCAGAGCACATTAGCTCGCCTGCACCGGACGGCAGCCGCCAGATGCTCCAAAAGCTGGGCGCGGAGGGGTTCGCCGCGTGGGTGCGTAGGCAGAAGCGCCTGCTGCTTACCGACACTACATTCCGTGACGCCCACCAGAGCCTGCTGGCCACTCGTGTGCGTACGCACGACCTGATGACCATCGCCAACCACGTCTCCCATCGCACGCCCGATCTCTTCAGCCTGGAGATGTGGGGTGGGGCCACCTTCGACGTCTGCCTCCGCTTCCTCCACGAGGACCCCTGGCAGCGTCTCGCCCGCCTGCGCGAGGCCATTCCCAACATCTGCTTCCAAATGCTGCTGCGCGCCTCCAATGCCGTTGGGTACACCGCCTACCCTGATAACGTTGTCCGCGAGTTCGTAAAGGAAAGCGCTGCGCAAGGTATCGATATTTTCCGCATCTTCGACTCCCTAAACTGGCTTCCCAACATGAAGGTAGCCATGGAGGCGACCCGCAAGACAAGCAGCATCTGCGAAGCGGCCATCTGCTACACCGGCGATATTTTGGACCCCAAGCGCGATAAGTATCCTCTTGATTACTATGTGCGCCTTGCCAAGGAACTCGAGAAGATGGGCGCCCACATTCTCGCCATCAAGGATATGGCTGGCCTCTGCAAGCCCTACGCTGCCAAGAAGCTCATCAAGGCCCTGCGCGACGAAGTGGGCTTGCCCATCCACTTCCACACCCACGACACCAGTGGTGCCAGCGCTGCCAGCGTGCTGATGGCAGCCGACGACGGCGTGGATATCGCCGACGCCGCCATCTCTTCCATGAGCGGTACCACCAGCCAGCCCAATCTCAATTCGATTGTGGCGGCCCTGCGCAACACCAGGCGCGACACCGGCCTTGACCCGGAAGCCCTCCAGCTTTCGGCTGACTACTGGGAAGCCGTCCGCGAGTGGTATGCGCCCTTCGATACTGGCCTCAAGACCGGTACCGCCGAGGTCTATCTGCATGAAATGCCAGGCGGCCAGTTCACGAATCTAAAGGAACAGGCCAAGAGCATGGGATTGGGGGAAAAATGGCCCCTGATTGCCCGCACTTATGCCGACGTCAACATGCTGCTTGGCGACATCGTGAAGGTGACTCCCTCCAGCAAGGTGGTGGGTGATCTTGCGCTCTTCCTGGTTAGCCACGACATGACGGTAAGCGAGTTTGCTCGTCTCGATGAGCATCACAATCTCACCCTCCCTAACTCGGTGGTGGATATGCTGATGGGCTCTTTGGGTGAGCCGGAGGGAGGTTGGCCAGCCAAGGTGCGCAAGATGATTCTGAAGGGCGCCAAGCCCCTGCGCGGGCGCCCGGGCGCCAATCTGCCTGCAGCGAACTTCGACGAAACCCGCGCTGTCATCGAAAAGAAGACCGGCCACCACGCCAACCGCACGGACGTGCTCAGCTATCTCCTGTACCCTGAAGTCTACCTGGCTTACGACAAGGCCCGTCAGCGCTATTCCAGCGTCGACGTGTTGCCCACGCCCCAGTTCTTCTATGGCATGAAACCAGGCCAGGAGATCGCCATTGAACTGGAAGAGGGGAAAAGCCTCGTGGTGAAGCTGCTCACCGTGGGTGACCCACACCCAGATGGCCACCGAACCATCTTCTTCGAACTCAACGGCCAGCCACGCGAAGTTGATGTTCGCGACCTTAGCCTGGAGGTGAAGCAGGAACAGCGTCCGCAGGCAGACCAGAACAACCCTGGCCACGTCGGCGCACCCATTCCTGGCATGATCTCCTCCATTGCGGTGGAACTGAATCAGCAGGTGGAGAAGGGAGACAAACTCCTGGTGATGGAAGCGATGAAGATGCAAACCACCGTTTATGCCCCCATCGCCGGAAAGGTAACGGAGCGTCATGTCGCGGTGGGCACCAAGGTGGAAGCCAAGGACCTGATGCTGGTAATCGGCTAAGGACATCATCCGAAACAGAAGTCCTGTATTCTGCCATGACGTCGCAGGGCGGATGCGCATTGCCTGGTGCTAAACCCATCTTGTCGGCACCATGCTCGAGTGTCCTGTCTCTGAAGTTGGTTAATACTTGCGCACCTTCTTGATGATCTTGTTGGCGGTGG
>CAZUAX010000112.1:0-3802 GCA_964618435.1 uncultured Solibacteraceae bacterium
CTCCGTGACTTTGATGTCGTCTGGATTTCCATGGAGCGCGCCCAGGAAGCATCGCCTGTCTCTATGTCTGAGATTAAGGCTTTTTACGATTCCAATATCGAGCGGTGGCGTCTGGACGAGCAGGCAAAGCTGCGTCACATCCTGCTCTCCACCGAGGGCAAGAGCGCCGAGCAGAAGACTGCCCTCCGTGCGGAAGCGGAAGAAATGCTGAAGCAACTGCGGGGTGGTGCTGACTTTGCGAAGATGGCCACGGAAAAGTCGAGTGATGAGGTTAGCGCACGAGAGGGTGGCGACTTGGGCTGGATTTTCCGGGGGCAAACCGAACCCGCGTTTGAGACGGCTGCCTTCAATCTGAAGCCTGGGTCCATCAGCGATATCGTTGAGACATCGTACGGCCTCCACATCATCAAGTCTGAAGGTTTTGAGCCGCCCCGTGTCCGTCCCATTGAAGCGGTGCGCGATGAGATCGCCGCACAGTTAAGCCAGCAGCGCGCGATGGACCTGATGCAGCAGACCGCGGAGCGTCTGCGCGGCCAGGCGATGGCAAATTCCACTAACCTCGAAGAATTGGTAAAGGCAGACCCTGTTGCGCAGTTCACCGCGTACAAAGGCATCCCAAACACGGCGGCTGTGGGTAGCATTGCTTCGAATTCCCCTCTTCGCCAGGACATGAACAGCCTCACGGAAGGGCAGGTGACCGCAGTGGCGGAAGCGGGCGGAAACGCACTGGCCTTCGCTGTTGTTCGGCGCGTCGAACCAGACCGGGAGGCCACCAAAGAAGAAGCGATGGAGCGGGTTATTGCGCTCATTAAGGCGCAGAATGCCCGGCAGACTGCTACTCGGAAATTGAACGAGGCCAAGGAAGCTGTGGATGGTGGAGCCGATATGCGGACGGTTGGCCGCAACATGGGGCTCACTTTCGGGGAAGCACCGCCGTTCACCCGTATCTCCGCCGCGGAAGGCATTGGCAACGTGGGTGAGGTCTATCAGGCTTTTGATGTTCCGGTGGGTAGCACCCTGCCCCCCTTCCAGTCTGCCGCGCGTATGTTCCTGGTGAAGGTGGTTTCCCGTGAGGAGGCGAACCTTGCTGAACTTGCCAAAGAGCGGGAAGAAGCGCGCCAGCAACTCAGCAACATGAAGTCACAGGAGCGCTTGCAACTCTACCTTGAAGGCGTACGTGCCCGCCTTGAGCGAGAGGGCAAGATCAAGATTGATGCACAGAAGGTGACGGCGCTTATGCAGGGTGGGCCGGGCATTTAGTCCCGGCCGCCTGGTTTATCCCCGCAGGTAGGCGTCATCTCCGCGTTGCCAGTCATCGCGGACCGGCGCAAACCAGTCGATGGCCACGCTGTCCTCCAGCGCGGTCACCTCATGTGGCAGATTGGGCGCAATGCGGAGCATGTCTCCAGGTCCCAATACGATTTCCTCACCGCCCATCCGGAACAGCAGATTGCCGCTCACAAGAGTTGTTGTCTGCTCCTGGGGGTGGTGGTGCAGGGGAACCACTGCTCCCTTCGCCAGAAGCACTTGGGCTGTGGTCATCTGCTCACCGTGCCAGACACGGCGGGCAATCCTCCGATTCATCACTTCCACTGGGAAGTCGGTCCATTGAACAGCTCGCATGAGCGGAGTGTAACATCCCCGCCCGCTGTTGGTGGAGTCATGCTCCATCCTCTTGAAGGGAATTGCATGATGCCGCATTTGACCGGCATTAGCAGGCGGGGTCTTTCAGTCAGCTACAATTACGGGAGGTCGCGCAGGCGCCTGGATTGCGGGCCGCAGACCTTCCAAACCCAAATTGCTCATGAATACTCTCACTACCAACTCCAACCTGCTCCTTGAGAAGCCACAGTGCGATCCAGGAATTGGCACGGTTATCCTCAGTACGGAAGCAGCCGGGCTAATTGAAGGGGTTCAGCTGAACCCGTACCCCATATGGCCTGATGACCGCGGCTACTTTCTCGAAGTGATGCGGGGCGGCCAGGGCTTGGTTTCCGGCTTTGCACCAGAGACGATGCAGGTTTCCGCCGCCCGCAACTACCCCGGTATTGTGAAGGCGTTTCACTACCACCTGGAGCAAACTGATTTTTGGGTGCCGTGCTCCGGCATGTTGCAGGTGGCGCTGATCGACATGCGCAAGGGGTCCTCGACCTTCGGCTTCAAGAACACTCTGTATGTGGGTGAGTTGCGACCGTGGCAAATCCTCATCCCCCCGGGTGTCGCCCATGGCTATAAGGTAGTCAGCCGTGAGCCTTCCATGCTGGTCTACGTCACAAACCGTACCTACAATCCACAGGACGAAGGCCGCATCCCCTATGACGACCCAATGCTTTCTTATGATTGGGAGACCCAGCACAAATAGGTTGCGTGCCCTCTGCATTCACACCGAGCCAACATGCGTATCGTCCTGGATGGGAGCCCGCTTACTGTAGAAAGCGGGGGTATCCGCCGCTATACAGAAGAACTGGCTCTCGCACTGAAGGCGCAAGACGAAGAGGATGAGATTGCGCTGGTGTGTGACCGTCCGCTGTTAAGCGCGGGGCAGTTGAGGGCGGCAGGGGTGCAGGTGTTTGACCAACCCGCAACGGGATGGCGCAAACGCTGGTGGAGCCTGGGCGCTACCAGTGCAGCCCGCGCCTTCAGCGCGTCCGTGTTTCACGGTACGGACTTCACCGTTCCTTACTGTCACAGGCATCCGGCGGTACTTACCATCCACGACCTGTCTCCCTGGCGCTTTCCGGAATGGCAGCCGCAGGCAGGGCGGATCCGCCGCAGAACACCATGGCTTTTGCGGCTGGGCACCGCCGATATGGTGATCACCGTCAGTGAGTCCATTCGCCAGGAGGCTATCGAGAGGTTCTCGCTCGCCCCTGATCGCGTGGTTGCCACTCCGCTGGCGGCAAACTCCCGCTTCCGCCCGTGTCTCGATGACCGTACCGCCCCTCCCCTGACTGCCAATCCCGGAGTTGAAGGCTCTTGGCCGCCCGAAGGCTACTTTCTGTTCGTCGGAACGAATGAGCCACGCAAGAATCTGGCTACGCTCATCCAGGCGTGGGTGCAGCTCCGGCGGCAAGGGCGGCCGCAATTGTGGATCGTGGGAAGGATGCGTGAGGATGGATTCCCCATTCCCCCGATACGAGGAATCCGCGCACTCGGAAACCTGCCCGATGACGACATTGTGCGGCTTTACTCGCGCGCCCTCGCGGTGCTCTACCCGTCCTTCTATGAGGGCTTCGGGCTTCCCGTGCTGGAGGCCATGCAGTGCGGTGCCCCTGTGTTGGTGGGCAACATTCCGGCACTGCGCGAACTGGTGCAGGACGCCGGACTGTTGCTTCCTCCGGCGGATATACGTGATTGGAGGGACGCAATGCAATCTCTGGTGGATGACGAAACACGAGCATTCCATCTCGCCCGCGGGGTGCTGAAACGCGCGCAGGCGTTTTCCTGGAAAGCCACGGCCGCCGTCACGAGATTGGTTTACCGGGAGGCGATTGCACGTTTTGGCCGCTAAGCCCAGGGCGCTTTTTCTTACCCCGGAATCCCCCTACCCGATGGTCGGCGGGGGAGCCATGCGCTCTGCATCCATTCTGGAGTATCTCTTGCAGCATTACGAAACGGATGTCCTCTGTTTTCGTCAGCCTGGGGCGACTTCCTGGCAGCCTTCGCATGGTGCCAATCCCCCGTTTTCCAACTTACGAAGCTGGAAGGAGATTCCGCTTCCCCTGCATGGACGTTCCCCCATTCAACGTGGCTGGCGCAACCTTCGCCGGGCATGGCGGGGGGTTCCGCCTCTGGTGGATAG
>CAZUAX010000112.1:3902-12839 GCA_964618435.1 uncultured Solibacteraceae bacterium
AACATGGAATACCTGCCAAATCAAAAGGCTGCGCTATACTTCGCGAAGTCCATCTGGCCGGCGATCCTGCGCCAGCATCCCCGTCTACATTGGAAAATTCTAGGGAAAGGCGCGTCGCAAATGCAGTCTCTGCTCGCTTCCACCCGGAATCTGCAGATTGTTGCCGATCCAGAGGATGCGATGATGGAGATAGCGAGGTCTCTAGTGGCAGTGGTGCCGCTGACCACTGGTACGGGAACTCGCCTCAAGATCATTGAGGCTTGGGCCGCAGGTTGTCCAGTGGTATCCACCTCGATTGGCGCCGAAGGGTTGGCGTTCCGGGATGGGATAGACATCCTCATCCACGACGATCCAGGAGACTTCGCCGCTTCAGTTTCGCGGCTTGTTGACAATCCCGCAGCAGCGGGAAGCCTGGCCGATGAAGGGCGCCAGCGTTTTGAGCATTGCTACTCGTGGAAGAGTGCATGGGAAGCCTTGAGCAAGTGCGGACTCTGACGCGGGTATGCTTAGAAGTGGCGCTTTCGGGCGACCAGAAGGAACATTTAGCTTTAGGCATTGCGCCGTGGATGATCTTGATATTGGATTGATCGTGTTCAATCGTCCACCATCAGGCATGAGCCAAGGCAGTAGCTGGAATGAGGGGGCTGGGTGCGGGTTGCAATCGATGCGCACGCCATAGGGAAGCGCCAGACTGGCAACGAAGTCTACATTCGGGGACTTATGGAGCACTATGTCTCCCTGGCCCCGGATATGGAATATATTGCCTATCTGTCTTCCAGCGATGCTGCCTCTCGAATGCCCCCGGACATCGCAACCCGTCAGATTTCCGCCAACCCCTATGTGCGTTTGGGCTACCAATTGGGCCGCCGCCTCCGGCTGGATCAAGCCAGTGTTTTGCATGTCCAATATACGGCGCCGCTTCGTTGTGCGATTCCCGTGGTTGTTACCGTGCACGATGTGAGTTTTCTTGAACAGCCGGAGTTTTTTTCCGGCTTCCGGCAGAAGCAGTTGGCGCTTACTGTAAAGCGCACGATTCTTCAGGCAGCCCGCGTACTCACCTGTAGCGAGTTCTCACGCAAGGCCATTGCGCGTGCCTACTCGATGGATCCGGCACGGATTGTGGTTGCCCCCAATGCGGCTGCACCCGCCTTCCAGCCCTTAGACCGGGGGCAGGCAAGTGATCTGGTGCGGCGTGTGTTTGGCTTGGATGCGCCTTACCTGCTTTGTGTCGGAAACCTGCAGCGCCGAAAGAATCAGATCGGGCTTATCCAGGCTTTTGAACAACTCATGCAGGACCAGCCCGATTTACCCCAGCACTTGGTCCTGGTTGGCAAGGAAACTTCACAAGCGGCGGAGATTCGCGCCGCGGCACGTCGTTCGCCATTGCGTCACCGGATCCACTTCACTGGTTTCGTGGACGACGACCTTCTTCCAGCTCTCTATAACGGCTGTGACCTCTTTGTGTTCCCCAGCTTCTATGAGGGCTTCGGGATTCCTTTGTTGGAAGCGATGGCCTGCGGTTGCCCCGTGGCCTGCAGCAATCGGACTGCCCTTCCGGAGGTGGGCGGAAACGCAGCGATGTATTTTGACCCCGGTTCCACTGCCGAAATGGTGAGGGCCATTAGCAATATGCTCCGCAACCTCGACTTTGCGGAAAAGTTGGGGCGCGCTGCCATTGATCGTGCTAGGGAATTCAGTTGGCGGCGCTCCGCTGAAATTGTGCTCAATACCTATCGGGAAGCTGCCGGGATTCCCGCGCCTGTAGCGGTTCCTGCCGTGCCGCGGGCAGTGGCTTCAGGATCGTGATGCGCGTTGCCCTGGTGAGTCCTTTTCCTCCGTCCAAAAGCGGGATCGCCGACTACTCGGCTGCCCTCGCGGCATCCCTCAATCCATTGTGCGGATTAGAGACGATTTCTTCCGCGGAGCAAATCTCACTCCTCGACACCTGCGACCTGCCCGTCTACCAGATCGGCAACAATGATGCCCATGGTTTTGTGTACCGTGCGGCCTTGCGGCATCCCGGTGTCGTGGTGCTTCACGAAGCGAACCTCCACCATCTGATTGCGGAAATCACCATTAAATGTGGTGATTGGGATGCTTATCTGCGCGAGGTGCAATTCGACGGGGGCGCTCCGGCTCTGGCCTACGCGCAGGCGGTCCGCAGGCTGGAGGTGGGGCCGGACTACGATGGGGTTCCCATGCTGCGCAGGGTGCTGCAGAACGCCAAGGGCCTGGTGGTGCACAGCCACTTTGTGGGGCGCCTCGCGCGCGAGCAAGGTTTTCTTGGTCCCTTGGCCGTCATCCCACATGGCGCCTGGCTGCCGGAACCCTGCGGCGAGCCTTGGCGACAGAAATTAGGAGTTGGGGACGAGATTCCACTGGTGGGCATTTTCGGACATCTGAAGCCCTACAAACGCATCGCCGAATCTCTGCGCGCCTTCCGCCGCCTGGTGAGGAGAAACCCATTCGCACGCATGATCCTGGTAGGCGAAGAGCATCCCGATTTTCCGCTGCAGCCTCTCATCGAATCGCTCGATCTTCAGGCAAGCGTGCGGCACATCGACTTCGCCCCCATCGAAGATTTTGTGGGCTATATGGCCGCCTGCGACATCATCGTGAATCTCCGTTATCCCACAGTGGGGGAGAGTTCGGGCTCCATGCTGCGTGCGCTGGGCCTCGGTAAGCCGGTGCTGGTTTCCGACGTGGGGGCGTTTGCCGAGTTTCCCGATGACGTCTGTTTGAAAGTCCCAGTGGGTGCGCCTGCCGAAGAAGACCTCATTTACGAGTATCTGAACTATCTCTGCGAAAACCCGGATGCGGCCCGTCTCCTGGGTGCCGCTGGGCGGAACTGGGTGGCGGACACCTGCAACTGGGATCGCGTTGCGGAACAGTATCTTGCCTTCTGCGAAGAAGTTGTCGCGGGCCAGGGCGACGTCACTCGGATGGCCTCCCAGCCGGAGTCATCGACGATGGCTGTCTCAAACCAAAGCGCCTTCTCTCCAATTGAGCCGGATTCGACCGAGGCCCTATCCGATCTCGATGGGGAAACCCCGGTGTCTCCCTTATGCACGGAGGACGAGGCATCTTTGCCGTGTCTTCCGGAGGAACTGCCATCGTCCGCTGCTGACAGTGATGAAGGTCCTGAATTGCCTTACGAGTTGCCAGGCGCGTCTACTGCAGAGCCTTTATCCGCCGAGCCAGATACCTCCGCAGTGGCATCCGCCGCGATGAGCGAGGGCGAGGTTAAACCGGATTCGCCCAATGAGGACTTCGCTGTCGCTGGGCCTTCTCCCGATGCCCACCCCCTTCCACAACTGGAGACTCCCCTGGCGCAGGCCCTGCTTTCCTGGGCTCCCAATTCCGATGCGCGCGGCTATCTGATGCAGCACATAAGCCGTCTTGAAGATACGCTGAAGCTTCTTCCCGATGGTGGCGCTGACAAGAGCATTTT
The DNA here is from genome assembly GCA_964618435.1 of uncultured Solibacteraceae bacterium. Classification (GTDB taxonomy): domain Bacteria; phylum Acidobacteriota; class Terriglobia; order Bryobacterales; family Bryobacteraceae; genus JACTMJ01. The sequence goes on from CAZUAX010000112.1 coordinate 7,354, forward strand.
GGAGATGGGCTGCTATATGCAGTTGACCCCTCTCCTCCAGGAACACAAGGGCTACGGGGAAGTCCGTGGCTGTTACTACGGCCCCGCCGGCAATCACCGCCAACAGACAGCTCATGCGCCCGACGGCCGCACATTCTCTTGTATTGTGGATACCTTTGATGCGGAACGGGATACTTACCCCTATGCGGATGAACGCTTCGATGTCGTACTCTGCACCGAGTTGTTTGAACACCTGGGGCACGACCCCTTCCACTGCCTCACAGAGATCAATCGCATCCTGAAAACAGGAGGCCATCTGCTGCTCTCCACTCCTAACGTCTGCTCCAGCCGGGCTATTGCGGCCATCCTCACTGGCTATCATCCTGGCTTTTTTCCTGCCTTCATCCGGCCCACTGCAGACGGTGAAGTGGACCCCCGCCATCACCGTGAATATGCCCCCAGGGAGATTCGGCAGGCGCTTTCCGATTGCGGGTTCACGGTGGACGTGTTGCGCACCGGGGCCTACTGGAGCGCGCCTGCACCAGAGAATGCCTGGGTGGAACACTTGCTGGACCAGTACGAACTCGACCGCAACCTTCGCGGTGAGTGTATCTTTGCCTTAGGCCGCAAGACAGGACCTGCGATAGATCGCTATCCTGCTTGGCTCTACTACCGATAGCCTATGCTGAGTGGATTTTCACAGGTTGACGCCGTATCGCAGAATGGTTCGCTTTCGGTGAGCTTCCTGGTAACGCTGCGCCACGCGCAGGGTGATGCAGACATCGCCGTGCTTGGCTACCAGGTGCTCGACCCGGATACCGGGAACTACCTGCAGGAAGGGGAGCACCGTCCTCTCGATGTGCATCCCGATAAAGCCAACCGGATGGTGCAATCCTTGCAGCAGCTATACCTGGATCCTGCTCTTCTGCCGCGTGGACCGCTTCGCGTGGTGGTCTCGCTGTTGGATGCGAATGGCTGGCGATACCGGCAGGGCGACCCCTATCTCCGCCTTGACCTCAATAACCTGGGAACATCACTGGAGCTTAAGCGCTTACAGGTCACATCCGCGGCAAAGGAACTGCTGCCGCGCTTGGTGCGTGGAATTGCCCGTGCCGTAACCTTGCCCGGCTTGAGCATCTTCACCAACCGCGGACTCATTCGCACAATGGTGCGCCGTGACATGATGGGCCGATACCGAGGTTCGTTCGGCGGGGTGTTGTGGAGTGTTCTGAATCCCCTGCTGCTGCTTGCTACCTACTATTTCGTCTTCGGCGTGGTGCTGCAGGCGCGATTTGGTGGGGACCCCAGCCGGGAAGGGTTCGTTCTGTATTTCCTTGCGGGAATGCTTCCGTGGATTCCGTTCTCGGAAGCTCTGGGGCGTTCCCCCGGTGTTCTGTTGGAGCACGCCAACTTCATCAAAAAGCTGGTATTTCCGGTAGAGACCTTGCCGGTGAATCTGGTGGCGGCAGGGCTGGTGCTGCAGGTCTTCGCGATCATCATCTTCCTGGGGGGCCTGCTGCTCTTTCGCGGCTCCATTCCGGCCAGCGTTGTGTGGCTTCCTTTGCTGATGGTGCCCCAGGTGCTTCTCACCACAGGATTGGCCTGGTTCTTCGCTGCTCTTGGGCTGCTGTTCCGGGATCTTTCTCAGATCATCGGATACGTGCTTACCCTGTGGTTTTTTCTCACCCCTATCTGCTATCCGGAAGAGAGTTTGCCCGCAGCGGCCCTCCCCTACATATCGTTGAACCCATTCTTCTGGCTGGTACGCGGTTTTCGTGAGGTTCTGCTGCTCGGGCAGGCTCCGCAACCCGCCCCTCTGCTCGGTTTGGTTGCTGTGTCCCTGGCGGTGTTCTTCCTTGGTTATGGAATCTTCCATAGACTGCGGCGGAGTTTCGCCGACCTGCTCTAAGCTTTCTCTTTCTTGTGCGCTTTGTTGTGTTCTCACCCTTATTTGCCTCGGGGTAAACTGAAGAATTGTCCACCATCACCCCCATCTGGCAGCCCCCTCCCGTAGTGGAAATACCCCCATTCGATCCTTTGTTTCGCAACGGGCACCTGGCCACGCTCAGTACGGTGGCGGTTCGTCCTTTTCTCGACGAAGTACGTTTTCCTCCGCGCCTCCATCTGTTCGAATCCGAACCGGGTGTGAAAGTGCGTGTCGTGTCGCAAAGTCCGTCAGAATCGCCTCGCGGCCATTTGGTACTGGTGCATGGTTTGGAGGGCAATAGCGATGGATCTTACATGCGCAGTCTTGCCCAGCGCGCACTAATGGCCGGGTTCCATGTGCACCGGATGAACATGCGCAATTGCGGAGGCACGGAAGCGCATTGTCCTGCTCTCTACCATGCCGGGCTGGTGATGGATATCCTGGCATGGCTGAAGCACTTAAGACGCAACGACGGCCTGCCTTTGTTTCTGGCTGGTTTCTCACTTGGGGGCAATCAGGTTTCCAAACTCGCCGGTGAACTTGGCACGGAGGCGCGCGCTTTGCTGGCAGGGGTTTGCGCTGTTTCCACTCCCATTGATCTCGCAGTGTGTTCCCGCTGTATTCAGTCCCCGTCAAACTGGCTCTACCAGAAGCAGTTCGTTCTGCGCATGAAACGAACATTACGTCGCAAGCATGCGCTCTTTCCGCAGTTGTTCTCACTGGATGGCGTGGAGCAGATTCGCACCATTTGGGAACTCGACGATCGTTACGTCGCCCCGCTTGGCGGGTTTCGCGACGCCGCGCACTACTATGCCACTCAGTCTGCCCAGAATTTCCTGGGTGATGTGCGTATCCCGATGCTACTGGTGCATGCGGCCGACGATCCATTCATCCCCATCAGCCTTTACGAGCAGCCCTCCGTGCGGCAGAACAAGTGGATCCAGTTCGTCCCGGTTTCTCATGGCGGGCACATGGGTTTTCTGGCGCGCCGCACACCGAAGTTCTGGCTAAATGAAGTGGTGGTGCAATGGATGGAACTGGCTATGTCCTGCGAAGCCAGTAGCTTGCGTCCACCCCAGCGATAGCTATGCCCCTCCCGTAGAATTTTTACGGAACTTCCATCCCCGTTGCGCGTATTCCCCGTTGAAGCGCCTGACGGTAATTGCGTTGCCGTTTGCGCGTCCCTTTAGCGGGTTCCCATTGCCGGCGCCTCCGGTTGCAGGAGACCCCATACCCGGGAGGATGTGATGGCCACGAATGGCAAAAGAAAAAGCCGCCGCTGGATCTGGTTGGGGGCCGTGTTGGTACTGCTGGTGGGTGGAGGCGTCGCGATGTCCTTCGCTTTCCGAACAAACCCAACGATCGACCCCGCCAAGCTCAGCAAGGTGGAGAAGGGCGACATCGCTCGCAGTGTTGTGGCCACGGGCAAGATTGAGCCCCTCACCAAGGTGCAAGTGAAGTCCAAGGCCAGTGGCATCGTCAAGAAACTCTATGTGGAATATGGCGAGTATGTGAAACGGGGCCAACTGTTAGCGGAACTGGACAAGGAAGAGTTGGAAGCCCGCGTGCGAGAGCAGCGCGCCGCGGTACTTGCCGCGGAAGCGTCACTGCAATCCGCTGAGGCCACCCTGCAGCGCAACCTGGTGGAGGCAGAAAACCCCGAACTTGCTTTCCTGAAGCGGAACGTCGAGCGAACGCAAGAACTCTATGCCCAAAAACTGGTGGCGAAAAATACATTGGAAGATTCTGAGCGCCTTTATCAGATGAACCTCAACAAGCAGGCAATGGCCCAGCGCAATGTGGGCGTGAGCCGGGCAGAGGTGTCCAAAGCAAAAGCGATGGTTGCCCAGTATCGAGCTGCTCTCGAGCGGGCGGAAGAGGACCTTCGGAATTCCACGATAGTCAGCCCCATGGACGGTCTGGTGCTCTCGCGCGATGTCGAAGTGGGTGATGCTGTATCTTCCATCCTGGTGCTGGGTTCGCAAGCCACTTTGGTGATGACGCTCGGTGATGTCAGCGATGTCTACGTGCTGGGCAAAGTGGACGAAGCCGATATCGGAAAGGTTTATCTTGGCCAGGATGCCCGGATTGTTGTGGAAAGCTTCAAGGATAAGAAGTATCAGGGCAAGGTGACCAAGATTTCTCCCCTTGGCGTGGAAAAAGATAACGTCACCACCTTTGAGGTCCGGGTCTCTATCGCGAATCCGGGAGGAGAACTGAAGGCAAATATGTCCGCCAATGCGGAGATCATTCTTGAGGAACGGAACGGCGTCCTCCTGCTTCCGGAGGCGGCTGTGGTTTACGACGAGGACCGCAAGACCTTCGTGGAAGTTCCCGATATGTCCAGCAAAACGGGCAAGAAACGCATCCCGGTGGAACTTGGCATCTCGAATGGAGTGAAGACCGAAATGGTTGCTGGCTTGAATGACGGTGACCGCATCGTCCTCCAGTAGTTCGTCTCTTCGGCGGAACCTTTGCCACGCTGCGGGGGTTCCGCACTCGCATCCAACAGGGTGGAATCACCTGCAACCGATGTGCTGCGTTCTCTCATCCGAGGGCCGCGACTTAGATCGCTTGTCTCAGTTTGCAGTCTCACTATGGGAATGACACTCAAGGACCTCTTCATGGATACCGTCCAGACGCTGTGGGCACACAAGCTGCGGACGGTGTTAACCATGTTTGGCATCACATGGGGAGTGGTTTCCATCACTCTCATGACTGGTGCCGGCGAGGGCTTGAAGGTTGGCCAGGAGAAGGTGGCGGCGAGCTTTGGCAAGAACCTGCTCATCATTTTCGGAGGCCGCACCAGTATGCAGGCGGGTGGCACGCGCGCGGGCCGCTCCATTCGTTTTCATGCGGATGACTACTTGAAGATTGCTCCCTACTGCCCGAGTTGTGCGCACATCATGCCGGAGCTTGGCCGTTCCCTTCCAGTGCAGTCCGGCTACAACAGCGCGACGCTTACCGTCACCGGAGCGCTTCCAGCCTTCGCCGATATCCGCAGTATTGACGTCGCGCAAGGCCGCTTCTACAGCCAGGCCGACTGTGACGATGCCAGGGCAGTGGCGTTCGTGGGCTCCGATGCCAAGAAGCAGTTGTTTGGTGACCGCAATGCATTGGGCGAGACCATCTACGTGAAGGGCAAGCCCTACACCGTAATCGGCGTAATGCTGGCGAAGGAGCAGGACTCCAGCTACGACGGGCAGGACATCCAGAAGGTCTACATTCCCTTTCAGCGCATGATTGCGGACTTCCCCAATCTGCCACCGGCGCTCCCTACCCACGTAGACCGGCTGTTGGTGGCGGCGCGCAGCTTCGATGATCACCTCGAATGCAAACGCGAACTGCGCGCCAGCCTTGCCCGAATTTACGATTGCGACCCCAAGGACGAGGACGCTTTGTACATCTGGGACACCATTGAGAACACGAAGGCATTCAACCAGCTCAGCATCGGCATGAAGTATTTCCTGGGCGCGGTGGGCATTGCCACCCTGCTGATTGGCGGCATTGGCGTGATGAATGTGATGCTGGTGGCGGTGCGTGAGCGTACTCGGGAAATCGGGCTGCGCAAAGCTGTAGG
>CAZUAX010000112.1:12939-14872 GCA_964618435.1 uncultured Solibacteraceae bacterium
GGAGATCCTCATCCAGGCCTGGATTGCCCTGCGGCGTAACCCTACCCGCAGCATTCTCACCATGGTGGGCGTGATGTGGGGTGTGGTCTCGGTCGCGCTACTGATCGCTTATGGTGACGGCTTCCGCACGGCGATGGTGCGCGCGTTTGATGCCTTCGGCAAGTCCGCCATCGTGATGTGGCCAGGGCAGACCAGCGCCCAGGCGGGCGGTGAGAAAGCGGGCAAGAAAGTGATGATCGCCATGGAGGACTTCGACGCGATTCGCGCCGAAGGCACCCTCATTAAGCACATCAGCCTGGAGACCGTGCGGCGCTTTGATGTTGGCTATGAACTGCGACGCGAGAACTCCGCGGTGCGCGGCGTTTACCCTTCCTACGGCATCATGCGAAACCAGGTCCCGAGCGTGGGGCGATGGCTTTCCGAAGAGGATCTGCTGGAGCGGCGGCGCGTGGCTGTGCTGGGTGCCGAGATCAAGAAGAAGCTGTTTAGCGGACGCCCCGCCGTGGGTGAGCTCATTCAAATCAACGGGGCACGCTTCACTGTGGTTGGGGTGATGGATCCGAAGCTCCAGTTCAGCAACTACTTCTCGAGTGACGACAGTTCAATCTTCATTCCATACTCAGCCGCCGGCGATATCTGGAACACACGGTACGCCAGTGTGCTGGTATTCAGCGCGGTGTCGCTGCAGTGGCAGAGGGAGGCCATTCAGCAAGTCCGCCAAACCTTGGCCAAACGCCAGAACTTCGACCCCAGTGACGAACGCGCACTGCGCTTCATGGACCGCGAAGAGTTTCGCCCCATCATCGACGGCATCACCATCGGTCTGCAGGTGCTGCTGATCTTCATCGGCCTGCTCACTCTGGGTATTGGTGGCGTGGGGGTGATGAACATCATGCTTGTCTCCATCAATGAGCGTGTGCGCGAAATTGGGCTTCGGCGCGCCCTTGGCGCCCGTCGCGGGCAGGTGATGCTGCAGGTGCTGGCAGAGACGCTGGTGCTTACCTTCACCGGCGGCGCCGTGGGCATGCTGGTGGCCTACGCCATCGCGCTCAGCGTGGGAAGCTTGCCTCTGCTGGGCGCGATCTTTGAAGACGATTCCGGGCGCGGCGACCTGCTGCTGCAGGTATCGCTTGAGACCACACTTTTCTCCATGGCTTTTCTGCTGCTGGTTGGGCTTGCCAGTGGCTTCGTTCCCGCCCGCAAAGCCGCGCAGCTTGACCCTGCAAACGCTCTTCGCTACGAGTAGTTGCCGCTATTCCGGTTCCGTTAGCTGAAGCAGTTGTCGCGTTGGTACGTCGCGTAAAGTTTGTGTTTTCCCACTGGGCCAGCGGACATCCACCTGCTCGGCCAGTGTCGCCTTGCCCATCCCAAAGTGCAACTGATTGGGGTTGGTGGCGCCGAAGCCCTCGCTGCCTTTCAGTTCCTGGTGCAAGGTGCGGTTGCCAACGGATATCGTCACTTGCGCTCCAATGCCCGCCCGGTTTGACTTCGTCCCGTGAAGTCGAAGCTGTAGCCAATGATTCCGATTGCCGCGCTTGTTGCGGTAGAACGCATTGCGCGCCATATCGCCGGGATAGTGTCCACCCAGCTGGGCGTACATGTCGAGGTCGCCATCGTTGTCGATATCAACGAAGGAGACCCCGTGTCCTTTGTTCCCTGGGCGGGCAAAGGCCGCTGCATCGCTCCAATCGCGGAAGGTGCCATCCCCCTGGTTGCGGAAGAAACGGTTGGGTTCCAGGCGTGTGAGCTGGGGATCGCCGGTGCCGAAGTAGACATCCACGAAACCGTCGTTATCGAGGTCCGCCACACCCGCTCCCATGGTTCCCATCGGATGGAAAAGGCCGCTCTCAAATGTGACATCGGTAAAGGTTCCGTTGCCATTGTTGCGAAACAGACGGCTGGCATCTGGATGGACGTCTCTCGGGCTCGCCGG
>CAZUAX010000113.1:0-9337 GCA_964618435.1 uncultured Solibacteraceae bacterium
GCGAGACCTCAAGCAGTTCCGTGGCAATGTCCTTCCCCTCGGTCACAAGCGCCGCAGCCTGGCTCCGGCGCCCTGCCGCGAAGTGTGCGCGCGCCTCCGTGTTCAGCGCCACCAAACGCTCAATCCCCTTCAGGTACTCGGGTTGGCGGGTAGGGTCAGTGAGGGGATTGGCTGTCCTGTCTGCTTGCCGTTCTGGAGCCGTGCAGGCTGTTGTCAGCGCCATTGCCAGCGTCATCGCCAGCGTCATTACGCACAGAATCCAACTCGGAATCGTAATACGCGCGTGTGCTTTGGCGTTCACCAGCATCATCCCAAGCTTTGCACGGCGGTGACGATGGCGCAGTGGTAGGCGTCTTCCGCGTTGCAGCCGCGGGAGATCAGGTTGGCCGGTTTCTCCAGTCCTTGCATCACCACCACAATCAGCGCCGCATTGCCCAGACGCTCCACCAGCTTGTAGCCGATATTGGCGGAGTCGAGGTTGGGGAAAATCAGCACATTTGCGTAGCCTGCCGCTGGCGAACCCTTGGCTTTGCTTTGGCCCACCGACGGCACCAGTGCCGCGTCCGCCTGCAACTCCCCATCGCAGTTCAGGTCTGGAGCGCGTTCACGCACGTAGCGCATGGCTTCAATCACTTTGTCGGCGTCCTTGTGCTGCGCGCTTCCTTTTGTGGAAAACGAAAGCAGGGCTACGTTCGGAGTGGCGCCGGTAAGCTGACGGTAGGTGCCTGCCGATGCAATCGCGATTTCCGCCAGTTCGGGTGGCGTGGGGTTTGGGTTGATCGCCGCGTCGCTAAAGCCCAGTAATCCCCGGTGCCCATAGCCCATGTCCTGTACCGCCATCAGGTGGAAGGCGGACAAGCGCCGAAATTGCAGCTTCAGCCCGATGCACTGGAGGTAGGCGCGCACCGTGTCCGCGGTGGTGTAGACCGCGCTGCCCACGGCGCCATCGGCTTCGCCGGCCGTCACCATCAGTGACCCAAAGCGCATGGGGTGCTTCACCGCTTCCTTGGCTTCCTGGCGCATCATGCCTTTGGCGCGGCGTCGCTCAAAGTAAAGATCGGCCAGCCGGTCCCGCCGCGCGGGATCCTCCGGATCCACCCATTGAATGGCGGATGGCGTACTCATGGCCGGCTTCCCTAGCAGCACCGGAGCTACCAGCCCTTCCTGTGCCAGGCGCGCGGCGGCGGTCTGCACACGCGTGTCCCCACCTTCCGGGAACACAATCACCGGGCGTTTGCCCGATGATCGGAGACGCTGTTTTTGTTGTTCAATGTATGCGACGGCGGATTCGGGCAAGGCCATGATGGGTTTGTTCGTTTCATTGCGGGGCAAATCCCGCGGACAATGGTAGGCCCGGCAGGACTCGAACCTGCGACCCTCTGCTTAGAAGGCAGATGCTCTATCCGGCTGAGCTACGGGCCCGTACGCTCTATCCTATCTTAGCGCTCGACATTGGCAATTCCCGGAACAACCCGGCGTCTAGTAACCTGACGCCGCGTTCGGTGCGGCCACAGCGTTTTGTTCCCCATCGTGCAGACGCATCAGCTCCAGGCGAATGGCGTCGGCCAGCGCCTTCCAACTGGCTTCAATCACGTTCTCCGATACGCCCACGGTTGCCCAGCTCTTTTCGTGGTCGGTCCATTCCACCAGCACGCGTACCTTCGCCGCCGTGCCTTTCTTGTTGTCCAGCACCCGCACCTTGTAGTCAGTAAGGGCAACCCGCCTGATCTCCGGATAGTGGTTGGAAAGGCAACCACGCAGGCACTCGTCCAGTGCGTTCACTGGACCATGCCCAATGCCGGTATGCGAATGGGTGCCGCCGTTTACTTTCAGCGTCACGGTGGCCGTCGTCAAGGGCGACAGGGTGTCCGACATCCGGGTAGTGGTTTCGATGTTCACCACTTCGAAAAACTTCACTTCCGGGTTCAGCGCTTCCCGCACCAGCAGCTCAAATGTGCCCTCCGCGGCTTCCAGTTCATATCCTTCGTATTCAAGCTGCTTTATCTGCTCCAGCAGCGCCTTGCGGTTCTCGTCAGAGAGCCTTTCTTCCAGGCCGTGTTCCTTCAGCTTGTAGAAGATGTTCCCGCGGCCGGAAAGGTCACTCAGCAACACGCGCTGCCGGTTCCCCACCGTCTCGGGCGAGACATGCTCATAGGTGGAGGCATCTTTCAGTACCGCTGCCACATGGACGCCGCCCTTGTGCGCGAAAGCGCTCTGTCCCACATAAGGCAGGCCGTTCGGCAAAGGAAGGTTTGCAAGCTCCGCGATGAACCGGGCGACGCCGGTCAGGTTTTGCAGCCGTTCGGCGCCCAACACTTCGTAGCCCATCTTCAGTTCCAGGTTCGCGATCACAGAACCAAGATTGGCATTGCCGCAGCGTTCGCCATAGCCGTTCAGGCAGCCCTGCACGTGGGTAGCCCCCTCGCGCACGGCGGCAAGCGAATTCGCTACGCCCACGCCCGAGTCGTCGTGCGTATGAATGCCAATTACTCCTCCAAAACGGCTGCGTACGTCCGCTACAATTTCAGCCAGTTCACTGGGCATGGTGCCGCCGTTGGTGTCGCAGAGGCATAGCACGTCGGCACCAGCCTCAGCGGCCGCGTCCAGCGCGCGCAGGGCGAAGTCGCGATTGCCCTTGTAGCCGTCAAAGAAATGCTCCGCGTCGAAAATCACCTCCCGCCCGTCGCGCTTCAGTACCCCCACGGTTTCACGAATCAGCACTTGGTTTTCCGCTTCGGTCACGCCCAGCGCCTTCTTGGTATGCAGGTCCCAGGTCTTTCCAAACACGCACACGGCGGGAGTCTGCGCTTCCAGCAGGCATCGCACATTGGGGTCAGTCTCCACTGTGTGCTTGGCGAAGCGCGTGCTGCCAAAGGCTGAAAGCTTGGCGTGCTTCAGTTTCAAATGGCGGGCGCGCTCAAAAAACTCTTTGTCCTTGGGGTTTGACCCTGGCCAGCCGCCCTCAATGTAATCCACGCCCAGTTGATCCAGCTTTTCGGCGATCGCGAGCTTGTCCTCCACGGAGAAAGAGATCGCCTCGCCCTGCGTGCCGTCACGAAGCGTGGTGTCGAGTACGTAGATGCGGGTCTTCGGGCTGCTTGTCATGGAACGATCCTTATCAGGAATGAAGAGAGGCGGCCAGCATTGCCAGCCGCCTCCCCCTGGGGACTTACTTGGTTGCGGAGGGTTCCGCTTCTAACGGGACGCCCGCTTCCTTGGCGCGCTTCAGGAAGGGCATCATCGCCCGCAGTTCCTTACCCACCACTTCGATGGGCAGGTTCTTGCCTTCTTCCCGCATTGCCAGGAACTTCGCGCGGCCGGAACGGTTTTCGTCCATCCATTCGCGGGCGAATTGGCCGCTCTGGATTTCGCCAAGAATCTTGCGCATTTCCTCGCGGGTCTGCGCATTCACCACCCGCGGCCCACGGCTGTAGTCGCCGTATTCCGCCGTGTCCGATACCGAGTAGCGCATGTAGCCCAATCCGCCTTCGTAGATCAGGTCCACAATCAGCTTCAGTTCATGCAGGCACTCGAAATAGGCAATTTCAGGCGCATAACCGGCTTCCGTCAGCGTTTCGAAACCTGCCCGGATCAGCTCACTCACGCCACCGCAGAGCACTACCTGCTCACCGAACAGATCGCTTTCGGTTTCTTCCTTGAAGGTGGTTTCAATGACACCCGCCTTCAGGCAGCCCAGGCCCAGTGCGTAAGCCAGGGCATTTTCCTTGGCCTTGCCGCTCGCATCCTGATGCACCGCCAGCAGGCCCGGTACGCCCACTCCCTCGGTGAACAGTTCGCGCACGCGATGGCCGGGGCTCTTCGGGGCGATCATCGCCACGTCAATGAAGTCCGGCGGTACGATTTCCTTGAAGTGAATCGCGAAGCCATGGGCAAACATCAACGTGTTGCCAGGCGCCAGCCCAGGCGCAATGTGGTCGCGGTAGAGATCGGATTGCAGGTGGTCAGACACCAACACCATGATGGTGTCCGCCATCTTTGCGGCCTCCGCCACCGTGGCCACCTTCAGGCCCGCGGCTTCAGCCTTGGCCCAGCTCTTTGATCCCTCATACAGGCCAACCACTACATCCAAGCCCGAATCGCGCAAGTTGAGTGCGTGCGCGTGGCCCTGGCTGCCGTAGCCAATGATGGCGATGGTCTTGTCTTTCAGCAGAGAAAGATCGCCATCTTTTTCGTAGTATCGATTAAGCATTTACGACTTCGTCCTTTTCCGTGTAGTTGTCGGCCTCGCCGGCTGCCGTGGGAATGGGCGGAGCCAGCTTCAGCTTCTTGGCTTCGAGCGAAACAGCAGCCACGCCAGAGCGAGTTACCTCAATCTCACCGTAGCCTTGCAGCACCGCAATGAATTCTTCCAGCTTTTCGCTCGCTCCCGTTACCTCCAGCACAAAGCCCTCCACCGAAGAATCCACCACGCGAGCGTTGAAGATTTCGGCCTCTTTCAGTACGGCTGTGCGGTTCTCCCGGGGCGAACGAACGCGGATCAGCACCAGTTCGTGGCAAATGGAGGGCGCTTCTGTGAGGTCGCTTGCCTGCAGCACATTAATCAGGCGGTTCATTTGCTTGATCACCAGCTTGCGCAGGCTGGGGTCCACATCCACCACGATGGTCATCCGCGAGAGAACGGGGTCGAGCGTCCGCGCTACCGTCAGGCTTTCAATGTTGTAGCCGCGGGCGCTCAGAAGCCCTGTAATGCGCATCAATGCGCCGGGCTTGTTTTCAACGAGCAATGAAATTACTTGCAGCATAAAAGTTCTCCTGAACGGTTACGGGACGGGAACAGGGGTTGGCTGTCCCAGCACCATTTCATTAATGGCTCCGCCCGCCGGCACCATCGGGTAAACATTCTCAAACGGGCTCACTTCAATGTTCAGCAGGTACGGGCCGGGTTCGGCCACTGCCGCTTCCAGCACGTCTCGCAGATGTTCAGGCTTCTTCACCGTGCGGCCCGGGATGCCATACGCCGCTCCCAGGTGTTCTACCTGTGGGAAGGACGACATCGTGGACGCCGAGAGCCGGTTGTTGAAGAACAGTTCCTGCCACTGACGCACCATGCCCAGGTAGCCATTGTTCATCACCACAATCTTGATGGGCAGGCGCTCTGCCGCGATGGTGGCTAGCTCAGGCAGCGACATCTGGAAGCCGCCATCACCCAGCACTGCAAACACCAGCTTGTCGGGGTGGGCCACCTGCGCGCCCATCGCCGAGGGCAGGCCAAAGCCCATTGAACCCAGTCCGCCGGAGTTAATCCAAAGCCGTGGCTCGTCATAGCGAATCAGCTGCGCAGCCCACATCTGGTGCTGGCCCACGTCAGAGGTCACTATCGCCTTGCCGTCGGAAATCCGATTGATTTCCGCCATCAGGTGCTGCGGCTTAATCTCGGTGTCGCTGAACACCGGTTCCAGCGGATGCTCCGCCTTCCAATCGGCAATCTGCTGCCGCCACGCTTCGCGGGCGGGTTCGGTTTTCCCGGCGTATTCCGGTGCCAGTTCCTGCAGCGCCTTGTTCATCTTCTTCATCACGCGCTTGCAGTCGCCCACAATCGGAAGGTCCGCCACACGGTTCTTGCCAATCTCCGCGGGGTCGATGTCCACGTGAATCACACGTGCATAGGGCGCGAAGTCCTTCAGCCGCCCGGTCACCCGGTCGTCGAAGCGCACGCCAAGCGCAATCAGCAGATCCGTGTTGTACATGCCCATGTTGGCGGCATAGCTGCCATGCATGCCGGGCATGCTGATAAAGTTGGGATGGCTACCAGGCAGAGAGCCCAGGCCCATCAGCGTGTTCACGCAGGGGATGTTCAGAATCTCCACCAGTTCGCGAAGTTCTTCGTGCGCGCCGGAGTGGATAATGCCCCCGCCCGAGTAAACCATCGGCCGTTCGGCTTCCCACATCATCTGCGCCGCACGGCGAATCTGGCCGGCATGTCCATCCAGCACCAGCTTGTAGCCCGGTAGATGAATGGCTTTCAACGGCTGATAGTGGGCCTGTCCCACAAAGATGTCCTTGGGGATATCCACCAGCACTGGGCCGGGACGTCCCGACGCCGCAATGTAAAACGCCTCATGGATAATCTGCGGCAGATCGTTGATATCCTTCACCAGATAGTTGTGCTTGGTGCACGACCGGGTAATCCCGAAAGTGTCCGCTTCCTGGAAGGCATCGCTACCAATGAGCTTGTTCGGCACCTGGCCGGTGATGGCAACCACTGGAATGGAATCCAGCAGTGCGTCCACAAGGCCGGTCACCAGATTGGTGGCGCCTGGGCCGGAGGTCGCGCAGCATACCCCCACTTTGCCCGTTGCCCGCGCATAGCCTTGTGCGGCAAATGCTGCATTCTGTTCGTGCCGTACCAGAATGTGCCGGACTTCGTGATCGTACAGTGCATCATACAGCGGCAATGTTACGCCGCCCGGATAACCAAAAATTGCTTCCACGCCCTCATGCGCCAGGCAATCGAGCAAGATGCGAGCGCCATTCATCAACGTAGCCATAATCGCGTTTCCATCTCCCACCAATTGAAGTCCACCGCTTGTTCCCGCAACCGATCCCATCGCTACCGCTCGCCAGGAACTTTCGGGGCGGAAGCTGTTTTATGTCTTTCGTTTTCCAACAAAAAAGGCCGTCGGCTGGGTGGTTACCCGCCAACGGCCCTAGAGAGAAATTCGTGGTCCGTTCAGGCAGGCGGTAGGAGGCCTACTACTACGTAGCGGCCTACGACGACGCAAATCGATACCACTGAACGGTTGTTGACCATACAATCCAACAGAAAACCTAATCACCGGCATCACGCGGCACAGGTAAACCCAACGCCTCATTGCCAGTAAGTTTTAAGTTAGCCCAAAAGCAAAGTAAATGCAAGATGCTGATGGGATTAAATGTTCTTATGGCGCCATTACCATCTGCCTTCCGCGCTTGTTGTCACTATCCTGCTGGCCGAAAATCCTTTAGGCGCGGTGCGCGCACTTCCTGCTCCCACCGGGCCATTCTCCCTTCCAGATCCGCAAGCACCTCCGGATGCGCCGCGGAGACATCCTTCGCCTCCCCGGCGTCCGTCGCCAGGTTGTGCAATGCCTTCACTCCGCTGTCGTTGACATACTTCCAGTTCCCATGGCGAACGGCCTTCCGTATGTTTTTGCCCCGCTTATAGCGCCAGAAAACTGTACGTTCCTCGGCATCGCGCGTACCCTCCATATAGGGCATCAGGTCAATGCCATCCGTCTTGCCTGCACTGGCTCCAACTGCTGTCAGCAGCGTTGGCGCGAGGTCCATGGTCATCGCCACTTGCTGCACCTCCCGGCCCGCGGGAATTCGCCCCGGCCAGCGGATGTGCATCGGGGCACGAATGCCGCCCTCCCACACCGAACTCTTCCTCCCCTTGAACGGAAGGTTTCGTCCGTTCGCGTCGCCCCCGTTGTCTGAAACGAACACCACAATCGTGTTTGCACTCGCCTTCATGGCGTCGAGTTGCCCCAGCAGGTCGCCGACACAGGCGTCCATTCGTTCCACCATCTTCACGTAGGTGGGCCGGTGCCGCTGCCGGTGCGGAGCCGTTCCCGTTGCGGGGTCGAAGTCCTCTTTCGCCTGAATCGGGCTATGCGGCGCCGTAAACGGCACGTAGAGGAAAAACGGCTTTGCGCTTCGTTGCTTCAGCCAGCCGAGGGCCGCTTCGGCAATCAGGTCCGTCATATAACCCTTGCGCCTCACGCGCTGTCCGTTCTCGAACATCTGTACATTGCCCGCGCCTTCTCCCTGTTCTTCGTGCGTGAAGTAGTCCGCATTCCCTCCCCAGATACCGAAGGAGTAGTCAAATTTATGGGCATCCGGTGAATGCTGCGGCAGGTATCCCAGGTGCCACTTGCCAGTCAGCGCGGTGTCGTAGCCAAGGGCTTTGAATCGCATTGCCAGCGTGTTCTCGGAAGCCGGCAGCCCCAACTCTCCCCGCTGCTGCAGCCAGGCCGCTTCGTCGTAGCGGCCGATATTGTTCACGCCAATGGCGCACTCCAACCCGCCTGCTCTCTGTGGGTAGCGCCCGGTCAGCAAGGCGCAGCGGGTGGGGCTGCATTCCGGAGCGCTCGCATAGGACTGCGTGAATCGCACTCCCGCCTTCGCGATTCCATCGATATGCGGTGTCTGGATGTCCGGTGCCCCATTGATCGCAAGGTCTCCCCACCCCAGGTCATCGGCGACAATCAGCACCACGTTTGGCAGAGGCTTGGTGGCCGCGAAGAGCGGGGCGGCCATGCTGGCCAGGAACAACCGACGGTTCATGACGCCGAGTGTATCAGCTACCTGCGACGCGTACCCTGGCCCGTAATCGACGGGGCTCCCCGCCATCCCGCCGCCCAAGCCGTGAGGCACCAATCACTAGCGCACCCGCGAATCGCTAGCGCATCATGCCCGGCTCTCCCCTTACGGGAATGCCCGTCCTCCGCATTCCGCCGCGGTCATCCGCTGGCCGGCTGACGAAATGCCACGCCGCTTTACCGTCCATAAACTCCAGCAGGTAGCTGGGGACTCCCTCTTTTGCTGACTCCACAAACAGCACATGCGGGCTGGCCAGCGGCCTCACTGCGCGCGCTGCGGCAATAGGCAGGATGGAGTTCTTGCATTCCCCGCTCTCATCGCACAGCCACACCGCACGATCTCGAATGGCAATCGTCACGAAGCGTCCGTCCACGAAATGCAGCGCGGCCAGCAGCTTCGCCCCATTGGCCGATCCCGCGGGCAACTGGAGTGTGGAGGATAACGAGAAGCCCCCAGTGCCGTTCGCAAAAAGCTGTAGTGTGCTCGAATCCGGGTCATACACCGCAGCCTGCTGCCCGTCCGGTCGAATTGCCGCGAACAGGTTGGTTCCCCGCGCGAGGACGGATGGCCCGTTTGCAGCGGCGGACCATGCAATCGCATCCATCCACCCGGCGCCAGCCCGAATCCCCACCAGGTTTTGGCCTGCTTCATCCATCTGCATCTGCTCCACCCGTCCACTGCCAGCCCCAAGCTCCAGCGTTTGCAGTTCTTCCGTGGCTCCATCCCTAATGTGGAAAAGTTTGATGACAGCATCCCCCTCGTGGGCCACGGCCAGGGTGCTGCCGTCACGGGAGAACGCCAGCGTGCCCACGGGCATTCCTGGCTGGAATGCCGCAGCCGAGGGGTTCGCACTGCCCCGTAGCGAAGACAGCGTCACCCTCGATCCCCCCTGCGCTGCATAGGCCCACGCGGATTCCACAGCGCTCGTCAACAGGTTCTCCGTATTGCCCCGCCTTGCGGGGGCGTCCACCTTGGAAAGCACCGCGCCTCCGGCGATGCCGTCAATGCGGTAGAG
>CAZUAX010000113.1:9437-13511 GCA_964618435.1 uncultured Solibacteraceae bacterium
TGGTAACCGCTATTGCGCTGTAAGCACATTGCTGTTTTCTCCGCTTTCTCCCACCAGGGTGAGTCGCACTTCCGCCAGATCCGCAGCGCTTCCGCCGCTAATCGTTAGCGGGATCGTCAGCACAAACTGGCTCCCAAACGCTCTCGATGCTTCCCCTGCGAAGTACGTGGTGAAGGTGTCCCCCAATTGGGATAGCGGAATGCTGGCTGATCCGCTCAGGGCTACCCCCGCGCGTGGAACCAGTTCCAGCGTGCCATTGGTGATGCGGCGTCGGGGCGCAAATCCAGTGGCGGTCACCGTTACGTTGTTTCCCGAACGCGCCAGCGTCATGGTCAGCAGTCGCGGTGGAGTGGGCGGAACGATGTACTCCAGCGTGTCCGTCAGCGTCTGCGTTCCCGTATTCATCGTGGCTGTCAGGACAATCGTTCCTGCCACCGTGCCGCTGTTGAAGCGAACCGTTTCCCCGCTCGTGAACAGGCCCTTCGTCTGGCCTGCATTCACCGTGAAGTTGGCCACGCGGCTGCGCGGGTCCGTGGCAAAGCTCACCTCAGGGTTGTCCCGACCGTCTTCTACCAGGGACACAAAGCGGATCTGCAATGCGCCCGCGATTGCAAGGTCGGGCGGGGTGTTGGTGTTTACCGATGCCTCATACTCGCTGCGCAGTTCTACATTGGGCACGGTGGCGCTAAGGCTAATCTCCGTCGGTCCGGCTGCGCGAATCACCAGGGGCAGCGTGGTCTCGGCACTGCAGTTGCCTGCCGCGCTCGCCCGGAAACGCACGCTTCCGTTAAAGGTCGATTGCGGCGTCCCGCTCAGTTGTCCGGTGCTGGATAGGCTAAGGCCAGCGGGAAGTGGGTCCACTGCACTGAACAGAACGGGTGGGTTTCCGCCGCTCACCTGCAGCAGCGTGCCCGGATAGGGCTGCCCCACGGTTCCCTCAGCCAAGGACGTGGTGATCCAGGTCAGCGCGTCCGCAATCAACAGGTTCATGGATTTCTGCGCGCGCATCCCGGCCGCATCAATCACCTCAAACCCGATGTTGCCATTCGCTTGCTGGGTGGGTGTGCCCGACAAGATGCCGGTCTGGCTGAACGTCATCCCCTGCGGCAGCATCCCGGATTGGATCTGGAAGGCATAGGGTGTGTTTCCCCCGGAAGCCGTCAGTGTCAGGTTGTAAGGGCAGCCCACGGTACCCGGCGGCAGGCTGGCTGTCGAGATCAGCAACGTTTCCGCCGCAATCACCAGCCGATACTGCATGCGCCCACCGCACGGGCTTAGCCCTAACGTGAACAGATAGTCACCCGCTTGTGTGGGAGTGCCCGCCAGCCTCCACGTGGGCGCATCACTTCCGCTGAGCGGTGCCACCAGCAGGATTCCCGGAGGCAGGCTTCCCTCCACCACAGACATCATCTGCTCACCAATCCCTGTGTAGAGGATGGCCGTGGAGTACGCCATGCCAACCTGGCCCTGCGGCAGCGGCGATTCCGTGACGAACACACATCCTGCCTGGTCAATTACAATCACGAACAGCTTCTCGCCGCCGCAAGGATTCAGCCGTAACGTAAATGAGTAGCTGCCTGCCTGCAGTGGCGTTCCCAGCAATCTCCAGGTGGCGTCGTCTGAGCCTGGCACTGGTGGCACCAGTTGCACTCCCGGAGGCAGTGAGCCCGATACCAGCGAGATTGTCTGCGTGCCCAGCGCCTGGTACAGCAGATCCTGCGAGTACATCACGCCCACTCGTCCATTGGGTAGGGGCGATTCGGTTACGAACAGACACGCTCCGGCGCTGATGATGATCTTGAACGTCGTCCTTGCCCCACAACCCAGTGTCAGGGTCACATCGAACTCGCCCGCCATCGTAGGAATGCCCTGGATGGTGATCTCTTTGTCAATCCGGCTTCCCGTTGCCATCAAGCCCGGAGGCAGTCCCATCACTTGGAACTCCTCCACCATCTCAGACAGGTACGGGATCTTCTTCAGGAAGACGACTCCCACGGTTCCGGTGGCATCGCCTGGAAACGGAATCTGGCAGATCTCGCCCCCCAGAAAAGCCCTTCGGATGCGAGCCGCTGAGGTGGCGGTCGGGTCAGTGGGCGTACCGGTGGAGAAGGGGGCCGGATTTCCCTCTGAGTACAGGATGTCGCCCGTCTCCAGGTCCATCGCCAACCCCCGCACGGCACGCAGTCGGGTTTCCCGGTCTGGCGTGTTCTCCGCCAGGATGTCGGGAAGCACCTCCGTGTCGATGGGTCCAATCACAACCTGAACCCGTTCGTTCGCATCCAGGGCCAGAATGGATCCGGTAGAGGTGTTGGTGAACAGCAGGCGATTGTTCTGCTCATCCATCCGTAGCTCTCGCGGAGAGATGTTGGCATCCAGAGCAGGTACATCGTCGGGCAAACCGCCCAGCACTCCGGTTCCTGCAATCGTGCGAATGATGCCCTGGGCATCCACCTGGCGGATTCGATAGTTCAGTTCGTCCGCGATGTACAGGTTCCTGTCGTGATACAACACGCCTTGCGGAGAATTCAGACGGGCTGCTCGCGCTGGCCCGCCATCCCCGGAAAAGCCGATCCCGAAAATGCCCGCTACTGTCGTCACCATTCCCAGAGGGTCCACCTTGCGCACGCGGTCCGGCAGAAAGCTATCCGAGAAGTAGATCGTCCCGTCAGGAGCCAGGTCCAGATAGCTTGGCCGCAGGCAGGCCGAGAGCGCGGAGGCTTCGTCCTCAGGGTTACAGGTGCTCTGTTGGTCAGGCAGGGTTCCCGCAACCGTGGAGATGATTCCCAGTGTGTTCACTTTCCGGATGCGGGACGCCTCCGTGAAGTAGATTTCGCCCAGCAGGTTCACCGCCACATCGGTAGGCTTGTTCAGTGCGCTCTCCAGCGCGGAAACCTGCTCCTCGCCAGCGCCACATATCCCGTTGCCCGCAACGGTCGTAATCATTCCCTCCACGTCGATCTTGCGAATCCGGCAGTTCTCTGAATCGGCGATGTAGACGTTGCCCATCGCGTCGGTGTCCAGCCCTCGCGGCCAGTTCAATGACGCTAGCTCCGCAGGGCCTCCGTCACCGCCATAGCCCGGCACCAGGCTGCCGGCGATCGTACGAACCACATACCGGGGAGCTTCGATGGGGCCCTCTGGTTCAGAGATCTGCGCCGGAGCCTGCCACCCCATGACGGCCATCGCCAGAATTCCCGCAACCATCCGCGTCCAGCGCTTCGCCTTGCGGCTCACGCTTGGTTGACGTCCTTCGCGCATCTGGACAACAGTTCGAAATATGCTTTTCATGGGGCAGTCTCTCCTCACAACATCTGCGTGAGCCCTCACGGCTCAATCACCAATCAGAGGCCAACAATCAGCATCCGGGCGCTACGGCGCGGGCGTGGCTACCGTGGGCGACCCCAACGAAACACCAATCGTTGGAGTTGGTGGAGGTCCTGTCACCGGGGCCGGTCCGCCGCCTCCACCTCCAACGCCCAGTGCTACGCCAATCGCCGCTCCGGCAACTGCGGCAACAATCCCCACCACCGCTCCGGTAGAAAGGCCGCCTCCCGCCCCTGCTGCGGCCCCGCCCGCCCCCGCCGCGCCCGCAGCAGCCGCCGAGTTGGTTTGGGCGATCGCGGCGGTGGCTGTCTGGCCTTGGTATGAGGCCGTCACCCTTATCTGGAACTCACCCACTACCGTATTCAGTTGCAGTCCCCGCGCCGCTGCCACTCCCTGCTGATTGGTAATGACATTCAGCACCTTGGCGCCACCTGAGAAACTCCCCCCTGCTCCACTCTGCGGAAGCAGAAACAGCACGGCCGCGCCAGCCACCGGACGGTTGTTCCGGTCCACCACCCGCACAATGGGCTCTCGCGCCGTGCGCTGCCGTACGTTGTTAATGGCTCCCTCGCCTTCCAGAATTTCAATCCGCAGTGCGGGAGTCTCTGAGGTCTGGCCAAGCGCAAAGTCCGCGTAAAGGCCCGGTGCAAGCGCCAGCAAGAGCGCCATCAGCGGCCAGTGCCGCAAACATGGAAATCGATGTGGAAACACGTTGGTGTCCTCCCCTTGGTCAACGATCGAGTCCTGGGG
>CAZUAX010000113.1:13611-14759 GCA_964618435.1 uncultured Solibacteraceae bacterium
CAGAACGAAACCCAGGAGGTGAACAGCATGCAGCGTAGAGAATTCGTGAAAGCAAGCGTCGTCGGTGGCATCGCTTCGCAAGCACTCCTCCACGGAGCCGCAGCCAAGGACCCTCTGCCACAACGTCCTTTCCGCGATGAATGGAAGCTCTCCGTCATCGGCTTCGGAGGCATTGTGGTGGTTGGCCAGGAACAGTCTGTAGCCAATCAGACCGTAGCCAACGCCATGGATGCCGGCATCAACTACTACGATGTCGCCCCCAGCTATGGTCGTGGCGAGGCTGAGGAAAAGCTTGGCCCCGCACTGCAGCCCTTCCGCAAGCAGGTATTCCTTGCCTGCAAGACCACGGAGCGTAAGGCCGAAGGCGCGCAGCGTGAAATGGAGCAGAGCCTGCGCCGCATGCGCACTGACCATTTCGATCTCTACCAGTTCCACTCCGTCACCACCATGCAGGATGTCGAAACCATCCTCGGACCCGGTGGCGCGGCCGAGTATTTCGTCAAGGCCCGCAAGGAAGGGAAGTTCCGTTACATGGGCTTCTCCGCTCACGGCGCGGAAGCAGCCATCGCTCTAATGGACCGTTTGCCCCTGGACTCCATTCTCTTCCCGGTGAACTTCGTCAACTACCAGCAGGGCAACTTCGGCCCGCAGATCCTGGAGCACGCCAAGAAGAAGGGGGTTGCCCGCCTCGCCCTCAAGGCCATGGCCTACACCAGTTGGCCGCAGAACCTGCCGCGCGAGCAGCGCAGCCATCCCAAGTGCTGGTATCAGCCCGCCCCAGACCGTAACATTGCCCGCAATGGCATCCGCTTCACCTTAAGCGAAGAGGTAACGGCGGCAATCCCTCCTGGCGACCACCAGCTCTTTGAAATGGCGGTAGACCTTGCCCGCGAGTTCAAGCCCCTGGCAAGCGAGGAGCGTCGTCAGATTCTAGCCAGCAGCGCCGGCGTGCAGCCCATCTTCCGGGCCTAAAAGCGGCATTTGCATTCTGGCTCGCTCTACCCCGCATCGCTTCGCCGCCGTGGCCATTCGGCTGGCGAAGCGATGCCGTTTCTGCCCTATTAGCAGGCGGCCATTGCCCGCCTGCTAATAGGCATCTTTCGGTCTTCACGAGTGGTCCTCAGCAGCGATCCACGGCCACTTCCAAG
>CAZUAX010000114.1:0-14756 GCA_964618435.1 uncultured Solibacteraceae bacterium
GCAGTCTTCGACGTATCCACGGTATCTACTCGCTAATCACCAACGGGTTGCGTTACGGGAATCTTCCAGATATCTCGCGCATACTGCTGAATGGTCCGGTCACTGGAGAATTTGCCCATCCGTGCCACGTTTAGCAAGGCTCTCCGGTTCCAGGACAGGTTGTCGCGATAGTCTTGTTCTGCTGTCTCCTGTGCGGCTGCGTAAGAGTTGAAGTCAGCGAGATGAAAGTATGGATCACCGCCGTATATCAGTGTGTGTACCAGGGGAGTATAAACAGCTTGCTCGCCAGGGCAGAAGAGATTGCCGGACATTGCATCCACAATCCGTCGCAATTCGGGGTGAGTTTCAAGGTATGCTCTTGGTTCGTAGGTGCCCCGGAGACGGTGTTCGTTTACCTGGTCGACGGTTAGTCCAAAGATATACAGATTCTCTGCGCCTGCTTCTTCCAAAATTTCGATATTGGCGCCATCCAGAGTTCCCATGGTTAGTGCGCCATTCATCGCAAATTTCATGTTGCCGGTGCCTGACGCTTCTTTACCAGCTGTACTAATCTGCTCACTCAGATTTGCGCCGGGAATAATCGTTTCTGCTAGCGATACGCGGTAGTCTGGAAGAAAAGCGACTCGGATAAAATCTTTCGTTCTGGGGTCCTTGTTTACTACCTCAGCTACACCATTGATCAAACGGATAATCAGCTTGGCGATGTAGTAACCCGGCGCAGCTTTACCTGCCAGCATGAAAGTGCGCGCGCTCGGTGGCTGGTGTCCCTCTTCCGTAATGCGGAAGTATTGATGAATGACATACATTACATTCAGCAATTGCCGCTTGTATTCGTGAATGCGCTTGGCTAGCACTCCGAACATAGATGCCGGATCCACCACAATTCCGGTATCGCGCTTTACCGCCTGCGCGACGCGCAGTTTATTCGCTTCCTTTGCACGCGCGAAAGCGTCCAGGAACTCTTCGTCGTCAATGAACTGCTCCAGCGCCAGTAGTTCGCGCAGATTCGTCACCCATCCGTCGCCAATCCGGCTCGTGATCAGGGAAGACAACTCAGGATTCGCGGCTTTCATCCAGCGCCGTTGGGTGACGCCATTGGTCTTGTTGTTGAATCGTGCTGGATATAGCTGATAGAAATCTGGTACCAGCTTGCTCTTGATCAGCTCCGAGTGAAGCGCGGCTACCCCGTTTACTGAGTGGGACCCTACAATTGCCAGATTCGCCATCCGGATCTGGCGTTGGGGCCACTCTTCCACCAGCGACATCCGCTCCATCATTTCGGGGTCCCGGGGCCATCGCCGCTCCACTTCCTTCAGGAAGCGGTGATTGATTTCGTAGATGATTTGGAGGTGGCGAGGCAGCACCTTTTCAAGCAGTTCCACCGGCCACTTTTCCAGCGCCTCCGGCAGCAGCGTGTGGTTGGTATATCCGCAAGTGGATTTCGTTATCTGCCAGGCCAGTTCCCACTCCAGGCCTCTCTCGTCCACCAGCATCCGCATCAACTCTGCAATCGTCAGCGCCGGGTGGGTGTCATTCATCTGGATTGCCACCTTGTCCGGCAACAGGCGGATATCGTCCTCCGCCTGACGGAATCGTTCCATGATGTCCCGCAGTGAGCAGGCCACCAGGAAGTATTCCTGCAGGAGCCTCAATTCCCGACCGCTGGAGATGGCATCCGAGGGATAGAGCACCTTGGATACCTTCTCCGACTCGATCTTCTGCTCCACTGCGCGAATGTAATCGCCCTGATTGAAGATCTGGATGTCGAATTCATCGGAGGCCTTGGCTGCGTACAGGCGCAGGTAATTCACCGTCTGCCCTCCGTAGCCCACTACCGGCATGTCGAAGGGTACGCCCATCAGGACATTCCAGTCCATCCACATGGGGTTGTAATTGCCGTCGCGATCCGTCGCGTCCACTACCTTCCCGTAGACGGGAATAAACAGAGCATCCTTCGAGATCTCAACCTGCCATGGGGAGTCTTCCATTCCCCAATGGTCGGGCATCTCTACCTGGTAGCCTCGTCGGATCTGCTGCCGGAACAATCCATACTCGTAGTTGATTCCGTAACCATACCCGGGGATACCGAGTGTGGCCATAGAGTCAAGGAAGCACGCGGCCAGTCTCCCCAGGCCTCCATTGCCCAGCGCCGCATCCGGTTCCGCATTCGCAACCTCAGAAAGCTCGACACCCCACTCGCGGGCGGCCTCTACAAATACGTCGTAGAGCCCCAGCGCAATCAGATTGTTTTCGAGTGATCGGCCAATCAGGAACTCCATGGACAGGTAGTACACCCGCTTTGCCCGAGCCTCGCGGTTCCGCGTTTCGGTTTCGTAATAGCGGTCCAAAAGCTCCTGTCGCACAGCCAACGCAAACGCTTTGAAAAGGTCGTAGGCTGTGGCGTTTTCCCGGCGCACCCCGATGGAGTACCGTAGGTGATAGCGAATTCTCTCCAAGACAGCGATAGGGTTAATCGCTTCCCCGGGAAGCGGGGTTTGGGTGGCGGACATGACTGCACTCCTTCTTGTCCAGGGTTGCGTGGCAAGCAATGGTGGCCGAATCTCGGCCTTTTCCATGCGCTTCACCGCGTGGTTCTGATCTTTTTATCATCGCCTACTCCGCTCCGTATCGGCAGAGGCGGTGAGTTCCCACAGACATCCGTGTGGTTGAGCAGCTCCAGATGGATGGCTAACTTGTTTAGCAAAAAAGAGTTACTGGTGCACAGAAAAAAATCCGAATCCACAGGATAACGGGACCTTCGCTGGCTGCTGGGGGGGCATGAGGTTCGTGCGGCGTCATCCGAGCCCAGGATGTTCCGGCAACCGCCCAACCTGATTACTAGCTCGCGGTCGCGCGCCGGTTTACCGGTTGCTCTGAAATGTTCTCGAGAACAGCCTGAAGATCTGCCCTCTGGAAGCCCAGGCCGAGTGTGACATCGAAACCATCGGTTTTGTGAAGCGCGTACTGACCTGCCTCAGTGAGGGCTACTCCAATCAACATCGGCGCGAACTCGCCACAGCGGTCCCTCAGGCGTTCCGGGAGGTTCAACTGCCCGTCGCTGCCCACTTCCGCATCCAGCAACACCAAGCCACATGGGTCCTCAGAGGTGAACCGCAGCAACTCATGAAGGTTCTCTGCGATGCGCGTCTGCAGTCCGGAGCGTTTCAATAAGTAAGCCAGGGTCTTGCTTCTGTGCCGGTTTGCACCAAACGCAATGGCGCTGACAGGAATCCCTGGTGCTGCTGTCGATTCCGCCGCTCTGCGCAGGGGCATCCGTGGGATGGGGTCATGCGATCGAATCAATCCGGCTACCTGCGCGAGCGCTTGAAAAGGCGAGATTGGCTTGCGAAGCACCAAGATGGGCTCCACGCTCCCAATGATGCAGCGATCCACAGGGTCGTGGAACGAATCAAGCAGAGCGATCATCAGGTCGGGGTGTCGCGATGCCAAGCGCAATTGCCGCACAATTTCGGCCGCATTGCCTTCCAGCCCGCGCGTATCGAAAACTACGATGTCGGTGCATGCCTCTGGCTCTTCTTCGGCCAGCAGCCGGGTGGTATCCTGCATGCCCTGCGCGGATTTCGCCTCAATTCCCGCCATTTCCAAGGCACTTGTCCACGATTGCTGTGAGAACTCACCCATATTTGCCACCATCAGGCGTTTTTGGCGAAGAAGATCCGCCCACGGCTTCAGTGGCGCGTCCATTTCCGGTTCGTCGCACAACACCATCCGCAGGATGATGTGGAACTCTGACCCGTGCCCAATGCGGCTCTTCACCGCAATTTCACCCCCAATTAAATCGCAAAGCTGCTTGCTGATTGCCAAGCCGAGCCCAGTGCCGCCGTATACCCTGGACGTGCTGGCATCCCCTTGGCTGAATGGGCGGAAGAGACGCTGCAGTGTTTCCGGCATAATGCCAATGCCGCGGTCACTCACCCGGATATGCAGTTCACCGCAGGGGGGCACCAGGAAATCCCAATGCATGCGGACGCACACTTCCCCGCGCGGGGAGAACTTGATCGCGTTTCCCACCAGGTTGGTGAGGATTTGCTTTAACTTGCCGCTATCTCCCACGACCTTGGCCGGCAGGGGGAACTGAAACTGAGAAACCAGATCAATGCGCTTTCTCGAGGCTGGTTCGGCCAGGCTGGCGAAGACCTCATCCACGAGCAGGCGCGGATCGAACTCGACCTGCTCTAACTCCACCCGTTGGGCTTCCAGCCTTGAGAAATCCAGAATTGAGTTGACGATAGCCAGCAATGACTCCGCTGAAGACCGAATCGCTTCGGCGAACTCACGCTGCTTCCGATCCAGGGAGGTCCCCAGCATCAGGGTTGTCATGCCGATTACCCCATTCAAAGGGGTCCGAATCTCATGGCTCATGGTGGCCAGAAACTCGCTCTTCATCCTAGTGGCTTCTCTTGCGGCCACCAGAGCTTCCAA
This sequence comes from uncultured Solibacteraceae bacterium, assembly GCA_964618435.1. Lineage (GTDB taxonomy): Bacteria > Acidobacteriota > Terriglobia > Bryobacterales > Bryobacteraceae > JACTMJ01. Next base: position 4,444 of record CAZUAX010000114.1, read on the forward strand.
CAACTGGGCGTTCTTACTTTCCAACTCCAGCGCAGACTCCCGGTCCCGGCGCTCCTGTTCCTTTTGTTCCCTGATGTCGGTCAGTGTTCCCTGATAGGTACTCGTACCCGCCATGGGCACCTGGTTATGCGTAACCAGGTACGACACGCTAATCGTAGACCCATCGTCGGTCAGCAGCAGCGCCTCTCCAGTTCGCGTCCCGCCAAAGCCAACTTCTCTGACAATATCCAGCGGCTCGGTTGGCCCCATTCCTTCTCCGGTCGCGCGGAACAGGTGCTTGCTGTGGTGATTGCCTATGCTGCGGGTTGCTGGAATCCCAGTCAGGTAGTCCCACGCTGGAGAGAGAAAGCTCCAGTGTCCGCTTTCGTTCATCTGGAAGGTTATTTCTTGCAACAGGGCAAGCTGTTCGATGGAAAAGGCTTGTGTCTGCCGATGCGCCTGCTCGTGGGACATGAAGGCGGCGAGGCAACCCGCGAACCCTCGTAACACGCGATCATCCATCTCCGTCCACAGGAACTCCTGCCGGAAATGATCGAGCCGAACGAATCCAAGTACTTGGCCATCCGTTTCCAGCGGCACTGCGACTACAGTACGAAAATTTGCCCATGGGTCCTGGGGAGCCCCTGCTGTTTTCACCTCGTCAGCAACCCCATCAGCTTCGGCATCTTCCTCAGCCTGGAGACATTCCGCTGGCCCCTCGGGCAATGGCGCACGCAGACTCCCGCTCTTTCGTCGGTCTCGCTTCCATTCACACACCAACGACGGACTTTGCAGGGCTGAGGTGGCCGTTCTAGTGTGAGAAGACGGGCCGAAGCGGTACACCCCCAACCGGGCCACGCCAGAGTGTTCTCCTACACAGCGAATCGCTGATTCGATACGGTCATGGATCGGTCCAACGGAAGCCAGTGTCTCCATTGCCAGTCCCACTCCCGAAATCAACTGGCAGGTAAACGCCAGCCCAGTTTGCATTTGGGGTGACTCGTTACTGTCTGCTCCACGACTCAAAGCAAAAATCGCCTCTCGTGGCTGTGTCCGCCTGGGTATGGCACAGCCCCAAAATCACACTTCATCTAGCCATCTCAGCTGAGCGGCTCCCAAACATCTGCCAAGTCCAGGACATCTTCCAGACTTTGGAGAAGCAACCGTCGCAGAGATGAGTCCCTTAGATGCCTTGTCAAGGAGAGCAGAGCCCTTCGCTCACCCTTAGCGTGCCAATCAGTCGTCCAACCGAAACGCCCGCCTAACCGCAACAGCCAATGGTGGTAACTCGAGGTGAATGCCGAACAAAACCGGACACATCGGGTTGCAGCACACTCTCACTTCCAAACTTTACTGTAAGTCAAAACCTCCAGTACGCCTATCGAACACGTACTAGAACTAATAGCGCTAAATGGGCACTGAATGGCTAAAGCCGGGACGAAAGGGAGGCGAGGATCAACTAGCGGAGTGCGGAATGCGAAAAGACAGGGGAGAGAGCTCTGGCATTTGGGATCTTGAGTACTAACCGTTTTAGTACAAATCAGGTAAGTCTGCGGTCTCAACTCTCACGAGTCTGGCTCATTTCGCGTCGGTGGAAACTTCTTCACGTAGATAATGCCCATTACCAATAGCAGGAGTCCCCACCAGATGGGTGGCCGCAACTCGTGAAGGACTGGCGGAGTGGGGTTCGGCACAAACTCCTCATAGACGCCCACGCCCAGGATCAGCGCCCCGTAAATCGTCAATAGGACGCCAATAAACCACCAAATGGGAATCGTATAGGGATGGTCAGAGCGCATGTGCCCTCTCTAGCGGCCGAACTAGCTCAAGCGAGCATTATATTATCGCAAGCGCTTCCGTTTGCCTAACGGAAATCGGTCCATTTCTGGGTCTCCCCGAAAATGTTTTCCTAACCAACCCCGCTAGGAATGTAAAATAACAAGGACATGAAGGCCTTACAACTGTTGGCTATCCTGCTAGCGCTTAGCGCGCTGGTCATTACTGGCTCCTGCAAGCGCGCCGTCCCGGACGACGTGGTGGCTGTAGTCAACGAGAAGTCCATCACCGTTGCGGAACTGGAGAAGTTCTACAAGAGCAACTTCCCCAATCTCCCCACTGGGCAGAAGGAAGACGACGAACTCCTGCGCAAAAAGTTGGAGTTGCTCCGTGACATGATCGACAGCGAGATCATGATGCAGCGTGCCGAGAAGCAGAGCCTTATCGCCACCGATGCAGATGTTGAAGCGAAGCTGAACGAGTTCCGTGCACCCTATACCCAGGAAGAGTTTCAAAAGCAGTTGGACGCTCGCGGCTTCACGATCGAGGACCTGAAGACCCAGATTCGTCGCGATCAGAGCGTCCGTCGGCTTTTCAACAAAGAGATTACCTCCCGCGTGAACATCAGCGACCAGGACGTGAAGGACTTCTACGAAACCAACAAAGCCAGCTTTAACCTCGCCGAGCCGCAGTTCCACATTGCTCAGATTCTGGTTACTCCACGTCCAGATGATGATGTCCGCAATCTGAAGAACGATAACGCGACGGACGTCGAGTCCGCCCGGCGCAAGATCCAAATGTTGGATGCCCGCCTGAAACAAGGCGAGGATTTCAGCCTACTCGCGCAGAACTATTCAGAGGACCCGAACACCAACCAGAATGGTGGCGATATCGGATTCATTCCAGAATCCGCCCTCTCCAATGCGAGTCCAGATTTGCGCAGAGCCGTCATGTCCCTTCAGCCGGGCCAGAATTCGAACATCATTGCCACCCCCGAAGGCTTTCGCATCTTCCGCTTGATCTCCCGTGAGCCCGCTGGGCAGCGTGAACTCAATGACCCTCGCGTCCAGCAGACCATCCGCAACACGCTCATCAACTTGAAGGATCAGCTGCTGCAGGCTGCTTACTATGAGGTAGCTCGCAACGAAGCGAAGGTCATCAACTACTACGCCGACAGAATCATTACGCAATCGGCTCCCAAGAACTAGTGCCCGTGATTCGCTGCCGCCACAACTGGTGATAGTCGAAAGCGGGCGCCGGGCGACACCCGCTGAGGAATGCGGTGTTAGGGAACTGACCTCAACGCGCTGGCCACCGTACGGGAATACTCCAGGTTTTCCCTTTCCCCTGCGTCGCTTACCACGAAAGCATATTGTGTGGGCAACGCAAATGCCCCCACATCCAGCCCATCGTGCCTGACAGCGTAGATCTGCAGTCCGTCGATGGTTGCTGCCGCGTATGACGATTTCGGCAGCTCAGGGTCCTTCTCTTTGCGATCCGTTACCAGAATAGACAGGTAGACATCCCCTTTTGCCATCACCAAGTGGCCGAAGCGGCGGTCCTTTGTGCCGCAGACGTGCCGCTCAATCACCCGAAAATCTGCAGGTAGGGCGAATTCGGCTGCATCCAACAGGCGTCTACTCTCTGCGGGGACTTCTGACGAGTAAGTCCCTAGTGCAAACATGCTGGCACCCACCCGTTCCTTTACACAGGAGACGTGTTTGCCAAGTCCGATTTGCAGGACCGTCGCGACGGATTCCGGCAATTCGCTTAGCAAGGTATACGGTTGCCGCAACAACTGCCAGCTCACTACCGCGATCAAAACTACCATCGCCAACGAACCCACCAGCTGCAGTCTGTGCCAAGCGGCGGGTATCCGAGTCGGGACTCTTCGCTCTACCGTATCGCGAAGCACCCTAGACGTGAGCGAGTCTGGAACTGCTTGCCGGGCCACCGCCCCGCGCAACTGCAGTCGAAGCAGCTTCCGCGCTTCCATGTCGTTGCGCAGTGCACGGTCTGCCGACAATTTTGCCTCAACCTGGGCGAGGCTCTCCCCTTCCAGTTCTCCATCCAGATACTGGTTGAGCAACAACTCAAGATTGGCGCTCTGCTCAGTCATGCATTCCTTCCCAAGGTCACTGGGAAATCCCATTATCTCCAGACAACTCGCAGTCTACTGGAAACGGTTCCATTTCATCGCCGTCCGGCAGATTCCGGAAGACTTTCGATACCAGTATCATCTTAGGCTACGGTATCGCAGAGACGCTCGGCCCTTGGCCGTCGTCGATGGAGAGCCAATTCGACTTCCTGGCCAGCCTTTAATTAGAATGCCATCTGCCAACATGCTTATTCCGCAAAGTTCCCCGCTAGATCGGTTTCCGCACGTACACTTACAGTTATGATCGGCAGGTACGAAAGTGGGGACGCGCGCCGCTCGGAATTCGAATCCGCCGCCATTCCCCACCTCTCCGATCTTTACCGCGCTGCGCTTGCCATGTTCAAGAACCCTGCCGAGGCAGAGGACGTCGTCCAGGAAGTCTTTGTGGAGGCTTGGCGATCCTTCTCCCGCTTCGAGCCCGATACCAACTGCCGGGCCTGGTTGTTCAAGATTCTCATGCATAAGGCCAGCCACCACCGTCGCAAGTGGTTTCGCCGCCTCAAGCAGTCCCCTCTTGATGAGATGCTCGAGAACACGATAGAGGCCGTGCCGAGTATCCCGGATGCCATCACAGATGAAGATCTGTTGGCGAGCCTTGCGAGCCTCAGCGACACCTACCGCGACATCCTGATCCTTGCCGATGTCGAGGAATTCTCCTACAAGGAGATTGCGGAGATCCAGCAAATCCCGATTGGCACCGTGATGTCCCGGCTCAGTCGCGCTCGCGCCGCGCTACGCCGTGTACTTGGCGAGGGCGCAGCTGAACCCTAATCAGCCACCCGGAAAACTCCTTGAGGGCCTCCAAGCGGCTAGCCCTCAATGTGAAGCGCGCCGGGCGGTCGTCCCGCAAACGCCAGAGCTTCCTCAACAAGAATCCCCGTCCGCAGCAACCACTCGTCGGTGAACCCCGCACCCACCAGCTGAACTGCTACCGGGAGACCGGCGTCGTCCAACCCGCAAGGAAGCGTCAGCGCAGGCAGTCCCAGGAAATTGAAGGACCGCAGGTATCGTGAGATTGCTGTCCGGGCGTCCACCCGGAGCCCTCCCAGGGTTGTGAACGGGTCATCCACCCGGGGAGCCACTACGGGCGAGGCGGGCGTCAGGAGCAGGTCCCACTCCCCAAAAAGCAGAGAGACTTCTCTCTTCCATCGCGCGCGCAACCGTTGCGCGTTCACCCAGTCCACTGCAGGCACCAATAGCCCTTGCTCAAAGCGGCCGCGCACGTCCTCGCCAATCCGCTCCCGCTCCTTTAGGTAAGGGCTGAAGAACGAAGCCGCTTCCACCAACAGGGTTACTGATGCAGCCGCATTGATCGCATCCAAATCGGGGAAAGATACGTTCTCTACGCGCGCCCCGGCTTTCTGCAGCCGCTCTACTGCGGAATTCACCTCGCGCCTCACGCCTTCTTCCATCGCGCCCTCAAAGTACGGACGGGGTAAGCCAATACGTAGCCCTTCCACCGTCCTTGGGGAGGGCCGTAACGCTCCGCGCTCCACTCCAACCGTGGCCTCGTCCATAGGGTCCTCACCGGCCATTGCCAGATGCGCCACCAGGCATTGCGCAGCGGTCCGCGCAATTGGGCCTACCGTATCAAGACTCCCGCCCAACGGCAGCACTCCCTCCCGACTCACCGCGCCAAAGCTGGGCTTGAAACCTGCAACCCCGCACAGTGCAGCCGGGCAGCGTACAGATCCGCCTGTATCGGACCCCAATGCAAGTGGAATCAGCCCCGCCGCCACGGCCGCAGCAGAGCCCCCGCTCGATCCACCGCAGATGCGCGCCGGATCCCAGGGATTTCGCACCGCTCCCAGGTGCGGGTTGATGCTGGTCATCCCAAATGCCAGCTCATGCATCACCGTTTGCCCCAGCAGTAAGGCTCCTCCATTGCGCAATCTTGCAATTACCGTGGCATCTGACTCCGCAATCTGCTGCCCCAGCACCTGCGACGATCCCGTCAGCGGCCATCCCGCCACAGCGATATTGTCCTTCACCGCCACAGGAATCCCGTGCAGCGGACCCCAAGCTCTGCCCACACTGCGGGCCACGTCCACCTGCTTCGCTGTTGTCAGACCCTCCTTGGCATGCATTCGGGAAAACGCATTCAAACTGCCATTCGTTTTCCCGATCGCTTCCACCAATGTTCCGCACAGTTCTTCCGCCGTTCGATCCCGACGCCATCCTGCGAAGGGCTGTAGGGTGTCGCTTTCGTTTTGGTCTGCTTCTCCTGGGGTTTCGGATCTTCGAGCTTCCAAGGGCAAAGGTCTTGGCGAATCCTGTGGAAGTTCGTTCAGGTCGAGGCTCCTCGCGGTTTTCCTTAGCAAATCCAGCAGGGGGCGAAGGGCCTGCTCCCTTTGGTGGAGTTCGTCGGGGCTCAATTGGCCCAACCACACAGGATCGAAGACATCTGGCATGGCCCCATGGTAACAAGGCCAGGATTCTCTGGTAGACTAAGAGATGGCGGCCAGATAGCTCAGTTGGTAGAGCGCAGCCCTGAAAAGGCTGGCGTCGGCGGTTCGAATCCGTCTCTGGCCACCAAATTCCCACCCTTCCCCCTGTTGCATACCCAACCGAGAACCATTGGCGAATGGCTAACCCCCAGCCTGTTCCAGAGCGCCTGCAGTGCCCACCGTTGCCCCGCTATTCAGACAATTCTTCGCTCGAATGACGCTGGAGGCCAAATCATAGTGGGCTGAAGTCTAAAAAAGCTCACTGCGTAGGCCGTAACAAATTTGGTGGAACCGGCGGCCGCGAAGGAACTAGACGAAACACGCGATGCAGCCGTAGGGCTTCTCATGAGATAGGCACCGTAGGTCCTAGGTACATGCAAGGTGGGTCCGCACTAAGCGCAACATGGGGAAACTGCTGAGGTACCGAATCCGAGTTCCAGGTCTGGAAGGTGGCTCCAAACTGCCCTAGAATCAGGAAATTGATGTTTCGGAGACAGCAAACGCCGAACATTCAGGGGAAGCCATGAAGCAGCAGTCGTTCCACAAGAATTGTGTCTCCAAGGTCGAGGATGACGTCCGGCGTGAGCAGCAATTCACTGAGTCGCTTTACGCGCTTAGTGCCATTCTGCACGAAGTGCGTGACGTCCCAAGGCGCCAGACGCGTAGCCGGGGTGAAGATCCGCGCTTTCGAAGCGATGCAGCCTAGTTTCCTGGATGCTCGTTCCCTGAAGGTTTTTCAGCCGATGGGTGGCGGCTGCTGGGGGGCCTGCAGTGTGGTGGAATGTTGGGTACCTGGGCATCCGGCGCAGCCCCCATCGGAATTCGGGGGGCTACCGGAGACCACGAATCGGACCACCTGGCTGGCCTCACCACCAAGAGTCACTAGCAGCGGCATGATGCCCAGTTGCCGGCAGGTTGCCTGATGGGTGGCCTCAAGCGACCCTACCACCAGGACTTCACAGTCCGCGGAGGCGCGAAGGATCTCCTGAACTATTTCGTCCTCATCTTCTCCTCCAGGTTGCGTTGGAACAGCCGGAAACGGAATGATCTGAGTTCCCTCGCCTAAACGCGCAACCGCTTGGCGGGCAAGGGGGGCGGTAGCTGCTTGCTCGCCAAAGGATCGCAACTCGGGTTCACCAATCAAGTTGTCGGTAACTGGAAAAACGAGAAGGAATCTGGCGCTTTCGGCCGTGGGTGCCACCCCATTTCCATCGTGCGAAGCAACCGCAATGCGCATGCAGTGCGCACCTCCGAAGCGTAGTATTCAGGAAACAGGACTATTTTATCACGGTATCCGAAACTCCCCTTCCCACGAAGGGATCGCGCTTTTTGTCCCGATGGAGTGATCCGCTGGTGGGCTGGACTCAGGCACCATCAGTCATACGTGTCCTTGGACGCACAAGCGTGACCACTCTTGGACGGGGCTCTCGACCGCGCAATCCCCCCTTACCGGGGCTGCGGCTTGGGGGCCGTCGGGCTGGGCGCGGCTTCCGGGGGAACTTCCGCCTCGCCGCCAAACTTGATGTCCACGGTAGAGCCAAAGAGCTTGTAATCTTCGTACTTCACTACCATCTTGATGGGTTGGGGACCGCTCTGGAAGGGCAGCACGGTTTCCGCGATGGTAAACACGGGGAACCAGAAGCGGCCGTCCACTTGCTGCCGGTAAGTTTCAAACTTCGGGAACTGGTTGTCGCCACCCTTCTTCAAGAGGCCTACGCCACGGCCGTAACTCTTCACAATCTGCAAATCACGGTCGTCCACCCAAACCACGCCGGCGAAATAGCGTTCGCCAGATACCATCTGTTTGGGCTTTACGGCAAACATGTGGCAGGAGATTTCATCCACCTCCTGCTTGCCAAGGTAGCGGATGTGGTAGTTATCCAGATGCTCTGTGGTAAGGACGAAGGGCTGCACATCGCGCAAGTCTTTCTCGTCTTCTGGGGTAAGCAGGATGTTCTGCAGGGTGTTTACAGGCGCCCAGGTAACCCGCTCCACCCGCTCATTAGAGGGGCCGAAGATGATGTCGCTTTTGTATTCCCACTTGCCGGTCTCACGGCCGCCTGCAGAGAGTTCGGCCAGCTTCACGCTCTGCTTATAGGTGTATTGTTCGCGGGCCTTCAGGAATGCGGATTCTCGTTCTGCAAAGGCCTTCACAATCCGCTGGATCTCGGCGTCGCTCAGGGTGTCCGCTGACCGCAGCGGGTTCACCCCTGTCAGTACAAGTAGAGCAAGAGCCGCGACAATAGTAAGCGTACGCATCGGTTACCTCAATTGCATAGGACGCATCCCGCGACGCCCCGGTTTTGTAGAAATTGTAACGCGCGGCGGCGAATTCCGGTCGCGTTGACCTACCTCAGGTGTATCGTCCCAATCCCGCTTAACGGATCAGCCTGATTTCTCTTCGGGAAACAAGCCCTTCCGGATGCTGGGACTTCCCGTCGCAACGGGCATCAAGTGACGCCCGCTGATTCGCTACACTATGGTTGGAGGAATGGCTGAGCGGTTTAAAGCGGCGGTCTTGAAAACCGTTGACGGGGTGACTCGTCCGGGGGTTCGAATCCCTCTTCCTCCGCCACTTCAGTCCCTGAGTGGGCACTGCATTGCGGCTTCCCCTGTCAGGTGCGCTTCCCGGGCTTCAACGGCATAAGCCTGTGGCGGCGGAGATTCACTGGATCAGGACATTCCGCCAAGAACGGCAATCAAAGCAATCGCCAGAATCGCAACGGCTACAACCGGCACCAGAATCTCCATTGACGTTACCGCAATTCCGCGGGCAGGCTGATTCCGGCGGCACGGATGAGCTTTGACAGAGTGCCGAACTGGTGTTGCCCGGTCGCAAACTTGTAGCGCCACCATTCGGTCGATGTCCCGCTCAAGCCAGCGGAAACATTGATTGTTGACATCAAGACCGGCCCCAGAAGGCTATAGGAGATTGATGTCTGCTGCCACACCGGAGCCAAAGCACCCTGCGCGGAGAGCGCATATACACCGGTTCGGCTTACCCTCGTGCCCGCGGCAATCGGAGAGAGCGTCGAGGGAACCGGAAAGTCTTTTTGGTTGACGACCATGAATGCGAGGTCCGCTTCACTCAGTTTCGTTTCGGCTGCGATGAGGCAATAACCCTGCTCCAGCATGAGTGCATAACGGCCGGAAATCGTCCCCGGGTTTTTTTCGCGGAAGTCTTTCGCATATGTTTGAGCGCCGGTGCGGCCAATCCTCTGGGTGGGGCAATCCACACGGCGCTCTAAGATATAGCCGTAGGCTCGCATTGCCGGATCGAGTGCTGCTCCCTCATCTTCCAGTGGCACCATCAGCACGCGAGACGCTTCTCCGCTTATCAACAAATGCAGGCAGATCTGATCGCACAGTGACGGGCGACCCCGCGTGGAGATAAGCGCCAATGTCTGATTCGCCTTGAGGGGAAGGTCTTCCGGTCCTGACGGACGTCCCACATCGCTGCTGGTGAGATCTGCAACTTGCGCCTTAATTTGGGCGTTGTGTATTGGAGGTATGATCACCAGGAGCAAGCAGGCTGCCACAAGTGACATTGCAGCGTTCCATCTTGTGAATGGTGGAACGAAGCGCCAGATCAGGTAGGCAGCTACAATCGCAAGCGCGATCGTTGGTATCGCCGCGACAAGAAGAGCAATCGGAATTCCGATGACCGAGATCATTCCGATAACGTAGATGATCTGCCCGATCGGGGAAGCAAGGATCAGTCCCACAATTCCCGACAGGATTGCGAAGATGAGGAAGAGTTTTCCGGACTTCCGTCCGGGTACTGTGGCTACTGTTCCTTGCTTTGTCATGGTCGCGCCAATTTCGTATGGATCGTGAGTAGTAAATCGTTGTTTATAGTGCAAGCTATTGCTTTGCTGGGCAAGCATGCTTTGAGGGTGGCGTGGCGAGCCCCAAGGAACGCATTTTAGCAGGCGGCTCTGGAATGTCGTGAA
>CAZUAX010000115.1:0-3294 GCA_964618435.1 uncultured Solibacteraceae bacterium
GAGGAACCGAAAACCGTGGCAAATACGACGGTTGCTTTTCAGTAATGGTGTCAACCAGGGCCACGTTCCACAGCCAAGCGCGCACGTTGCTTCATGCAACACCCTCCCCCCGGGCTACACTGGATGTTACTGCGTCCGTTGAAACCCAAACAGTTCTATGACCGCTTTTGAATCCATGGAAACCTCCTTGCGCGAGATGGAAATCTCCGCCAAGAGCCAGATTGAAGCCTGCAACTCCCCGGAAGCGCTGGAAGCAGTGCGCGTGGAGGTGCTTGGGCGTAAGGGCAAGCTCGCCCAGCTCAGCAAGAACATGGGAGCCCTCACTCATGAGCAGAGAGGCAGCGTAGGCAAGCTCCTGAACCAGGTGAAGGGCGTTCTGGAAACCGCATTTGACGCCCAGAACCAGCGCTTCGCCGAGGCTGCCCTGGAGGCCCGCCTGGAGCGCGAGTGGGTGGACCTCACGCTTCCCAGCAAGGGCTCGCGTCGCGGCAGCCTGCACCCGGTTACCCTTATCCAGACGGAAATCGAAGACGTCTTCCGCTCCCTCGGCTTCACCGTACTCGACGGCCCGGAAGTAGAAACCGAATATCACAACTTCGACGCGCTCAACATCCCGCCAGACCATCCCGCGCGCGACATGCAGGATACCTTCTGGATGACGAACGGGACCCTCTTGCGCACCCACACCTCGCCAGTCCAGGTAAGGGGCATGGAAAAACTTGGGCCGCCGCTACGCATGATTGCCCCTGGCCGCGTTTTCCGCAACGAGGAAGTGGATGCCAGCCACGAGCACACCTTTTACCAGCTCGAAGGCATGATGATCGACCGCGATGTCTCCGTCGCTCACCTCATCTACTTCATGAAGACCCTGCTGAGCGAAGTCTTCAAGCGCGACGTCACCGTCCGGCTCCGCCCTGGCTACTTTCCCTTCGTGGAGCCTGGCTTCGAACTCGACATCCAGTGCCTCATCTGTGGCGGCAGCGGCTGTCCGGTCTGCAAGCAGAGCGGATGGGTGGAGCTGCTGCCCTGCGGCCTGGTGCATCCCAACGTCCTGAGACTAAGCGGCATCGACCCCGAGGAATGGAATGGATTTGCCTTTGGCCTTGGCCTCACCCGCCTGGCGATGATGCGTTACGGCATTGACGATATCCGTCATCTGCTGGGAGGCGACCTGCGCTTCCTGCGACAGTTTTAGCCTGTGCACAGCAACAGGACTCCGCTACACCACCGACACTGAGGAACCGCTACCGTGAAGTTCTCTTACAACTGGCTGAACCTGCTGATGGATGGCCCCCGGCAGTCGCCGCAGGATCTCAGCAAGCTCATCACCATGAAGACCGCCGAGAGTGAAGGAGTAGAGCCCTGGGGCGAATCCTTCAGCCGCGTAGTGGTGGCGCGCGTGGAGAGTGCCGAGCTTGTGCCCGATTCGCGCATTGTGAAGGCCGAAGTAGACGCTGGCCCCCTGGGGAAGAGGACCGTTGTGTGCGGCGCGCCCAACTGCCGCCCCGGCCTGCTGACCGCATTTGTGCCACCCGGGGTGACGGTGGACGGCAAGGAGATTCGCGAGACCACCATCCGCGGTGTCCTCAGCCAGGGCATGCTTGCCAGCGGTTCCGAACTGGGTATTAACAAGGATTACGAAGGCATCCTTGAACTCACTGGCGTGGAACCTGGAGATCCCGTCCCCGGCTGCGACCCGGATTTCATCATCGAAATCGACAACAAGAGCCTCACCCATCGCCCGGACCTCTGGGGCCACTACGGGATGGCTCGCGAAGTGGCCGCGATCACTGGCTCCCGATTGCTGGACCCAGCGAAACTGGAGCTGGTTCCCGAAGCCCCCTGCCCGTTCTCCATCGAGATCGCGGATGGCACACTGGCACCCCGCTATTCCGGATTGCTGGTGGAGAATGTCACCGTCCGCGAGAGCCCGCTGTGGCTCCAGAACCGCCTTTCCAGCATTGGGCTAAATCCCATCAACAACGTGGTGGACATCACCAACCTCGTGATGGCTGAGCTTGGCCAGCCCATGCATGCCTTCGATGCCGATAAGCTGCGCGGAGTCACCATCTATGTGCGCCCCGCCGCTGACGGGGAACGATGCACGGCGCTCAACGACGAAGAGTACACTCTAAACCCAGCCAACCTGGTGATTGCCGATGAAGGCGGGCCCATCGCGCTCGCTGGCGTGATTGGCGGCAAGGAAAGCGCTATTGGTGTCGGCACTACCCGCATCTTCTTTGAGAGCGCCAACTTCCAGGCGGCCAATATCCGCCGAACCTCCAGCGCCCTGAAGCTGCGCACCGATGCGTCCATGCGCTTTGAGAAAGCGCAGGACCCCGAGAACACCGTTCGCGCCATCGCCCGCGCTCTTGAACTCTTGCTGCAAGTGTGTCCGGAAGCCCGCGTGGCTGGCGGTTTGGGGGATGTGTATTTCCCCCTCCCGGTGCCCGCTCCCATTCACCTGCAGCACCACTGGCTTGAACGCAAATTGGGACGTACCATTGCGCCAGAGGAAGTGAAGCAGATTCTTTCCTCTATCGGCTTTGGGCTGGAAGACGCCGCCGATGGCCTGCTGGTCACCATCCCTTCGTGGCGAGCCACCAAAGATGTCTCCATCAAGGACGACCTGGTGGAAGAGGTGGGCCGCATGGTGGGCTATGCTTCCATCACCCCGCAACCGCCACATACGCCCGCAATTCCTCCGCAGGAGAACCATGAGCGTGCCCAGCACCGGCAGGTCCGCGACACCCTGCGCGCCTTGGGCTTCAGCGAGGTCTACAACTATTCGTTTGTGACCGAGAAGCAGATGGCGGCCTTTGGATTTGCGGAAACCGAACTGGTGCGTATCGCTAACCCGATTGCCGCGGAACTGGCGTTTATGCGCCCTAGCCTGTTGCCCGGAATCCTGCGAAATTGCGACGACAACCTGCGCCACTTCGACGAGTTCCAGTTCTTTGAAATCGGCCGCGAGATCCGTGCGCGGGAGGGCCAGGGGCAGTTGCCGGAAGAGACTAACTTCCTGGCTCTAGTCCATTGCACAAAGGGCGACGGCGACCAGCACCTCTATGCCCTTAAGCGGGTGGCGCGCAACCTGTTCCCGGGCGCGCGTTTGGAGCCGGAGGCCGCGATGGTCCATGAGCACCCATTCCGCGCTGCGCGCGTGGAATGGCGTGGCGCAACCATCGGCCGCTTCTTTGAGTTCCATCCAAAGATGCTCGACGCCCGCGCTGCCGTCCTCTACGTCAACCTCGACCAGGCCCTGCACCTGCAGCCGGGCATCACCCGCTACGT
>CAZUAX010000115.1:3394-9500 GCA_964618435.1 uncultured Solibacteraceae bacterium
ATCCGCAACCAGGTGATTGCCGGTCTTGAGGCCGAAGGTCGCGAACTGCGGGTATAGCAGGTAAACTGCGCGGGCGAATGGCGCAGAGGCGGGGCTGCACGAAAGAAAGTTCGTGTCCCTGGGATTGCTTACCGGGTTAGCCCACTGGATTAACGTCCATCGTGGCGCCAATTTCTGCCCGGTATTGCCACCGCGGTATACAATCGGTTGCATGAGCTTCTACCCTGCCCCGCTGCCGGGCGCTGTGTCGCGCGCGATTCGCGTGCTCTTCTTTGCCGGACTGGTTGGCCTGCTGTTGGTGGCCACCGGCTGCAACCGCGCGGACGACGGACGCAAGACCATCGGCGTCTCCCTGCTTACGAAGGAACACATCTTCTACCAGAACCTGCAGGCAGCGCTTGAAAAGGCGGCGGACCGCGAGGGCTACCGGCTCATCATCAGTTCCGGGGAATGGGACCTCGCCAAGCAGCAGGCGCAGATTGAAAACTTCATTGTCCAGCGGGTAGACGCCATTGTGGTTTGCCCGGTGAACTCCAAGGCCATCGGCCCCTCCATTGAGAAGGCCAACGCCGCGGGAATCCCCGTGTTTACCGCCGACATCCGCGCCGAAAGCGGCAAGGTGGTAAGCCACGTGGGCAGCGACAACTACCAGGGAGGCAAACTCGCTGGCGAGTTCCTGGCGAAGGCCCTGGGCGGAAAGGGCAAGGTGGGCATAATCGAACAGCCGATTGTGGAATCTGCCCTGGAACGGGTGCGCGGCTTCGAGGACGCGATCAAGCAGCACCCGGACATTCAGATCGTCACCAAGCTGAATGGTGACGGCGTCCGAGACCGCTCCATGAAGGCTGCCGAGGATTTGTTGCAAGGCTTCAGCGACGTACAGGGGATCTTCGCCATTAACGACCCCACAGCCTTGGGAGCGCTGGCTGCGCTTGAAAGCCGCGGCCGCACCGACATTATTGTCGTAGGCTTCGACGGTGACCCCGAGGCCTTGGCGGTACTGGAAAAAGGCTCGCCCCTGAAGGCGGATGTGGAGCAGCACCCGGCCGATATTGGCTCCACCGTAATTGACGTCATCCACCGCCACTTGAACGGCGAGCAGGTTCCCGAGTCCATGCCCGTGCGCGTAACCCTACGGGAAGCCGCGCCAATCGCAGCAAGCCGTTAAGGAGCCATGGCAGAGATCTCAGCAGCACCACCCAGCAGCCCCGCGGGCGGAATCACCCTGCGCATGCAGGGAATGGTGAAACGCTTTCCTGGCGTTCTGGCTTTGGACCATGCGTGGCTGGAAGTATCACCCGGCGAGTGCCACGCCGTGGTTGGGGAAAATGGCGCGGGCAAGAGCACGCTCATGCGTATTCTGAGCGGGGCGCAGGCTGCCGATGAGGGCAGTATTCTGTTTGACGGTGAGGCACGCGAAATC
Organism: uncultured Solibacteraceae bacterium; assembly: GCA_964618435.1. GTDB lineage: Bacteria > Acidobacteriota > Terriglobia > Bryobacterales > Bryobacteraceae > JACTMJ01. The sequence continues at coordinate 4,818 of CAZUAX010000115.1, forward strand.
CACTCCCCGCTGGATGCCCAGGCCTTGGGCGTCTCCATGATCCACCAGGAACTCAATCTGCTGCCGGAGCTTTCCGTGGCAGAGAATATCTTTCTGGGACACGAGATCACGCGCGGACCGCTAGGCTGGGTGGACCGTCCAGCCACCCACAGGAGGGCGGCGGCGCTGCTCGAAAGCCTGGGCCAACAGATCGACCCCGCCGCCAAGGTGAAGCGACTTAGCTTGGCGCAGCAGCAGATGGTGGAAATCGCCAAGAGCATCTCCATCGACGCCCGCATCCTCATCATGGACGAGCCTTCAGCCATCCTTACGGACCAGGAACTGATGCGCCTGTTCGCCCTTATCCGGCAGTTGAAGGCCCGGGACTATTCCGTAATCTACATCTCCCATCGAATGGACGAGATTTTCGAGGTCTGCGACCGCGTGACCGTAATGCGCGACGGGCATACCGTGAATGTGCATCGGGTGGCGGAGGTGACCGAGGATACGCTGGTGCGGGAAATGGTGGGGAGGCCCATGGAGAGCTTCTTTGCGCCGCCAGCCACTGAAGCCGGTGAGGAAGTGCTTCTGGTGGAAGGGCTGTGCCGCGCGGGAAAACTGCGCGACTGCTCACTGCGGCTCCGCGCCGGAGAAATCGTGGGGCTCACCGGACTGGTGGGTGCGGGGCGCACGGAACTGGCCCGGGCAATTTTCGGCGCGGACCCCATCGACAGCGGCAGCATGACACTGGGGGGCAAGCCGTTCGCGCCAAGCGCGCCGCGGGACGCCATCGACGCGGGCGTGGCGCTGCTCACCGAGGACCGCAAGGGCCAGGGTCTCGCACTGCACCTGAACGTGCGCGAGAACGTGAGCCTGGCCACACTGGGCGAGCTTTGCCGTGGTGGGTTCATTGCCCAGGCCGAGGAACGCGCCCTGGCTACCCGTTACGTGGACGAACTCCGCGTGAAGACGCCCTCCATTGAGCAGCGCGTGAAGAACCTGAGCGGCGGCAATCAGCAGAAAGTGGTGCTGGCCAAATGGCTGGCGGCGGATGCCCGCCTGCTTATCTTCGACGAACCCACGCGCGGCATCGACGTGGGCGCCAAGAGCGAAATCTATCACCTCATTGATGGCCTCGCGCGCCAGGGCAAAGCCATCCTGCTGATCTCCTCCGAATTGCCGGAAGTGCTCAACACCTGCCACCGGATTCTGGTGATGCGCGACGGCGCCATCCAGGGTGAGTTGAGTGGCGATGAGGCCACGCAGGAAAAGATCCTGGCCCTGGCGATGGGCCTGGAAGCGCGCATCGCGCACCAAGCCGGCCGCGCGCCGTCCGCCACCAGCAACTCTACGCTGCCTAGCGAAGGAACTTCTCCCCAATGAGTGACACCGCCAGCACCGTCCCGGCAAGCCCCGGGCAAACAAACATCAAGCGCATCCGCCGCTGGTTTGCAGAAAACAACTCTTCGCTGATCATGGGCGTGGTGTTGCTGGAGTGCCTGATCTTTGCATCGCTCTCCCCCGCGTTTCTCTCGGTGGACAACTTCCTGAACATCGCGCTACAGATCTCCATCTACGGCGTTCTCGCGGTGGGGATGACGCTGGTGATCATCACCGGCGGAATCGATCTTTCCGTAGGCTCAATCGTCGCGCTGGCGGGAATTCTGGCCGCTATGAGCGCGCGGACGCTTACCGATTCGCCGTGGCTGGGCCTGGCCGCGGGACTTGCCGCGGGAACGATGGTGGGCGCGGCGGGCGGCGCGTTTGCGGGCTATATGGTCACCCGCTTCCGTGTGCCCCCTTTTATTGTCACTCTGGCGCTGATGACCATTGCTCGTGGTTTTGCTTTTACCATCAGCGAAGGCGTCGCCATAGGCAATCTGCCGGCTGAGTTTCAGTTTCTGGGAAGGCAGCAGGTGGGCCCGGTTCCCCTGCTGGTGCTGATTATGGCGCTGGTGTTTGTGGGTGGTTATCTGTTCCTGAATCGCACCAAGTATGGCCGCTATGTGCTGGCAATTGGCGGCAATGAGGAAGCCAGCCGGCTGAGCGGCATTCGCACCCACCGCATGCTGATGGCGGTTTACCTGATAAACGGCCTGCTGGCGGGTTTCGCTGGCGTGGCGCTGGCCTCCCGCCTTGGCGCGGGCGTGCCCAACGCCGGGCTGCAGTATGAACTGGATGTGATCGCCGCGGTGGTGATTGGCGGCACCAGCCTGATGGGCGGAGTGGGCAGTATCATCGGCACCCTATGGGGCACGGTGTTCATCGGTATCCTGAACAACGGGCTAAACCTGGCCAATGTGGACCCGTATACCCAAAAGGTGGCCCTGGGCGTGGTGATTCTGCTGGCGGTACTGCTGGACCAATGGAAAAAGCAGGGCCGCTAACGCAGTAGCCCTGCTTCTTTTTGACGAGTCCCGGATTCTGCCTACGGCTGGCGCAGGCTGAAGGTGGTCTGGATAGTCCCCTGAACCCCGTTCCGCACACCCTGGCTGGTGTTCGAAGATCCATAGATCAACACGATGGGTACGTTTTCCCCGATGGGTACGTTATCCGGGATACGTACGTTGATTTGCCACAGCCCCACAAAGCCCGGGGCGAACCCGGAATACTCCACGTTGCCTGCCGGTAGTTGCCCTGAGAGAGAAACGGCAAACGGCGCCTGTGGCGTGGAGAGTGCGGTGTTCACCGCGCTGCCATCGTCTGGAGCACCCGGCACAAAGCCCATCCCCGTCCCGAACAAGGCAATCACCTGGCCGCGGATGAGCGGGTTGGAAGCACTATTGTTCCCAGTGGCAGTCTGCCCGGCGAAGTTGATGGCGGCCACCGGACCGGTGCCCTGCTGATTCAGCGTGAACAGCCCCGGAGCCACCGGCGCCATGGCCAGGAAGTCGCCCGCCAGAAGGTCGCCATTGGACTTGCGGCGGACATCAATCAGCACCACCCCCGACTGCGGCACGTTGTTGGGAAGGAAGAAGTTAATCTGGCCTTCCGAGACGAAGAAGAGCGGCAAAGGTCGCCCGTCCAGCGTGATCTCGATGTCGGAGAGCTCCGTTGGCAAGGGCACGTTCTCCGCTGCCGCGGTGGGAATATCCCGGCTCACGTCGAAATCGCCGATGAAGGAGAAGGCGCTGGCGATGGTGTTGGGCGCAAGGTGGCCAAAGGGGGGCTGTCCAGGGCTGGGGGCGCTGGGCTGCGAAGTAAAGAAAGTCGCCGCGTTGGTGGTCTGCAGCCGGGGAACGTAGAAAGAAACGCGGTTAGAGGCGTCGCCCACAATCGGGAAGCCCAGTGAATCCACCGCCACAGAGATGGCGCCCAAATTCCCACTACCCAGGGTATTCACAAAAAAGTTGGCCTGTGGGCTGAAGAACAACTGGTTGAACTCCGGATAGCGCACCACACGCCCCCTGCCCGCTTCCGTCAGCCAGATCTCACCCGTGCGCAGGTCAACGGTGATGCCATTGGGCTGCGATAGGTTCTGGTTGCCAAAGCCCAGAGTGATAGAGTTTCCCGCATTCGCGCCCGTGTTGGTGAGGGCGTCGAGGTTACTGAATATCTGCATGCGGTTATTGCTGAAGTCGGCCACATAGAGCCGGTTCGCCGTGTCGATGGCAATGCCGCGCGGTGAGTTGAAGCGGTTGCCGCCCGCGCCCGTGGACTGTTCGACAAAGTCGTCCTGCCCAATCACCTTCGATGCCGCCATGCCGTTGGACAGGGGGGTCTGGAACACCAGCACCCGGTGGGCATTGCGGTCCGCCACCACCACGGAACCCACAATGGAAACGTCCACGCTGGTGGGCGCCAGCATGGTGCGCTGCGTCACGGTGAGGTTCCGGGTGCTGAAATTGATCTGCCCCAGCACGGCGTCTGCCTGAGGCAGGGTAACTGGAGCGTCAAAGTTCGGCTTGGGAAATCGAACGGCGCGCCCGTTGCCGGAGTCCGCCACCCAAAGGTTCCCATCCGCGTCCACGGCAACATCAAACGGGGTAGACAACCCTGTCTGCGTGGGGCTTTCCACATTGCCGCTGGGATAATTGACAATCGCCGTGGTGAGGTCTGGCTGGCCAATCACGATGTCGGCCGGGGCCAGGGATCGGAACTGCTGAATGCTTCGATAACCCAGGATTCGGTGGTTGCCGGTATCGGCGATGTACACGCGGGGCGGATCACTGCTGTAGTCAAACGTGATGCCAGACGGGAAGTTTACCTCACGGCCATCCGCGCGATTGATGGCTGTTGCCTGGAAGTTCGATTGCCCTAGCACGCCGTCGGCTGGCTCAGCGGTGAGGGACAGCAGGCTTTGGCGCAAAACGCGGTGATTGCCGGTATCGGTTACCAGCATCTTGCCGTCAATCACGGCGGCGCCGAAGGGCCGGAAGTAGCCGTTGTTGTTCGGCACGCCCTGGCCCCGGTTGGCGTCGCTGTCACTGAAGCCAGCCTGGCCTGCGATCAGGTCCGCGTTGGGAGAGAACTGCTGCGCCTCGGATACCCACTGCTCGCGAGGGGGGTACACGACAATGCGGTTGTTGAAGGTATCCAGGACGCCGATGCGGTTGGAAGCAGCTGCAAATACGCCAAAGGGCACACCCAGCACATTTGCAGCGGCCTGAACATTGGCGGTGACTTGCGCGGCGGTGGGAATGCCCAGAATGCGCAGGGCAGCCTGATTGTTGCTGGATGGGTTTTGATACACCAGAACTCGGA
>CAZUAX010000115.1:9600-14174 GCA_964618435.1 uncultured Solibacteraceae bacterium
ATGCGCAGGGCAGCCTGATTGTTGCTGGATGGGTTTTGATACACCAGAACTCGGAAATTGCCATCAGCCACCGCCAGCAAATTGCCATCCGGAATGTAGGCAACGGCACGCGGGAAAGACGTAGTGAGTTTATTCTGACGACCAGCCAGGGAACTCCCTGTAGGTGGCGTAACCCGCGCTACAAAATTGGCCTGACCCAAAACCAGGTTGGCGTCGGGGCCGTTACTCGCCCCGGCGCCCAACGCGCTGGCCGGATAACGGAGCACTCGATGGTTGTTCCAGTCTGTCACCCACAGGTTGCCGTCTCCGTCAAAGGCCAGGCCCACTGTGGCGGGGCTGTTGATATTGGCGGCGGCAGCGGCGGAGGGCAGGTTCAGGGAACTTGCGGTGGGTGGGTTCGGCGCCGAGCTGCTGGTAAGCGTGGACTGGCCGATCACAAGGTCTGGCAGAAGCCGGGTTCCGACCCCTGCCCAGTTATCCACGGGACGCGGAAAACGAAGCACCCGGTGGTCACCGTTTGACGCCACATACAGATTCCCCCCTGCATCCAACGCCAGACCTGTCGGGGCATTCAATCGGTCTGGCCGCTGGGTGAGGGTGGGAAGGCCGGTGGACCGGAAATCAGACTGGCCAATCACCAACGCGGCGGCAGCGCCGTTCTCAAAGGCCAGCGCATTTGCGAAGCCCAGGACCCGGTTATTGACGGTATCGGAGACATAGACGAAGCCGCTGGTGGGGTCCACCGCAATCCCATGCGGCAGCGCAAACTCGCGACCTTCCACCAAATTAGGGTTCGCGGTCTCAATGGTGGTGGCGGAGAGCGCCCCGTAGGTGCGAATCGGCAGGTTGTTGATTACCTGCTGTGCCGCGCCCGTGACGACGGCAAGCAGAAGCCATCCTGCCAGCGCGAGTAACTTCCGTTGTCTGGTCATGCAAAGTCTCACTTCGAAGGGAATTGGGTGTCGGGGTTGGAGCACTGCTGGGGAAGCTTCCCCGCGTAACTGCGGCCAAAGTCCGCCCGTCACTCCTATTTAGCTCACATCCCCCCACATGCTGCAAGTAAACAATTGGTGGCTACGGCGTTCCAGTTTGTGGTGCTCCCACCCAGGCGATACGGGCAGCACCGAAAGGCGATCTGGCGCTCAGGCCTGCCTGGAAAAGAACTCCCGGATCAGCCGGCGCAGCAGCCCCAACGAGAGCAGCACAGCGATCAGATTGGGAATGGCCATCAGTCCGTTCAGCGTGTCGGCGATATTCCAAACCAGCGTTAGACTGCCCACGCCCCCCAGATAGACAAACAGAATCCAGGCCAAGCGATAGGGCAATTGCGCTTTGGCACCAAAGAGATAGGTGACGCCGGTTTCCCCATAGTAGGCCCATCCGATGATGGTGGAGAATGCAAAGGCCACCACGCTGGTGCTTACAATCAGCCCACCCCAGACGCCGGGCAGCCCGATTTCGAATGCCTTGGCGGAAAGGGCGGCGCCGTTGGCTCCGGTAGTCCAGGCGCCAGTGGCAAGGATGGCAAAGCCGGTAAGCAGGCAAACCACCACCGTGTCGACGAACACCTCGAAGATGCCGTAAAGCCCCTGGCGGACCGGATGATCGGTGGACGCGGAGGCATGCACAATGGGGGCACTGCCGAGACCCGCTTCGTTAGAAAAGAGACCGCGGGCAATGCCCATGCGCATGGCTTGCATCACGGTAGCTCCCGCAAAACCGCCCACGGCCGCCTGCCCTGCGAATGCGGATTCCAGCACCAGGGCCACCATCGCCGGGATCTCAGAGAAGTGGCGCAGGACGATCGTCAGCGCCCCACCCAGATAAAGCAAGCACATGAAGGGCACGAGCACGGTGGTGATGCGCGCGATGCGCTGGATGCCACCAAGCACCACCATCCCTACCAGGATGCAAAGGATGATGGCGGTGTACTGGCGGGGCACTCCATAGGAACTAAACACGGCATCCGTCACCGAATTGGCCTGCACCATATTGCCAATGCCAAAAGCAGCCAGCGAAGTTAGCAGCGCAAATACGGCGCCAAGCCAAGGCATCTTGAGGCCTTTGCTTAGCACATACATGGCGCCGCCCCGCATTATGCCGCTGGAATCACGCTCTCGATAGTGCAGTGCGATGGTGATCTCAGAAAACTTGGTGGCCATCCCGAAGATGCCGGAAACCAACAGCCAGAACAGCGCGCCCGGGCCTCCCAGAAAGATGGCGGTGGCCACCCCGGCAATGTTCCCCACACCCACCGTAGAGGCCAGGGCCGTAGCCAATGCCTGAAAGGGCGTGACGCTGCCGGTGCCGCTGTCCTTGTGGAAGAGTTTGCCAAGCACCTCGCGGAAGGCGAGCGGAAGGCGGCGAAACTGGATGCCACGGGTGAGAAAGGTAAGCAGCACGCCTACCCCCACCAGCAGGATCATCAACGGCGGGCCCCAGACGATCCCGTTGATAATGCCATTCCAGTGGCTGAGTGCTTGTTCGATGGACTGCATGAAGTTACTGATTGTATCCCGGCAAGCCCACTGGGTCCCGGCAAAGCAGCGCCGGGCCTGGTGCCAGGGCCAACTGGCTTGGTAGCGCCGATTGGTTGGTAGCGCCTATCGGTCTGCCTGGTTGGCTTCTTCCCCCAGCAGCATCTCGGCCACCGCCATCATCGTTTCCGGTGCGTTGCCCTCCAGCCGGTTGTTTACGAAGAGATAGGCGATGCGTTTCTCTAGTTCAGCCTTGCGCCCCAGTTCAGCCAGCGAGCGACGCGCCTCGGGATTGGGGTCCTGCACCTGGCGGTAAGGTTCAAACGAACGCACCGCCTGTTCGTAGCCGCGCCCATGGCGCAACAGGGCGCGCGCAACCACGAAGTCTGCCGTGTAGGCGTCGTCACGGGCCATCTGCTGGTCCAACGGAGGCATACGCGTCCAGGCATTAAACACGTGTGCCACACGATGAGCGCGGAGGCACTGAAAGTAGGCATCGCAGAGGTACTCGGCGTTCCTTACCTCCACGGCATAGCGAAACGCAGGCGGCAGCGCCGCAAGGAAATGGTCGAGATCTTCCACAAACGCTTCCGGCGCGGCGTAGATGCTCTTTGCGAGCGTGCCGAACTCCAGCATCACCACACCAACCTGGGCGAGATAGGGCGCAAGCGGAGCCAGGAAGGCATCCGCCATCAAGCCTGCGTCAAGAAACTGCTCGTTTTCCTTCCCGCCGCGAGAACCGTATCGAGCGTGCGAGGGCCACTTGCGGACAGTGATCATCTCCGGGGTCTTCAGGCCAAAGTGCAGGCCGGGAGCGGCGCTAAAGAGACGGCTCCACTGCTCCGGCGTGGGGAAATTGTAAAACGAGAAGTCCCCACCTACCGCGGGGAAGACTTCCGCGTATTCCTGCAGGCAGGTGCTTTCAAATTTCTTTGACGAAAACTTGCCGCGGGTGAGATAGCGGTCCTCGGAGTACACCTGGCCCACCCAGCCTGGGTACTTCCAGGAACTGCCGCCGAAATAGATCCCCCGTGCCGCAAGCGTGGCCAGCGCCTTTTGGAGACGCTCACGGAAAGAGCCAGGCGTGGCGGAGAGAAACAGCAGGGAATCAGAAAACATGACATTCTCCGCTGTAAGGCCTTATACTATAAGCATGTTGACCGAGCGGCAGCAAAGCATCCTTGATTACATCATGGAATTCCGCCGGGAGCATGGCTGTTCGCCCTCCATTCCGGAGATGCAGCGTCACTTTGGCATCAGGAGCCCTAACGGCGTGGCCGGGCATTTGCACGCCCTGGAGGCGAAGGGATTCATCCGGAGAGGCGACCGGGGCAGTCGCCAGATTGACCCGGTGGATCCAATGGAAGACCTTCGTGCGCAGGTGGCGAGCATTCCTCTGTTTGGGGCGGTGCCCGCCGGCCCTCCGCAGGCGGTTGCGGAGCATCGGCCAGACGGGTGCGTTTCCGTGGATGAGGCAACGCTGGGTTTTCGGCCAGGAGAAGGCTGCTTTGCCCTGAAGGTTCGCGGGGATTCGATGAAGGACGCCGGTATTTTGGACGGCGACCTGGTAATTGCGGATGCCGGGCAGAACGCCCGCAACAACCAGATTGTGGTGGCGCTGATTGACGGCGAAAGCACCTTGAAGCGACTGGTGAAGTTGCAGGGGAAACCATTCCTGAAGGCAGAGAACCCGGCCTATCCGGAGTTGGTGCCGCGGGCCGACCTGCAGATTCAGGGTGTGGTCCGCACGGTGATCCGCAAGGTGACCTAGGCGGGGTAAGCTCGCGTCCGGGTCTGTCTTCCGCGCTGGCTGCGACAATACCTATAGACCTTTTATGTTTGCCCATATCCCTCGCTGGCTTCGCATTGTTGTCTACACCCAGGTGGCCCTGGTAATTGCCATCCCCTTGGGGGGCTGGCTTCTGCAGAAGCAGCAGGGGGAATCCGATGCCCGCCGGTTTCCGCCTCCTGGACAACTTGTAGATGTAGGTGGTTATCGCGTGCACGTGTTCTGTGAGGGCGAGCGCGGGGATGGTCCGCTGGTGGTCTTCAACGCGGATAGCGGCGACAATGGCCTGATTTTTCGCGAGCTACAGA
>CAZUAX010000116.1:0-12402 GCA_964618435.1 uncultured Solibacteraceae bacterium
GAGTTCCTCTTCATCGAGAGGCCGCCGACCGGCGATATCCAGCAGTTCTTTCTGGATCTCCGCCATCGATTCACTGGTCTTATCGGCCTGCACCGCGCTGTAAACCAGGAAGGGACGCTGTTCGACGGCGTCAAGGTAGAGGGAGCGAGCGCCGTAGGTCCAGTGCTTGTCCTCCCGAAGGTTAAGGTTCACCCGGCTGGTAAACATCCCGCCAAGCGCCGCGTTCATCGCATCAATGGCCGGCGCTTGCGGCGTGTTGGTGGGCGGCGCCACATGCCCGGCCACAATCACACTCTGGCTGGCCCCGGGCTTATCGATCAGGAAGACACGCGGCTTGGCTGATAGCTCAACCCGGGGAACCACTCGTGCCGGTACCGTGCCGCGCTGCCACTGGCCAAAGAGGGCTTCGATCTTCGGCTTGATCTCCGCCATGGTGGTGTCGCCCACCACCACCAGCGTGGCGTTGTTGGGCTTAAACCAGGTTTGGTGGAACTTGCGCATTTCGGCTGGGGTCAACTTCCCCACGGTCTCTTCAGTGCCCGCGCCGCTGTATGGGTTGCCGTAGGGGTGGTTCTCGCCAAACAGATACTGCGGGAACACGCGCAAGGCAGCCTGGATGGGGCTCATCTTTTCGCGGCGGATGGCATCCAGTTGCAGCTGCTGCAAGCGTTTGAACTCGCTGTCTGGAAAGGTGGGGCTAAGCACCACTTCGGCGAACAGATCAAGCGACGCATCCAGGGTCTTCTTGAGGGCCGAGAGCGAGACGTTCACCGTATCCAGGCTGGAATTCGTGCTCAGTTGCGCTCCCAGGAGGGCCAGTTCGTCCGTTAGCTCCAGGGCATCCCGCTTGGCGGTGCCTTCATCGATCATGGCCATCGCCAGCCTTGCCGTGCCTGGGGAAGCCAGTACGTCGGCGGCATGGCCGGAGTTCACGATAAGGTCAAACAACACCTGGGGGCTATCGTGCCGTTCGGCAAGCATGATCTTCAGGCCGTTCGACAGCTCCGATCGCTCGAAGGTGGGTAACTTGAGCGTGGGCGCTTCCCCTGGCTCAGGCATCTTGCTGCGATCCGCGCCGGAGTCCTCGGCCTCAAAATCGGGGAAGGGGTGCACTTCCAGCGTGAAGACGCCATCGGAGAGCCAGGACTTACCTGCTTCCTGAAGATGCTCCGCTTTGGCCTCGCGCACCCAGCCCAGCCAGGTCTTGTAGAAATCCGGGTTGCGCAGATACACCTGGTTCATGGCCAGGATGTCGCTCTTGCCGCCAAAGCCTCCAATCCTCTCAATCCCGCGGACAAAGTTGGCTTCAAACTGGGTACGCACGCGCTGCATCTCCCGCTCGGTGGGGCCTTCCGCCAGCAGCTTGGCAAGTTCCTCGCGCAGCGCTGCTTCCACTGTGGCGAGTTCCACGCCGGGCCGCGCGGTGGCCTGCAGCATGAACTGCCCGCCAATCTCGCGCATGCCCACAAAGGCTGCCGCGTCCGTGGCGATCTGGTCTGTATACACCAGCCTCTTGTACAATCGCGAGGTCTTTCCTGACCCCAGTACATCGCTTAGCAAGTCCAGATAAGCGCCCTGCTGGGTACCATACTCGGGCACGTTCCAAACCATCAATACCCGGGCTTGGGGTACGCGGTCCTGGGTGACAATACGCTGCTCCCCACTGCGCTTGGCAATCCAGGCTTTTGGATGGTCAACAGGCGGACCCGCGGGAATGTCGCCGAAGTACTTCTCCACCTTGGCGCGGGCGGTTTCCGCATCAATGTCGCCGGCAACCACCAGCACGGCGTTCGCCGCGCCGTAGTAGTTCTTAAACCATTCCTTCACGTCGTCCAGAGAAGCGGCATCCAGGTCCTCCATCGAGCCGATGGTAGTCCAGGAATAGGGGTGTCCTTTCGGGTAGGTGTTTGGGGCGACAATCTCCCACATCTTGCCGTAGGGCTGGTCTTCGCCCTGGCGTTTCTCGTTCTTCACTACGCCGCGCTGCTCGTCGAGTTTGGCCTGGTCAATGGCGCCCACCAGGTGCCCCATGCGGTCACTTTCAAGCCACAGAACAGTGTCGAGCGCAGACGTAGGTACGTTCTGGAAATAGTTCGTGCGGTCCACGTTGGTGGTGCCGTTCAGATCCGTCGCCCCCAACCGTTCCAGGGCCTGAAAGTAGTCATTGTTGAAGTTCTCGCTGCCATTGAACATCAGGTGCTCAAAAAGGTGGGCAAAGCCGGTTTTGCCCGGCTTCTCATTCTTTGAGCCGACGTGATACCAGATATTCACAGCCACAATCGGGGCCTTACGGTCCTCGTGGACCAGCAGCGTAAGGCCATTCTTAAGTACAAACTTTTTGTAGGGAATGTCGATGTCTTGCACTTGTCCCAGTGTAGCGAGGGGCGCAAGGACACAGGCAAGGGCGAGAAGAATTGCAGGGAATTGGCGTGAGAATAGCATGAGAACCTCCTCTGGATTTGTGCGTAGTCCCTTAAGGCTCAACGGATGAGGGCATGAAAAGTTTCACCAAATCCGAATACCGCGGGTATGCGCCCAATCGGACATCCAGCGGGCGACTATGGGGCCGATTGCCTGGCGAGCGGGCGTACGCGTAAGTCCTGTACCTCCACGCCAAGCGCAGTGCCTTTGGCGAAAGGACGCGGCGGCGTGAGGGTGAGGGAAAGATCATCGCCTTTGCGCAGGGCGTGGGTGGCCAGTGCCCACGTGGCGGGCTCACCGCCGGAGTAGCCTGCCGGAATCTCGTGGCGGCTGGCTTGCCCGTTGATGTCCAGTTCCACTACCTGGCTCTCGTTCCCCGCCCGGACCATGGCATCCACGGTGTAATCGCCATCCGCGGGCACCTGGAAACGCCACTCCAGTTTGTATAGTTTCGGCTTTTCGTAATAGCTCCGGCCGTTGTAATGGAAGAATTCACGCGCGGCGGCACGGCTTAGCTGCAGGGTTCCATCGGCATCCGCATCCGGCAGGGGAGCGGCCAGGCTCAGGTCGTCCTCGAACTCCGCCACCACCACGGTAACCGGTTCCGGAATCGTTGGAGCGCTGGCCAGCACAATCTGGCCTGCTTCGTCGCTGGCCACGTCGAGCGCACTCTTCCAGCTGTCGGAAAGGAAATAGGCCTTGGTGATGGGGTTGCGCATGGCGGGCAGCCGCAGGCGACCATCGGCCGGCCAGTCCGTTACCAGCAGGTAGAGCTTGCCCTGCTTGCGGGTGACGTAGCCGAAATCCAGTTGCTGGAAGGGCTGCGGCTGCGTGTCGAAAATGGCTTCTCCGTTCAGCCCCAGCCATCGCCCCAGGGAACGCAGGACCTCCTCCTCAAACGCCACCACGCTTCCGTCGCCACGCGGACCAATGTTCAGCAGATAGTTACCGCCACGGCTCACCACCTTCACCAGATTCAGCAGATGCTCGCGTACCTTGCCAGGAAGGTCGCCTCGCTCCTGCCAGCTCCGGTAGCCCCAGGTTTCGTGATAAATGGAGCCGGGTGTCTGCCATGGCTCATCGATGATGTGGGTGGGGATGGCGTTATCGCCCATCACGGTAAAATCGCCCTGATGATTGAAGACGCGGCCGCTCACCATGCAATCTGGCTGCGCGGCATGGACGGTGTCGGCCCAGCGCTTGCTTTGCTCCGGCGTGGGGTCGCCCATATCGAACCAGATCTCGCTCAGCGGCCCGTAGTTGGCCGTGAGTTCCTTGAGCTGCGCCACATTGAGATCTTCAAGTTCCTTGGGGATAGGGTTGTTGTTGTTCTTGTCGGGCACTGACCCCCAGTGCCAGTCAATCGAAGAGAAATACACGCCGAAGTGAAGACCCTCTGCCCGTGTGGCATCGGCCAGTTCCTTGATAATGTCACGGCCATACGGTGTGCCATCCACTGCGTTGTAGCTCGACTGCTTTGTGTGGAAGAGGCTGAATCCATCGTGATGCTTGCTGGTGATGACAATGAAGCGCATACCCGCCGCTTTAGCGAGTTTGGCAATCGCCTTAGGGTCCCACTTTTCGGGGTTGAATTGCTTCGCCAGCGGCATGTAGTCCTTCAGCGGAATGGGAGCACGCAGCATGATTTGCTCGCTGTAGATGTCGGTGACACGCTCACCGTTCCACACGCCCGCGGGGATGGAGTAGAGCCCCCAATGGATGAACATGCCGAACTTGCGGCTCTGCCAGTCAGCGATGGCCTCGGGCGAGGGGCGTTGCACGGTGGCCCCGGCATCCGGACGTGCACAGGACGCAGTGAGCAGCAAGTAGAGCGCCGCCAGTGCGGTGACGCCAACCAGTAGAACGCGAAACCAGGAGCTACGCATGGCGCCCACGATTCTTCCCTTCCCGCCCATCGCGGCTATTCCACGGTGACGGGTTCCTCGGTCTTCGCTCCGTAGCGGCGCGATACATAGTCGTTCAGGATGCCTATGAACTCGGGCACAATCCCATCACCCTTTAACGTCCTCAGGAGTTTGCCATCCATGTAGACGGGCGCCTTTGGCTCCTCAAAAGTTCCGGGCAGGGAGATGCCGATGTCTGCGTGCTTTGACTCTCCGGGGCCGTTCACCACACAGCCCATCACAGCCACCTTCAGCTCCTCCACACCTTTGTACTGCTCACGCCATACCGGCATCTGCTCTCGCAAATAACGCTGGATGTCGTCCGCCATTTCCTGGAAGAAGGTGCTGGTGGTGCGTCCGCAGCCGGGGCAGGCCGCGACCTGCGGGGTGAAGCTGCGCAGCCCAAGCGACTGCAGCACCTGCTGGCACACCATCACCTCCTCGGTGCGGTCGCCATTGGGCATGGGGGTAAGCGAAGCACGGATGGTGTCGCCGATGCCTTCCTGCAGCAAAATGGAAAGCGCGGCAGAAGTGGCCACGATGCCTTTGGCGCCAAGACCCGCTTCCGTCAAGCCCAGGTGCAGAGGATAGTCGCAGCGTGCGGCCAGCGAACGGTTCACGTCAATCAGGTCCTGCACCGTGCTGACCTTGGCGCTGAGGATGATCTGGTCGTGCCGCAAGCCATGTCGCTCCGCCGCCTCGGCGCTAATCAGCGCGCTCTGCACCATGGCTTCCATGGTGACGTCGCGCGCGTCCTTGGGTTCCGCGAGCAGCGCATTCTCATCCATCAGGCGGGTGAGCAGTTCACCGTCCAGGCTGCCCCAGTTCACGCCAATGCGCACCGGCTTCTGGTATTCGATGGCTGCTTCGATCATCGTGCGGAAGTTGTCGTCGTGCTTCTTGCCGATGTTTACGTTGCCGGGGTTGATACGGTACTTGGCGAGGGCGCGCGCACACTCGGGATACTTCTTCAGCAGGATGTGGCCGTTGTAATGAAAGTCACCCACGATGGGGGTCTGGAATCCGAAGGCGCGAATGGCATTCACCACCGTGGGCACGGCGCGGGCGGCTTCTTCCGTGTTGACGGTGATGCGGACAATCTCGCTTCCCGCGCGCGCGAGGTCCATGATTTGGTTCGCGGTGGCGGTGGTGTCCGCGGTATCCGTGTTGGTCATCGACTGCACCACAATCGGATGCCCGCCGCCAACCCAAACTCCGCCCACATTGCACGCCACACTCTTCCTGCGTTGCTTCACGGCCATGGTTCGGTTGATTCCCCCAGAAACTTTCATTCTACCAGCCACCCGGCATGGGACCGCCTTTCCTTCAGGACACTTCCCTTCCCGCTGCAAAGCCGAATTCTTCCTTTTCGTCCCATGACTGGGCTTCGACGAGAACACGCCCGGCAGGTTGCTTCGTTTCCCACCGTCGTCACACTGGCCCACCTTCGTTACACTAAGCAGCGAGGACGCATCCTGGCGAAACACATTATGGAACTGAAACTGATTCCCATTGCCATTCCAGAGGGCGGCAACGTGATTATCGGACAGTCGCACTTCATCAAGACCGTGGAGGACATCTACGAAGCGGTGGTGAACACCAATCCGGCAATGCAGTTCGGACTGGCCTTCAATGAAGCCTCAGGACCTTGCCTGGTGCGGCACGATGGAAATGATGAATCGTTGCGGCAGGCGGCGATTGATGCCGCGCTGGCCATCGGCGCGGGGCATGTGTTTGTGCTCTTTTTGAAAGAAGGATTCCCGATAAACCTAACTGGAAGGCTGCGCGATGTCCCCGAGGTGGTACGGCTTTACTGCGCCACCGCGAACCCGCTGCAGGTAATTGTGGCGGAGTCCGAACAGGGGCGCGGTGTGCTGGGCGTGATTGACGGATCCTCACCCAAAGGCGTGGAAGACGACGAAGGGGTGGCCTGGCGACGAGAATTTTTACGTAAGATCGGCTACAAACGCTGACGATCCTGCGCGTATGCATGCAGGGGATCGATCAACAGCTTTGAGCAAACGATCCGGCAGCCGTCCGCCCTCCATCATGCTAAACTCAATCGGTTTAGTGTAGTTACGCGGACGCGCTTCGGCATATCCACCGCGGCCCCGCACTGCCGCCCATCTCACCGAGGAGAACACGAACCGATGTCAGACCAACAAGAGCGACCTCTTGGATTCAATACCCGCAGTCTGCATGCAGGCTATACTCCGGACGCCACCACCCATGCGCGTGCCGTTCCGATTTATCAAACCACGTCGTTCACTTTCGACAATTCCGACCATGCCGCAAACCTGTTTGCGCTGAAGGAATTCGGCAACATCTATACGCGCATCATGAACCCCACCACCGATGTGCTGGAGCAGCGTGTGGCGGCGTTGGAAGGCGGCGTTGCGGCGCTGGCGACAGCATCCGGGCAGGCGGCCCAGTTGCTGGCTATCACCAACATCTGCGATGCCGGCGACGACATTGTGGCGGCGAGCACGCTGTATGGAGGCACTTACACCCAATTCGATGTGAGTTTCCGCAAGCTGGGCATCAACGCAATTTTTGTGGATCCCGACGACCCGGAAAACTTCCGCAAGGCCATCACACCGAAGACCAAGGCGATCTACGGAGAGACGATTTCGAACCCGCGCGGCAACGTGCTGGATATCGCGTATGTGGCAAAGATTGCGCATGAGCACAACCTGCCGCTGATCATCGACAACACCTTCGCCACTCCCTATCTATGCCGGCCCATTGAGCACGGCGCGGACATCGTGCTGCACTCCCTCACCAAGTTCATGGGCGGCCATGGAACCAGCATCGGCGGCATTATTGTCGACTCCGGCAAGTTCCAATGGGCAGAAGGCAACTTTCCCGGTATCAACGAACCGTCGCGCTCCTACCACGGGATGAAGATCGGCGAGACCTTCGGGCCCATCGCCTATATCATCAAGGCCCGCGTGGAAGGCTTGCGGGACCTCGGCCCCGCCCTCAGCCCCTTCAACAGCTTCATGTTCCTCCAGGGCATTGAAACTCTGGGCCCGCGGATGGACCGGCACGTGGGCAACGCGCTTGCCGTAGCCCAGCACCTCGAAAGCCACAGTTTGGTGAAGTGGGTGAAGTACCCATCCCTGCCCTCCAGCCCCTACCATGCCCTGGCACAGAAGTATCTGCCCAAGGGCGCGGGTGCAGTGTTCAGTTTTGGCATTGAAGGTGGTTTCGACGCAGGGGTGAAGTTCATCAATAGCCTGAAGATCTTCTCGCACCTGGCGAATGTGGGCGACGCGCGCAGCCTGGTGATTCACCCCGCATCCACCACCCACCAGCAATTGAGCCTTGTGGAGCAGAAGGCAGCCGGCGTAGAGCCCGACATGATCCGGCTCTCGATTGGCATGGAGGATCTGGACGATCTGTTGTGGGATCTGGACCAGGCGCTGAGTGCGTCGCAGGGCTAGGCTCGGCAAGCGCGCAAGCGCATAGGACACCTTGTTTGCGCGAAGCGGCCATCCGCGCGGCTGAACCTCCGGGAATCGGGGCAGCCGCACGGATGGCCGTTTGTATTTGCAGGACGCGAGCTAAGGCTGCGCAGGGGACGGTTCGGATCGCGTGTATCGGCCTTGTTGATTGCTATCGGTGCTGTTGTATTTTTTTAGGGAGCATCACAGTTCCGGTATGTGGTTGCGCGGGGAATAGCGGTGACGGGGTGGACTGCGAACAGCCAGTGAGGACCCCTCGCTCACGCTCGGGATACGGAGGTGCGGCGCGGGCGTTCCGGGGCCTGGCCAGGTGGGATATCCCAATCTTTGCGCGAAGATCGCGAAGACCGGACCAGGAGGAAGGGGATTCGCTTTTTACGGAGCGTCTGCTCAGTGGTGGCTGCGCCGCCGGTTTGCTGCTCTGGGGTTGGACGTGGTGGTGACGGATGCCCTTGCCCTCGCGGGCCTGCTTCACTGGTTGTCCACGGCGCAAGCTAACGGAGTCGGCGTTAGGGTGAGACATCAAGGTCCACCTGACGCGATGCGATGTGCCTCGCAGCCCGTTACCCAATCACCACTAAGCATTATTTCCTCAGTGGCTTAGGGAAATGGAATAGTACCATTCCGCTTTTCCACCGCCGGGGCTGCTTTCGGTGGCGAATATGGGCTTTTTCTTGCCTGATGGTGAATTCTTCGCCGTGCGCTCCAGCGCTAGGATGGAGATCGGGAGTTAACGTGACCGTCCCCAGAATTGCTATAAGCTGTTGCAGATGGCCAAGAAAGGTGAGAGTGGAGCGCGATTTGGAGTTTGTGCCACAGATGGACGCCGATCATCAGTCTGGCGAGTTTGGAGCAACAAGCTCGACATTTACGCTGCTCCAAAGTTCAAGGCTGGAGACTGGAAATTCAGCTTTCATGAGAGACGTTGGCGCTTCGCATTCACCGAGCAGTACATGCCGTTGATCGACCAAGAGTCTACCGGCATCAGCAAAAGGTCAATTGATGACCTTCCGGTTCCTGGAGACCATGTGCCGGGATTCAAAAGACTACTGCGCATAGCCTTCCCAACGTGCGAGCTTCGGAGGTTTGAGCAGGGGTGGTCTGAAACGGCAAAGAAACTGCATGTGGTCCCGGCTGCTGGAGCGAGTTCCGTTCGCTATGTGGACATTCTCACCACGAACAAGACGTATAAACTCGCTGCTGGCGATTGGCCGATGAGGTGGAGCGCTCGGTCGGAATTGGTAGCTACTTGGTCAATGCCCAACAACGATACCGTCTGGGTTGTTCACTTCGAGTTCGATGACCATCAACGGATCGAACGCGCCATCTCTGACTTCCTTGCCGCGAATGCACACCCGAGAAAAATCGACTCGCGCAGCGCCCCAGGCAAGGATGACACCTCCGGGCGAATACTAATCCAGGGGTGGCGTGCCGATGGGTGGTTCACTGTCATCGAGGCGGCGATCCCGGACGGTTTGATCACTCCGAGTTCGGACTAGGAACGGTAATTTGTCTAACGAAAATTCGGGTTGGCAACAAATGGCAACAAGAGGCCGGTAAGTTATTGAAGGCATGGTAGCGCTAACGGGATTCGAACCCGTATTTGAGCCTTGAGAGGGCTCCGTCCTAACCCTTAGACGATAGCGCCAAATTTCCTTTGATTCTAGCACGTTGGGCTCGAAGCCAAGCTTGAACTTTGCTTCTTGCCTACGGATTGGCGCTCACTGTACCAGACAACATCGTCTCTGCACAAAAAGCTTGCGTTTCCAGAAATCTCGTTTGGGAATCGTTTGCCGGGAAGGAAGCAGCCTCTAAAAAGTGCCAGGGAGGTTGTTGCTTCAGGGGTCTTTAGAGGTTAGTCTCGCTTTGGTGGGAGTTGCCTCCCTGGCTTGATTTAAGACTAACCTATGATTCCTGGAAACGCAATAGCAAATCTACTGTTTTTCGGATTTTTTTACTTCAACCCCAGTGATGCGCTCTAAGACCTTGATGCTGGCGCAGATGTCCTCATCACCATAACCCTCTGCGATTGCAGCCTTTAGTAGCTGTTGCGTGAGTCCGGTAAGGGGCAGCGGCACACCTTGCTCGTCTCCGGATTGCAGCATCAGGCCAACATCCTTGTGCATCCACTTTATGGAAAAATTAGTCTCGAAGTTCCGGGCAAAGACATAGGGAGCCTTAAATGCCACCAACCCGCTGCGGGCGGCGCTATTGTTCAGGATGTCGAGCATCATTTCCGGATCGACCCCTGCTTTCGCGCACAAAATCATACCTTCATTGAATGCTTGCAACAGGTTAGAAAGAATCAGGTTCTGCGAGAGCTTGGCGTGGAGACCCGCCCCCTGCTCGCCACAGTAGTAGAAGTTCGACCCCATCGCTTCCATATAGGGCTTCACACTCTCATAGACGGCCTTGTCGCCGCCCACCATGAAGGTGAGCGTGCCCCCTTCGGCTCCTGGCTTTGAACCGGTTACTGGTGCTCCAAGAAACTGGATATTTTTCTCCGCCAGTTTGTTGGCAATGGCGATGCTGGCTGACGGCAGGATGGTGGAGGTATCAACAATCGTACTTCCAGAGGCGGCACCCTCAATCAGGCCATCTTTGCCGAGAATCACATCCTGGGCCATCGCCGTGTCGCCGACACAAAGGAAGATGACATCGGACTGCGCGGCTACCTCTCGCGGGGTAGCGCAAGGAACTGCGCCGGCTTCGGCCTGCAGCGCCGCCGTTTTGCTGGAGGTGAAGGACCATACGGCCACCTCATGACCCTTTTTCAACAAGTTACGGGCCATGGGATAGCCCATAATGCCCAATCCGAGAAACCCTAGTTTTGCCATCTGGTTCGTCCTCCCTCGCCTGTTTCGGTGAACTCCTTGCCATTGTATCCACATCGCACGCGTATTCTGGCCAGATCCCCCTTTCCGAGAAGTACTTGCTCAACGCCTGGATTTCGATCAGCCCAGCAACAGCGTGGACAGAAAGGCAACCCAACACGCAGCCAGTGGACGACTTCCCCAGCGGTAGCGCCCTGTTGGTAGCACACATCTCTGACGTCACCTTCGGACGTATCCGTATCGAGCCGGTGTAGCACTTTGGATCCCCAACATAAGGAGGTGGCAGGCGGTGATAGGATACGGCCAAGCGATAGAGATACCACCTGGAGGGTAGTCCCATGGCACGCAAGGTTGCGATGATCGGCGCAGGCAGCATTGTCTTCTGCCGCACACTGCTGAACGATATCCTGGCCACTCCCGCGCTGGCCGATTGCGAAGTGGCTCTGATGTCGCGCACGGAACCGAAACTGAGGGCGATGGAAGACTTCGCCAAACGCATGGTCCGCGACAACGACTTGCC
The DNA here is from genome assembly GCA_964618435.1 of uncultured Solibacteraceae bacterium. Classification (GTDB taxonomy): domain Bacteria; phylum Acidobacteriota; class Terriglobia; order Bryobacterales; family Bryobacteraceae; genus JACTMJ01. The sequence continues at coordinate 11,147 of CAZUAX010000116.1, forward strand.
CGCCACGGTGTGGGCGACGTTGGACCGGCGGGAAGCCATCCGCGACGCGGACTTCGTGGTGGTAATGGTGCAGGTGGGTGGCGTGGATGCCTTCGAACTCGATTACAAGATTCCGCTGAAGTACGGGATTGATCAGTGCATCGCGGACTCGCTGGGGCCGGGCGGCATCTTCCGCGGACTACGGTCCATCCCTCTGCTTGTGGACATCGCCCGCGACATGGAAGCGGTGGCCAAGCCCGGGGCCATCATGCTCCAGTACGCCAACCCCATGGCCGCCAACTGTCTGGCGCTGGGCAAGGCGAGCCCGGTACCCTTCGTGGGGCTCTGCCACGGAGTGCAGACTACACTGGACCTGATTTCCCGCTACTGCGCCGTTCCCAAGGACGAGATCAGCTACACCTGCGGCGGCATCAATCACATGGACTGGTTTCTCACGCTGCAGCACAAAGGACGCGACCTTTACCCGCAATTGCGCGAACTCTTTGAGCGCCCCGAGTTTTACAAGAATGAGAAAGTGCGCGGCGAGGTCTTCCGGCACTTTGGCTATTTCATGACGGAATCCACCGGCCACCTCAGCGAGTACGTCCCCTGGTTCCGCAAGTCAAAGGCCGCGCTTGACACCTACTGTGACGAACCCAGCTTCGGAGGGGAAACAGGCGCCTACTATTCCTGGTGCCGCACCGTGTCTGACTATTACGCCACGCACGACCCGCTGCAATTTGAAAGCACCGCGCTGGAGCCGCGCAGCGTGGAGTACTGCTCGTGGATTATGGAGGCTGTGGCCACGGGCCGCCCCTTCCGATTCATGGGGAACGTGCGCAACGACGGCTACATCCAGAACCTGCCCGATGGATGTTGCGTGGAGGTGCCTACCTTCGCCGACGACACCGGCCTGCATCCCACGGTGATCGGGAAACTGCCGCCGCAATGTGCCGTACTGTGCATGACCAATATCAACGTCCAGTTGCTTACCGCGGAAGCCGCGCTTACCAGCAACCCGGAACTTGTGATGCAGGCGGCGGCGCTGGACCCGCTTTCGGCCGCGGTGTGCACCTTGGATGAGATCCGGCGCATGTGCACGGAGATGCTGGAAGCTCAGCGCGAGTGGCTGCCTGGCTTCACCGGCAAGCAGATTGCTCCGCGCCCGGCGATCTCCATTCCCAGCGACTGCGTGCCTGTAGACGTGCCGCTTGACCCTGCATTGGCGATTGGCAAGCGCTTCGGCACGCTCATCAGCAACACGGAGAAGTAACGGA
>CAZUAX010000116.1:12502-13945 GCA_964618435.1 uncultured Solibacteraceae bacterium
GCCCCTGCCTGCTGCCAGAAGCGCTCCTCCAGGGGCGCCCCGTTCGTGGTGTGAAGGATATGGCATTGCCCCGGGTGGCGCAGCAGCAGATGGGAACACCCTAGCGTTTCGTCATCGGGATGCGAAACAATCACGAGTACGGGCAGATTCGGAATCGGAATATCCGAGATTGGCACTGGCATCTTCCCTTGAAGTTCTCGGCTCAGAAAAGGCACTCCATGCGCGTTGGCATTACTTGTTACCCCACTTATGGCGGCAGCGGCATCGTGGCCACCGAACTGGGCCAGGAACTGGCACAGCGCGGTCACGAGGTCCACTTCATCACGTATGCGAACCCCATCCGTCTGGATACTTCCCTGGACCGGGTGCATTACCACGAGGTGGAAGTGGCCACCTATCCTTTGTTCCAGTATCCACCGTACACCTTGGCGCTGGCCTCCCGAATGGCGGAGGTGGCCGAACGCTATGCATTGGACGTGCTACACGTGCACTACGCCATCCCCCACTCCATCTCGGCCTATCTGGCGAGGGGGATCTTGGCATCACGCGGCATCCATGTGCCCATTGCCACCACCCTGCACGGCACAGATATCACGCTGGTGGGGACTGACCGCTCCTACTTCCTGATCACCAAGTTTGCGATTGAGCAATCCGACGGTGTCACCGCCGTAAGCCGTAATCTGTGCGAACGCATGAAGACGGTCTTCGACATTGCGAAGCCAGTGCAGGTGATCTACAACTCCGTGAATCTCGATCGCTATCGTCCGGCGGAGCACCATAACGTGGAACCGGTCCTGGTGCATGTTTCCAACTTCCGTCCGGTGAAGCGGACGCTGGACTGCGTGCACGTCCTGGCAAAAGTGCGTGAGCGCATTCCTGCTCGCTTGTGGATGGTAGGCGATGGGCCAGACCGGGGACCCGCGGAGAGACTGGCTCAAGAACTGGGGGTTGCCGAGGCAGTGGACTTTCCCGGCAAGCGGAGCGACATCGCCAGCCTGATGGCACAAGCAGATTTGCTGCTGCTGCCCAGCGAACTCGAAGCCTTTGGACTGGTGGCGCTGGAGGCAATGGCCTGCGGCATTCCTGCCGTGGCAACCAATGTGGGTGGTATCCCTGAGGTGATTACGCACGGCAAGGACGGATTCCTGTGCGATGTGGGGGATACAGACGCAATGGCAGCCAGGGTCGTGGAACTGCTCTCGTCCAAGCAGCTTTACCAGCAGTTTGCGACACGCGGCAGAGACACGGCAGTGACCCGTTTTTCTTCGGACACCATTGTGCCGCAATACGAAGCGTTCTACCAGAAGTTGATTGAGCAGAACCGCGGCTAGGAATCCCCACCCGGATGTAACCGCGCAAACTTGGCCGTGGTGATGGCTTGCCCCACATGGCGCTGCGTATGCTCAGCAATGTGGACCACCAGGCCCACCACCGTTGTCGGCA
>CAZUAX010000117.1:0-13899 GCA_964618435.1 uncultured Solibacteraceae bacterium
CCGCGAAGGCGGCCGCACGGTGGGCGCGGGCACTGTGACGGAAATCGTCGACTAGCGTTTCCGCGAAAATGTGGACCGGGTGCTGCCTCAACCAGGTGCGCCCGGCATTCCACTGTGGACGTAGGAAGACCCGACGGGCAATGCTCGGAAAGTCAAATCCGAAAGAGCCAATCTGGAATCGCCAATCTGGAAAGGTGATATCTGGCTAGGCGAGTGCTGGAAAGGCGAAAAGGAGCGGACAAATGCCAAGAGATATCATCACGCTGCAGTGCACGGAAACGAAACTGCGCCTGTATACCACAACCAAGAACAAGAAAAAGACTACTGAGAAACTGGAGTTGAAAAAATACAATCCAGTTTTGCGCCGGCACACGATTTTTCGTGAGACCAAATAGCTTTCCAGCTATGTGGCTAGAGGTGGAACGCGCCTCCAGCCTGACCTGCTGTGAGAAATTACAGTAAACTCAAGAGTGGGTATCGATTAACTGATGCCCTGAACTGATCACGATCGGAACATTTTCGGCCCAACGTAAGCTTCGGGTCGTATACGTAGGGGCGTAGTTCAACGGTAGAACGGCGGTCTCCAAAACCGCTAGTGCGGGTTCGATTCCTGCCGCCCCTGCCATTCTTCCTCAGAGGTTACTGGTTTACGGCGAACGCCGGAGGGAGACTCGCGACAGCGAGCGGCAGCAAAATTTGTTTTGCTCAACCCGGTGTGAGTGTGTGTTGCCGGCGAGTGTCGCAGAAAGCGATTGCTAGGTTGAGGAACGGTTGTTTCGGATTGAAGTCGCCGGGGTCGGTAAGTCTGGCGGATAGGGGACCATGGGAACCAAAGCGATGGCTGAAGCGCAGCCCAATATCATTCAGCGAGTTCGCGACTATATAGACGAACTGCGCACCGAAATGCGTAAAGTGACTTGGCCTGCCCGCAAGCAGGTGCAGGCTACCACGCTGGTGGTGATCGCATGCGTCTTTCTGTTCGCTGGCTTTTTTGCGGTGGTGGATTTGGCGTTAGGGCGTGGGATAAATTCCCTGATCGACTTCTTTACGAAGTAGCTCTGATTTGTCCTCTTGTTCCTGATGGTGACTTTCTTGAGGGCTGGAATACTGAAGCCCACCGGCGCACGAGTGCCTCTGGTGAAGCGAAGTTAGTGTTGGAAATGGTGACTGCGACAACATTTGCAGCCGTTGTATGTTGCCGGGAATGCCGGGTTGGCTGATGCGGCTTGGCGGAAGGCCTGGATCGAACATGAACCCATTTGACGAAATGCCGAACAACGAAGCCGCGGATGGCCAATCCGAAACGCCAAAGTCTGAATTGTCGACACCAGACGAAAATCCAGCGAACGTGCCAGTAGAAGACGCTGACTCTTCGGATGGCGAAAGCACTACTGAGATCCCTTCCGGCGATGTCGTTGATTCTGCAACCCTCAAGAGCAATTCTCCTGAGGGTCTGCCTGGCGAATCTGCGGAGGAGGCTGGCGAAGAACACGATTTTGCGCTTCCAATCGACGGAACTTGGGCGGAAGAGCCAAGTGAAGACATCACCGCCGCTGCGGGCGATCTCCAGGAAGAAAGTGATCGCCAAGATGGTGTAGCTCCCGTTGCGGGAGATCCCGCGGCGGATGAAGCTGAGGCGGAAAGTGCGGAAGAGACACCCGCCTACGACGAAAATCCGCTGATGAATTGGTTCATCATTCACACCTACTCAGGCTTTGAGAACAAGGTGTCTGAGAGCTTGCGGACGCGTGCGGAAGCTTTTGGTTTTGCCGAGCGTCTGGGCCAGATTCTGATTCCCACTGAAGAAGTGGTGGAAATGCGGAACGGCAAGAAGGTTACAAGCAAGCGACTGCTCTACCCCGGCTATGTGATGGTGCAAATGGAGATGGACGACGATCTCTGGCACCAGGTGAAAAATACTCCGCGAGTGACGGGCTTCATTGGTGGTGGCGGCAAGCCTGTCCCACTCACCGCTACTGAAGTGAACTCCATCTTGTTCCGGCAGTCCACCGCAGCGGAACGTCCGCGTCCGAAGCTCAGCTTCGACAAGAACGAAACCGTGCGCATTGTGGATGGCCCATTCGCGAACTTCTCGGGGAAGGTGGACGAAATCAACCCCGAACGAAATACGCTGCGCGTCATGGTTACCATTTTTGGTCGCTCCACGCCGGTAGAACTCGACTTTCTGCAGGTAGAGAAAATCGCCTAAGGGCGAGGGTCTGTCAAGGGATTCAACCATCCGGCAGGTTCCGTTTTGCGGGCGGCCGGGAATAGAGAAGAGAAGAGACGATGGCGAAAAAAGTCACAGGCAGCGTGAAGCTGCAAATTCCAGCCGGCAAGGCAACCCCCGCTCCTCCTGTAGGAACCGCGCTTGGTCCGCAGGGCGTCAACATCATGGAGTTCTGCAAAGCCTTTAATGCGCGAACTTCAGCTCCCGACCAGGCAGGACTGATTATTCCGGTAGTCATTACCATTTTCAGCGACCGGTCGTTTACGTTCATCACGAAGACGCCCCCGGTGCCCGTGCTGATCAAGAAAGCGCTTGGACTGGCCAAGGGTTCTCCAGAGCCCAACAAGAATAAGGTGGGCCAAATTACGGAAGCTCAGGTGGATGAGATTGCCCGAATCAAGATGCCGGACCTCAATTGCTTTGATGTAGATTCCGCCAAACGCAGCGTACGAGGCACCGCTCGCAGTATGGGCATCGATGTAATCGATTAGTTCTTGCGCAGCACACCTTCTTCATGTATACTCAAAAGGTTGGGCATTCTAAGCCCAACCGCGCTCAATGGGAGGCTGCAGCATCTAGACTGTAGCCGCTCGGACCAGTGAGGAACGATGGCACGAAAACCAGGCAAAAAATTTCAGGCTGCGGCCGCTCAGGTAGAGGATCGTCCTTACGAATTGGCAGAGGCGATTGCGCTTGCGCAAAAGATTCGCTTTGCCAAGTTTGACGAAGCTCTTGAGGTGCACTTGCGCCTCGGTGTGGATCCGCGTCACGCGGACCAAATGGTGCGTGGCACGGTGGTGCTGCCCCATGGTCTCGGCAAGGTGAAGCGGGTCCTGGTGATTGCATCCGGCGACAAAGTGAAGGAAGCCCTCGAAGCAGGTGCCGATTTTGCTGGCGGCGAAGAAATGGTCACCAAGATTCAGGCAGAGAACTGGCTGGATTACGAAGCCATCGTCGCGACTCCCGATATGATGCGGTCCATTGGTAAGCTCGGCAAATTGCTTGGCCCTCGTGGGCTTATGCCTAACCCCAAGACGGGGACAGTTACTGCGGATGTCGTATCCGCAGTGAAGGAAATTAAGGCCGGCAAGGTGGAGTTCCGTGTCGACAAGACGGGAATCGTTCATGCCGCGGTGGGTCGGGTGAGTTTCGATCACGACAAACTCCTGGACAATGCCACTACGTTGATTGGTGCGGTCGTTCGTGCCAAGCCTGCGGCTGCCAAGGGCAAATATGTGAAGACCGGTGCCATTTCGACTTCGATGGGGCCGGGAGTGATGCTCGACGTCACGTCGTTTAACGCCAAAACTATCTAGCACCGGACAAGCTGCACTGCGGGGACCCCATGAAACGCAAGGAAGACAAAAAGAAAGATCTTGAGGCGCTGCGCTCGGAACTGCAGCAGGCGCCCAGTATCATCATCGGCGGCTACGAAAGGATGACGGTGGAGCAGGATTTTGCTCTCCGGAAAACCATTCGTGATGCGGGCGGTAACTACAAAGTTGTAAAGAACAACATCGCTGCGCTGGCCTCCCAGGGGACGCCGTCCGAGTCGGCGCTGAAGGAATTAAAGGGCATGACGTCGGTGGCCTATACCCACGCCGATCCAGTTGCTCTGGCCAAAGCGCTGTCAAAGTTTGCAAAAGAGACGCCGACCTACACCTTCCGCGCTGGCGTGGTGGAGGGGCGTGTCATCAACATGGCGGAAGTCAAGGCTTTGGCTGACTTGCCGTCCAAGGAAGAGTTGTTCTCGAAGCTCCTGTATATGATCAACGCACCAGCTACCATGCTGGCGCGCACCTTGAATGGCGTAGGGCGCAATCTCGCCGTTGTGGTGGATCAGGGCGTACAGGAAAACAAGTTCAAATCGGCATAGGGCTTCGCAGACTTGCGGCCGTTGCTGTAAGCACATAATTTCGGTTGAGATTGGAGAAAAGGGAAATGGCTGATATTCAAGCAATTGCGGAGCAAATTCAGGGCCTTACGCTGCTGGAGGCCTCCGAGCTGGTGAAACTGCTCGAAGAGCGTTTAGGTGTTTCTGCGGCTGCTGCTTCCGTAGCAGTGGCGGCCCCTGGCGCGGGCGCTGCGGCTGCCCCGGTTGAAGAGCAGACCGAGTGCACCGTGATCTTGAAGGATGGCGGTGCGAAGAAGATTGGCGTCATTAAGGTGGTGCGTGAGATAATCCCCAGCCTCGGCTTGAAGGAAGCCAAGGACCTGGTAGATGGCGCGCCGAAGCCAGTGAAGGAAGGCGTCACCAAGCAGGAAGCAGAAGAAGTCAAGAAGAAGCTGGAAGAAGCTGGCGCTGTCGTTGAAGTGAAATAGCTTCCCGTTCGCTGGTTTGCTTTTCCCGCTCTCTGTTAAGAAATTGCGTCCGGACCCGCCTGGCGCGGGCCGGGCGCTCTTTTCGGCTCAGAGTGGTGCTTCTACTTTTCGGCCCTGCCTTGACTGGGCCATCATTGCTAGGTTATTCTGAAAGGCAGTCTGTGCCCGGCTGCAACAACAATCTTTTGTATTGTGCCCCGCTCGTCGTGTATTCATTGGAGCAACTTATTCGAGGATCCCTCATCCAACGCTGCTCCTTTTCGCTGACTCATCGGCCGTCCGTTCTGGGGCTCGGTGGAATCGGCAGTCGCTCGTATTTCTCTAGACATTATGCATCGCGCCCTCAATCGGGAGAGTTTCCGCGGAAAAGCTCTCACCGTCGCGCCATGCACAGCGCCATTGTACTCGCCTAGCGCCCTTGTGGACGCTCAGTGCCATCCGTTTTCGAGAGGAGTGAAGCATGCAGCAGCCTGCCCCTGGTACTATTCGCCAGCGCGTGGATTTCTCCAGAATCAAGACCACCATTCCCATTCCAAACCTCATCGAGGTGCAGAAACGCTCATATGAAAAGTTCCTGCAAATGGATCTGCTTCCAGCTGAGCGTGATGACCTGGGTCTGCAGAGTGTGTTCACTTCCGTGTTTCCCATCACGGATTTCCGGGGCCTTAGCCAGTTGGATTTCGTGGACTACGCCATTGGCAACTGGGAGTGCAAGTGCGGGCACCTGAAGGGCCTTCATCACCTGCGTTCCACTTGTACCAATTGTGGTGCCACTGTCCGGACTGATCCGTTTCATCCTGGCGACATCATTTGCCATAAGTGCGCCACGGCCAATCGTAATGTGGTGACCTTCTGCAACCGCTGTGGCGATCCCGTAGGCCTGCAGTTAAAGTACGATGAGCCGGATTGTGAAGAGCGTGGCATGACGTATGCTGCCCCTCTGAAGGTCACGATTCGCCTTACCGTTTACGATAAAGATCCGGAAACGGGCGAGCGATCGGTGCGCGACATCAAAGAGCAGGAAGTGTTCTTTGGTGAAGTGCCCTTGATGACGGATAACGGCACGTTCATCATCAATGGCACTGAGCGCGTCATCGTCAGCCAGTTGCACCGCTCGCCTGGCGTTTTCTTCGAAAAACTGCAGCCCATTGGCTACCTCGGCAAAATCATTCCGTATCGGGGCAGCTGGGTTGAGTTTGAGTACGACGGCAAAAACCTCCTCTATGTCCGTATCGACCGTAAGCGTAAGTTCTACGGCACCGTTTTCCTGCGTGCCCTTGGCCTGAAAACCGACGAGTCGATTCTCCGGAATTTCTACCGCGCGGAAAAACTGCGGATGGACGGTGGCCGTTTCTTCTGGCAGATTTCCGACGGCTTGGCCGGCAGGAAGCTCACCCGTCCGGTCACCAATGCAAAGGGTGACGTGGTGATTCCGCAGGGTCGCAAGCTGAACATGAACAGCCTTGAGGAAGCCCGCAAGGCCGGAATTCAGGATGTAGAGGTTGAGTTTGGTGATCTCGAAGGCGCCTTTGTGCTGGCCGATGTCATCGACATGGAGACCGGTGAAGTTTTGGCGGAGGCCAATCAGGAACTCACCGCCAATGTCGCTTCCGCCATCGCGGAAGCGGGCATCTCCGACATTGAAATCTTCTTCCCTGAGAAAGACGAAGTTGGCCCGGTAATTTCCAATACCCTGCGTAAAGATCCGGTGAAGGCTGAAAACGACGCGCTTCTTGAGATCTATCGCAAGCTGCGACCTGGCGACCCGCCGACCGTGGACACTGCCACACAGCTCTTCCAGGGCATGTTCTTTGACCCGCGTAAGTACGACTTTTCGCGTGTCGGTCGCATGAAGTTCAACATCAAGATCCACGACAACGCGGAGCACACTTCGTTCGACAAGCGGACGCTTGATGCCGAAGATTTTTACTCGGTCATCAACTATCTGCTTAAGCTGCGTCGCGGCCAAGCGTTTGTTGGTGAGGGCAAGAGCCGGAAGGCAGTCCCGCTAAACGTCGATGATATCGACCACTTGGGTAATCGTCGTGTTCGTGCAGTAGGCGAGTTGCTGGAAAATCAGTTCCGCATCGGTCTTGTCCGCATGGAGCGCGCGATCAAAGAAAAGATGTCGGTTTACCAGGAAATGTCGACAGCCATGCCGCATGACCTGGTGAACGCTAAGCCGGTAATGGCGGCGATCCGTGAATTCTTTGGTTCCAGCCAGCTTTCGCAGTTCATGGATCAGACCAATCCGCTCTCCGAGATCACCCATAAGCGTCGTCTTTCCGCACTTGGACCCGGTGGTCTCTCCAGAGAGCGCGCGGGCTTCGAAGTGCGTGACGTGCATGCTACCCACTACGGGCGCGTCTGCCCGATTGAAACGCCGGAAGGTCCTAACATCGGCCTGATTTCCTCGCTCTCCTGTTTTGCGAGGATCAACGACTATGGGTTTATTGAAAGCCCATATCGCAAGGTGGACAAGAATCAGGTCCTCGATACGGTAATCGTTACCCATCCAGGCGAGGCCAAGGTGAAGGTGGGCGATATTATGCCGCGCACCGAGATGGTGGCAATCAACGCGAAGCTGCCGGATACCGCGCAGCCCGCCGAGTATGACGCATACTGCGACTACCTTTCCGCGTGGGAGGAAGATCGCTTCACGATCGCCCAGGCGAACGTGCAGCTAGATGAAAACGAGCAGATTGCGCAGGAACTGGTGAACGCCCGGTTGGCCGGAAACTCTAGTCTGCAGACCCGTGACAACGTGCAGTATATGGACGTGAGTCCGAAACAGTTGGTGTCTGTCGCCGCCAGCTTGATCCCGTTCCTCGAAAACGATGACGCAAACCGCGCCCTGATGGGTTCGAACATGCAACGGCAGGCCGTGCCTCTGCTGAGGGCTGAGGCTCCCTATGTGGGTACCGGTATGGAAGGCGTGACGGCTCGCGATTCCGGCGCGGTGGTGACCTGTAAGCGTCCTGGTATTGTGGACTCCGTTGATAGTGAACGCATTATTGTTCGTGTGGAAGGGGCCGCTCACGAAGGCCAGATGTCCCGCGAAGTAGGCGCGGACATTTACACGCTCACAAAGTTCAAACGTTCGAACCAGAACACCTGCATTACTCAAAAGCCGATTGTCAAACTTGGCCAGCGAGTGCGCAAAGGGGACGTGCTTGCCGATGGACCCTGCACCGAACTAGGGGAACTGGCTCTCGGACGCAACGTACTTGTGGCCTTCATGCCTTGGCGCGGCTACAACTTCGAGGATGCGATTGTGGTGAGCGAAAAGCTTGTCCGCGATGACTACTACACCTCGATTCACATCGAAGAGTTTGACATTGAAGCCCGTGATACGAAATTGGGTCCCGAGGAAATCACGCGCGATATTCCGAATATCGCAGAGGGCTTCCTGCGGAACCTGGACGAAAGCGGCATCATCCGCATCGGCGCAAATGTGAAGCCGGGCGACATCCTGGTGGGCAAAGTAACGCCGAAGGGCGAAACCCAGCTCACCCCGGAAGAAAAGCTGTTGCGGGCTATCTTTGGCGAGAAGGCCGGCGACGTGAAGGATGCTTCGCTGTACTGCCCGCCTGGTATTGAGGGTGTGGTGGTAGACGCGAAGGTGTTTGCTCGCAAGGGCGCTGAACCAGATGAGCGCTCTCGCCAGATTTTTGAAATCCAGCGGATGCGGTTATATCGGAACCTCGAAGACGAAAAGCGAATTCTGAATGACGAACGCGCAAAACGCCTTCTGAAGTTGCTGGGCGGCATGGAAATCCAGGCCGACTTGCACGACGAGAAGACCAATAAGAAGCTTGCCAGCAAGGGCCTGCAGATGGATCGCGAAGTGGTGGAAAGCCTCCGTGCCCGCGATCTGAAGCGTGTGAAGTTGAAGGACCGCGATCCGCGTCTGAATGAGCAAATCGATGAAATCGAGGAGATGACCTCGCGGCAGATCTCCGTCCTCGAAAAGATCACCGAAGAGAAGATCGCCAAACTGAAGAAGGGTGACGAACTGCCACCCGGTGTCATCAAGATGGTGAAAATCTATGTGGCCATGAAGCGCAAGCTGTCCGTGGGCGACAAGATGGCGGGCCGCCATGGCAATAAGGGTGTCATCGCACGGATTGTTCCTGAGGAGGATATGCCTTATCTGCCGGATGGAACGCCGGTGGAGATTGTGCTGAACCCCCTCGGTGTACCTAGCCGCATGAACGTCGGACAGGTCCTTGAAACCCACTTGGGATGGGCCGCGGCGGCCTTGGGCTTCCACTACGCGACTCCTGTGTTTGATGGTGCTTCGGAAGCCGACATTAAGGGCGAACTTGACAAGGCGGGGCTGCCCACTTCTGGCAAGATCAGTCTTTTTGACGGCATGAGCGGATCCATGTTTGAGCAGCCGGTTACCGTCGGCTACATCTACATGCTGAAGCTCTCGCACCTGGTGGATGACAAGATCCACGCACGCTCCATCGGGCCTTACTCGCTCATCACCCAACAGCCGTTGGGTGGCAAGGCTCAGTTCGGCGGTCAGCGCTTCGGCGAAATGGAGGTGTGGGCACTGGAAGCTTATGGAGCGGCTTACATTCTCCAGGAACTGCTAACCGCCAAGTCCGACGACGTGTATGGCCGTGCCAAGATTTATGAGGCCATCGTCAAGGGTGAAGCGGCAGCCGAACCCGGCGTGCCGGAGAGCTTCAACGTCCTCATCCGCGAACTCCAGAGCCTGTGTCTGGATGTGGAACTGATGAAGACACCCACGGAGATCATTGATACCGCTCTCGCAGCGGACTAGTTACCTACCCCGGCCCGCTTAGACGGCTGGCCGGGGGACTTCCCCTGCTTCGGTATGGGAAGTGCAGTAAGAAACAGGCAGATGCGGAACCTGGGGACTGCGCGGATTGGAATAAAGCCAGCCCCGGGAAATCGCAACCCAGGAACCGTCTAACGAGCTCAGGAGGCACATCTTGTACCGATCCTCTCCCTATGATCGCGCGAACATGATCGCCGACTTCGATTCCATCCGGATCAGTCTTGCATCGCCGGAGAAAATTCGAAGCTGGTCGCATGGTGAGGTCACCAAGCCCGAAACCATCAACTACCGCACCTTTAAGCCGGAGCGGGATGGTTTGTTCTGCGCCCGCATTTTCGGTCCCGTCACTGACTGGGAGTGCCTCTGCGGCAAGTACAAGCGCATGAAGTATCGCGGTGTAATCTGCGATAAGTGCGGTGTGGAAGTAACGCTCTCGCGTGTGCGTCGCGAGCGTCTGGGCCATATCGAACTCGCCAGCCCCTGTTCGCATGTGTGGTTCTTTAAGGGACTGCCCAGCCGCATTGGCTACCTGCTGGACATTACGCTCCGCGAACTTGAGCGCGTGCTCTATTTCGAAGCGTACGTTGTGGTGGACCCTGGCGAAGTGACTGAGTTGCGCGCCGGTGAAGTGATCACCGACGAAAGAAAGCGGCAGCTTGAAGCGGAACCCGAAACCAGTGGCAAGTTTGTGGCCATGATGGGTGCCGAAGGCATTAAGGAATTGCTGCGCAAGGTGGATGTGGAAGCCCTCAGCGTGATGATTCGCGAGGACATGCGGGGCGAGAACTCCAACCAGAAAAAGATCAAACTGGCCAAGCGCCTGCGCGTGGCCGAAAGCTTCCGGAAGAGCGGCAATAAGCCAGAGTGGATGATTCTAGATGTGCTGCCGGTGATTCCGCCGGAACTGCGTCCACTGGTGCCCCTCGATGGCGGGCGGTTTGCCACCAGTGATCTCAATGACCTCTACCGTCGTGTAATCAACCGCAACAACCGGCTGAAGAAGCTGATGGAACTGCATGCGCCGGACGTCATTGTTCGCAATGAAAAGCGCATGCTGCAGGAAGCCGTCGATGCGTTGTTCGACAACGGACGCCGCGGCCGCGTGCTGCGGGGCGCCAATAATCGTCCGCTGAAATCACTCTCCGATAATCTCAAAGGCAAGCAGGGGCGTTTCCGTCAGAATCTCCTCGGCAAGCGTGTGGACTACTCGGGCCGCTCTGTGATTGTCGTCGGCCCTGAGCTCAAACTGCATCAGTGCGGTCTTCCCAAGAAGATGGCCCTGGAACTGTTTAAGCCGTTCATCTACCACCGGTTGGAACAGCGTGGCCACTGCACCACCATCAAGCAGGCTAAGGAACTGGTTGAGCAACAGGATCCCGTGGTTTGGGACATCCTCGAAGAGGTGATTAAGGATCACCCCATCCTGCTCAACCGCGCTCCCACGCTGCACCGCCTGGGTATCCAGGCTTTTGAGCCGGTTTTGGTGGAAGGTAAGGCGATTAAGATCCATCCGCTGGTGTGTACCGCCTTTAACGCGGACTTTGATGGCGACCAGATGGCCGTTCACGTGCCACTCTCGCCTGAAGCGCAAATTGAAGCGGCTACCCTGATGTTGTCTTCAAACAACATTCTGTCTCCGGCGCACGGCGCACCCATCACGGTACCCACACAGGATATGGTGTTGGGCCTTTACTACCTCACCAAGGCACGCAAGGGAACCAAAGGCGAAGGCCGCACCTTTGCCAGCATGGAAGATGTCCTTATCGCCCTGGAAATGGGCGAGGTGGAGACGCTGACCCCCATTAAGTTGCGCCATACCGGCCGCGTGGTGGATCTGGTAAACGCATTCGACACCCAGAACATTCTCCACACGCAGCCCATTGAGTTCAACAAGCAGTACATGGATACCACGGTGGGCCGTGTGATCCTCAACGATGTGCTGCCCGACAGCATGCCATACATCAACGGCCTGCTGAAGAAGAAGGGCTCCACGCAGCTTGTCCAGTATTGCTACCTGCACTCCGGGTTGCAAACCACCGTGACGATGCTGGATGAAATCAAGAAGCTCGGCTTCCTCTATGCCACACGCGCCGGCATCTCCATTGGCATCGATGACATGGTTGTGCCCAAGTCCAAGCCGATCCTTGTTGGCAAGGCCGAGCAAGAGGTGATGGAGGTCCAGCAGCAGTACCAGGACGGTGCGATCACCCAGGGTGAGCGCTACAACAAGATCATCGAAATCTGGTCGAAAGTCACCGAGCGCGTCTCTGATGAGATGTTCAAGGTGATGGAGGATGACGACCACACCGGACGTTACCTCAACCCGATTTACATCATGGCGGACTCCGGTGCCCGCGGATCCAAGCAGCAGATTCGCCAGCTTTCGGGAATGCGCGGATTGATGGCCAAGCCTTCGGGCGAAATTATCGAAACGCCCATCACGGCGAACTTCCGTGAAGGCCTGAACGTGCTGCAGTACTTCATCTCCACGCACGGTGCACGCAAAGGTTTGGCGGATACCGCGCTTAAGACGGCGGATTCCGGTTACCTTACCCGCCGCCTGGTGGACGTAGCGCAAGATGTCATCATCACCGAAGACGATTGCGGTACGGTCAACGGCATCTATGTGGAGCCGATCATCGAGTCCGGCGAAATCATTGAGCCTCTGCGTGACCGCATTGTCGGCCGCGTTACGCTCGAAGATCTCTACGACTATGAAGGCAACATCATCGTCAAGGTGAATCACGAGATTACGGAAGATCTCGCTTCGGCCATTCAGGCAGCGGGCATTGAACGGGTGAAGATCCGTTCCGTGCTTACCTGCGAAAGCCGTAGGGGTGTGTGCCAGCTTTGCTACGGACGCAACCTTGCTACCGGACGTCTCGTCGAGCGCGGCGAAGCGGTGGGCGTGATTGCGGCGCAATCCATTGGTGAGCCTGGTACGCAGCTTACAATGCGTACCTTCCACATCGGTGGCGCGGCTAGCCGGGTGAGTGAACAGTCCACCCAGGATACGCGTTTCGGTGGTTTCGCGAAATTCATCGACATCGTTACCGTTCGCGACAAGCGCGGAAACCTCGTTGCCATGAACCGCAACGGTATCCTCGGCATCGTGGACGACAAGGGTCGTGAGCGTGAACGCTACCCGGTTGTGTACGGCGCGAAGATCAATGTGGCGGATGGAGACCGCGTGGAGCCAAACCAGATTCTTCTGGAATGGGATCCCTTTGCTTTCTCAATCCTC
Source organism: uncultured Solibacteraceae bacterium (assembly GCA_964618435.1). Taxonomy (GTDB): domain Bacteria; phylum Acidobacteriota; class Terriglobia; order Bryobacterales; family Bryobacteraceae; genus JACTMJ01. The sequence goes on from CAZUAX010000117.1 coordinate 12,610, forward strand.
ACGGAAATCAGCGGCACCATCCACTATAAAGACATGGTGGAAGGAGAAACCATCCAGGAGCAGACCGACGAAATCACCGGCCTCTCTCAATGGGTGATTGTCGAGAGTCTGGAAAACCGCAACCGCGTTCCTGTAATGGTGATTAAGGGCCAGCACAAGGGCGAGGAAAAGCGGTACCTCATGCCAACCAATGCCCACCTTGTGGTGCATAACGGCGAAGAGGTCCACGCCGGTGACGTGCTTGCGAAGATTCCCCGAGCAACCACCAAGACGAAGGACATCACTGGTGGTCTTCCGCGTGTGGTGGAACTCTTCGAGGCCCGCAAGCCTCGCGAAACCGCCATCATTGCGGAGATCAACGGCCTTGTGCGCTTCGGTGAAATCGTCAAGGGCCAGCGGCGTCTCTCCGTCGTTGGCGATAACGGCGACGAGCGCGAGTATGTGTTCCCCCGTGGTGTGCATATCAACGTGCAGGACGGCGAGCGTGTGAAGGCTGGTGATCCGCTGATGGATGGCCCGCTTAACCCGCACGACATTCTGAGTGTGCTGGGCGAGACGCAATTGCAGCGTTATCTCGTGAACGAAGTGCAGGAAGTGTACCGCCTGCAGGGTGTGAACATTAACGATAAGCACCTCGAGACCATCGTTCGCCAGATGATGCGCTGGGTGAAGATCGACGACATCGGCGATACGGACTTCCTTCCGGACGAAGTAGTGGACCGCTTCAAGTTCCGCGAGGAAAACGACCGCGCGATGGCAGAGAGCCTGAATCCTGCGCTGGGTACCCCCCTGCTGCTCGGCATTACCAAGGCGTCGCTTTCTACCGAGAGCTTCATCTCCGCAGCCAGCTTCCAGGAGACCACGCGAGTCCTCACCGAAGCCGCCATCAACGGCAAGGTGGACTACCTCCGCGGCCTTAAGGAAAACGTGATCATGGGTCGGCTGATCCCTGCCGGAACGGGTCTCGAATACTACCGCGACATCCGGATTGCAGGTGAAGAACTGGAAGAGCCGGAAGTGCAGGAACCAGGATTGCTGGAAGGCATTCCCGGCTACGACGAGGAAGCGCGCTCCTTCTACACGGCGGGTTCTCTCAACGAAGAGATCCCCGATGAGTTGGGCGACGTGGAATAGCGGCGAACCAAAACCAAAGCAAAAGAAACGCCCGGGCAGGCAGAAGGCCAGCTCGGGCGTTTTTCACGTTGCGGGCTCGAAGCGCCGGGGTGAGAAGAGAGGGGCGACGCGTCCGGGTTTCTATCCGTCGCATTGCCGGGCAGGTCATCACACGGG
>CAZUAX010000118.1:0-9939 GCA_964618435.1 uncultured Solibacteraceae bacterium
GGGCGGTGGAATTTCCCAGCGGCATCCGGGGTCCGCCACCACGCCCACCGCATACGAACCCTCCACTGCGCCCACTGTTAAAGAATCATTCAACCAGGAAAGTCCGCACGGTGCAGCATTGGCGTTCTGCTGAATGGGGATGGTCACATTCTGGATGCGCAACAGGCCGAATCTGGCGGACCCGCTATTGTTGGCGGTAACCACTACCGTGATGGTCTGGTTCCCAAAGTGCTGCTGGCCTCCCTGGAGGAACAGCCAGTTGGCCTGGGACTCGGCAGCATAGGCGCAAGGCGCGGGCATCGTCACTGCGAAGTTGACGCTGGCAGGGGCATTGCCAAGATTCAGTTCCCTCGGCTGGACGTCCACCGTGCAGGGTTCCGGCGTTTGGGTAACCATCACTGTCTTGTCCGCCACCACTAAAGTGCCTTGTCGGCTGAAGGGAGTGCGATTGGCGCTTACCCGCACACGCAGGGAAACGCTACCCTCGCCAGTTGGTCCACCGGCAATCGTGATCCAGGAATTGCCAGTAGCGGCTGTCCACAGGCAGCCCGGTTGCGTAACCAAATCCACCACAAACTCGCCGCCCTGAAAATCAAACTGCCGGTCGCCACTCAACTGATAGGTGCAGGGCTGATTGGTGGACGTCGGCCGCCATTCCGCCGCGTAAGCGCGCGTGAACTGCAGGGCGCGGGCGGCGTCTGCCTGGTTGGAAACGCCCGTAGGGATGAGTTTATAGTCCACGTTGGGATTGGAAAAGTGGGGGATACTCACACATCCCGTGCACCCCCTGGAGTAAGCCATCACCGTATAGAAGGCCGGCTGCAGAAGCTTCTGCTGGTAGCCTCTGGCGTCGGGAAGAATGCCGCCGCCCTCGCCGCCATTGTCTACGTCATGCACTAGGCCAAGATTGTGGCCGATTTCATGGGCAAAGACATAAGAGGGGCCAGCCGCGAAATCCGCATGAACCACTGAGAAAGCTCTTGGTGCGAACTCCGCGGCACCGTTTCGTAGCACATAGGCCATGCCCACGACGCCCTCGCCGGGGGAGTACACCGGCGCAGCCAGCATCGCAACCAGATCAGCGCCGTATTGGTCACGAAGCGCGTGGATGGAATCCAGTACGCCGTCGCCAAGACCGGTAAGGTTCGCCAGGGTTTGCGAGTAAGTGCTCGCACTCCAGATGGTTGCAGCTTCGCCCACGTTCACCTGCACGGTGTGGACAAGGCGCAGCGTGATGCCAACACCGCTATTTTGAAAGATAAGGTTTGCTTCGGAAACCAAGGAATTGGCCACCGCGTTACGGACGCTCTCATCGGATCCCCCGGCAGCCGTGGTGAACACCAGCATGATGTCGATCTCGCTATTGTCCCCAGCGAAGTAAGCATCCTGAGGCTGGCTCGCTTCCGCAATCCATGCGGAGGGCCTGGCTGCGAACCCGGCTACGGATCCTTGGCGGCGTACCACCCCGTTTTCGTCCGCGGCGTTCGCAAGCGGGAGGGGCACTTCGATGTAGTCCTGCTGCTCGCCCGCATAGCCGCGGTAGGCAAGCTGGCGGACTTCACCGGGTCCAAATGGGGACACGTGGATACGGTAATACTCTCCGCTATCCAGACGGACAAAGCCCACCAGTGCGCCCCGATACCAGGTAAGAATGAAATCGCCCGCGCGCGTTGCTCCCCCCGGTTCCAGCACAACGCCCATCCACTGGGTGCCCACGCCGTCGTGGGTAGGTTTTACGCGCCACAGGTCAAATTCGAATGCGGTATCCGGAAACAGATTGAGCAGAAGATTTGTGCGGCCTGTATGGGCCTTGGCCAGCGAAGGCTGCGCCAGTTTTCTTAACGCGGTAAGCGCGGAGGGCTCCACCGTGATGGCGCGACTGCGCAGTTCCGCAAGCATGCCATTGGGCGGGAAAGCCTTCGTACCGGGGGAAGCCGTCGCGGGTCCGGGGCCAAACAGGGGGATGGCTTGCGCGCTTGCGTGGCCGGCAGGAAGCAATAGCAAAACGGACAACGCGGCCATGGACGCGAGACACCATAGCCGCCAGAAGCATTCCCGTATAGACCGATTCGCCAATCCTCTAGTATCCATGAACTGTGAGGTGGTTTTCTTCCATCGGGCTTCGCCATTATAACGCAGGAGATCCGGCGGGCAGCACATACGCCGGCGGCGTGGGCGCTGCCCGCATCCAGCAGGCTTTGCTACCATGAATCCGCGAGGGCAAATCCTCGCCAGATCCTTGTAGATCGTACCGCTTACCCCTATGAACACCTTGCCTGAAAAGCCGACACAAAAGCCCTCGAACCCTTGTTTCTCGTCTGGACCCTGCGCCAAGCGGCCGGGGTGGAACGTGGCTGCACTGGATGCCTCCATGGCTGGCCGCTCCCACCGCGCCGCGCCCGCGAAGGCGCAGTTAAAGGAAGTGATTGACCAGCACAAGGCCTTACTGGGGATCCCCGCGGATTACCACGTAGGCATTGTCCCAGCCAGCGATACCGGCGCCGTGGAAATGGCGATGTGGAGCCTGCTGGGCGCGCGAGGAGTGGACGTGTTCGCCTGGGAGGCATTCAGCAGCGACTGGCTGAAGGACGCCACCGGCCAGTTGAAGCTCAAGGATCTGCGCGTGTTTGAAGCGCCTTATGGCGAACTGCCGGACCTTGCGCAATACGACGGTCAAAGGGACCTTGTGTTCGTGTGGAATGGAACTACGTCAGGCGTCTGTGTTCCCAACGGCGATTGGATTCCGGCAGACCGCGAAGGGTTGACGATCTGCGACGCCACGTCGGCGGTATTTGCGTATGCGATGCCTTGGGAGAAGCTGGACGTAGTTACGTGGAGCTGGCAGAAGGTGCTGGGCTCTGAGGCCGCGCATGGCATGCTGGTGCTGAGCCCGCGGGCCGTGCAGAGGCTCGAAAGCTATACGCCCTCCTGGCCGCTACCCAAGATTTTCCGCATGGCAAACAAGGGTAAGTTCAGCGCAGGCATCTTTGCCGGGGAAACCATCAACACGCCCTCCATGCTGGCGGTGGCAGATTGCCTGGACGCCCTGAAGTGGGTGGAAAGCATCGGCGGGGTTAGCGGTACAATTGCCCGGTCACAGGAAAGCCTGAATCACATTGCCACATGGGTGGCGGCTAACGATTGGATCGACTTCCTTGCGGCGCGCGAGGAAACCCGGTCGGCCACGTCGGTCTGCTTGAAGATCACGGACCCCTGGCTGCTGGCGATGCCAGAGGATGCGCAACTTGCCTTCGTCAAAGATATGCTGAAGCCGCTCGACAAGGAAAAGGTGGCGCACGACATCGCAAGCTATCGCACGGCACCGTCGGGCATCCGTATTTGGTGCGGCGCAACAGTGGAACCCGGCGATGTGGCCGCGCTGCTGCCCTGGCTGCACTGGGCCTACTCCACAGCGAAGGCGGCCCGCGCGTAGCTGAAGTGTGGGGGTCAGCCCCCTCGCCAGGTAAGCGGCGTCAACGTTAGCATTCGCGCACTGCCCGCGCGAGTTCTGATGGTCAACGTACTGGCCGACGTCGGCTGCTGGTCGCTCTTTTTTGGCAGCGTCATACACAAGGGTTTGTATTTCCTCATCGGCCCGCAACTATTCGCGATACCAGGCCAGGACCTCCGTGTATTCGAAAAGCACACGAATACCATGGCGGTTGAAGGACCCCAGTAGCGCTGCAATGGCATCGCGGCCAGCGAACTCCCTGCCCGAGTCAGGGAGTTCATGCTGAATGGGCAAATCACAGAAGGGCTTGTGTGGCAGGTGCGGCCAAAGCCAAGGAAGGTTCCGCCCAGCAGGGCGGCACGGCGGCGAGGCGTGATCCTCGGCAAGCACATGCAGAGTGCTAAGCGTCTGGTGCGGCATTCCTGGCGAGGCCGTGCAGATTTCTTTGCTTTTCCGGCACGGGTTACAATCGGAACCATTCCTGTTTTTGGTCTGCGAAGCGAAGGGGGCGATACTTCAGATGCTGATTCGAGTGATTCTGGCGATGGTGATGCTGGCTACCCTGGGGTACTCTGCGGGGTTCGGATACTACCAGACAGATTTTCCGCCGGAGGAGTTCCGCGCACGGCACGCAAAGATCTTCGACCGGATTGGGAACGATGCCATCGCGATTGTAGCGGGGGCTCCGGCGGCGCAAGGGTTCCAGATCTTCCGTCAGTCGAATGAGTTCTACTATCTCTGCGGCGTGGAGACGCCGCACGCCTACATCCTGCTGAACGGACGCACACGGCAGACCGCACTTTACCTGCCGCATTCGGACCCGGACCGGGAGCGCAATGCCGGGAAGATGCTTTCCGCTGAAGATGCGGAAAAGGTGCGCGAGATGACGGGGGTGGATGCTGTTTACCCGGTGGAAGAACTCGCGCGGCACCTGAGCCGCATGCAGATAAAGACCCCCGTTCCCGCAGTCTACACGCCCATGCTTCCCTGGGAAGGTGTGGAAAGCAGCCGGGACGAATTGCTGTATCAGCAGGCGCTGATTGCATCGGACCCCTGGGACGGGCGCCCCTCTCGGGAAGCGTGGTTCGTGGAAAAGCTGCGCTCGCGGTATCCCGCCTTTGCCATACAAGATCTTTCCCCGATTCTCGATGAGCTGCGGCTGGTGAAGAGTGAACGCGAGATCAGCCTGATTCGCAAGGCATCGCAGATCGCAGCCTGGGCTTTGATGGAAGCGATGAAAAGCACAAAGCCGGGTGTGATGGAGTATCAGCTCGACGCGGCGGCACGCTATGTGTTCCAGACCAACGGGGCAAAGCACGAGGCCTACCCTGCCATCGTCGGCGGAGGAACCAATGCATGGCTGGGGCACTATTACCGGAACGCCGATCCTCTGAAAGACCAGGACATGGTGTTGATGGACTATGCGCCGGACTATCGCTACTACACCAGCGACATCACCCGCTGGTGGCCGGTGAACGGCAAATACAGCGACGACCAGAGGGCATTCCTGAAGTTTGTGTTGGGATACCGGAATGCCTTTCTGTCGCGGATCAAGCCGGGTGTCACAGCAAGCGCCGTCCTTGAGGGCGCCCGCGTGGAGATGAAGGCGCTCTTGGAGACGCTGACCTTCAGCAAGAGCCATTACCGGGCAGCGGCAGAGAAGGCGCTGGACTTTGCGGGACATCTGCAGCATCCGGTGGGGATGACGGTTCACGATGTGGGCGTCTATCGCAACAAGCCCTTTGTGGAAGGCCAGGTATTTGCAGTAGACCCGATGATTTGGGTGCCGGAAGAAGAGATGTACATCCGCATGGAAGACGTGGTGGTGGTGACCGCTACAGGAGTGGAGAACTTCACGGATTTCCTGGTGGCGGAACCGGAAGAGATTGAACGACTGATGGCGGAACCCGGCATTGTGCAACAGTACCCCGCACGCCTGCCTTAGCGAGTGGGAGAGCTTCCGTAGCGAACAGGAGAATGATGCAGCGAATCCACAGGTATCCATGGCGCCGGTTGGCGGGTTTGCTCGCGCTTTGCGGGATGCTGGCACTCGCCCAAAGGGTAGACATTTCCTCGCGCCCCCTGAGGTATGAGCGCAGCCACGACTACGACGTGCAGCACTACCAGATTCGCCTGACACTGGACGATGCACGGCGATCATTTGACGGCGACACCACCATCCGCCTGGTCTCCTTGCGCGACGGGTTTAGCCACGTTTCCCTGGACGCCGAAACCTTCACCGTGGACAGCGTGCAGGATGCGAGTGGTACGCCATTGGCGTTCGACCACAGCAAGGGAACGCTGCGAATTATACTGGCAGCGCCAAGGGCTTACGGAGAGACGGTGGAAGTGCGCGTCCGGTATCACGCGACGGGCGTGCAGGCGGACCCGGAAAAATTCGGGATGAGCCGCGGCTACGACCTTGGCCTGGGATTCAAGGAGGCGACATCTACGAACCCGACGCTCATCAACACGTTGTCCTATCCGGAAGGCGCCAGACATTGGTTTCCTTGCTACGACCATCCAAACGACAAGGCAACCAGCGAAGTGCTGGCGACGGTCCGCGAGGACTTCCAGGTGATTTCGAATGGGCGGCTGATTGGGCAAACGGCGGACAGCAACGCACGGACGCGAACCTTTCACTGGCATCAGGAGAAACCGCACGCGACGTACCTCTTTGTGCTGGCGGCCGGCCCCTATGTGGACGTGCGCGATTCCGAGCCCGGCTTGCCGGTGAGCTACTGGGTCTATCCGGAGGCTCGGCCCAACGCGGCGCGCAGCTTTGGGAAGACACGCGAGATCATCCGGTTCTTTGAGAAGGAATTTGGCGTTGCCTTTCCCTGGGTGAAGTACCACCAGATCACCGTTCCGGGAATTGGGGGCGGCGCGGAGAGCACCAGCGCCACGGTGATTGGGGATGTCCAGATCCACGATGAGAGAGCGGAGCAGGATTTCCCTTCACACTGGCTGGTGGCACATGAAGCGGCGCACCAGTGGTGGGGCGATCTGGTGACGATGCGGGACTGGACCCATGCCTGGATCCACGAGGGCTTTGCCACCTACTATGAGAATGCCTACCTGGCGGCGAGCCAAGGCGAGGACGAGGCAGCGCTCGACTGGCTGATGAAGAGGGATGCGTATTTGACTGAAATGCGCACGAAGTATCAGCGGCCCATCGTATCGGAACGTTGGGAAGTGCCCGACCAGAACTTTGACCGCCACAGTTATCAGAAAGCCGCGCTGGTGATTCGGCTGCTGCGCTCGGTGATGGGAGACGCAGCGTATCGTCGCGCCATCACCCATTTCCTTGAGAAGCATGCGCTGCAATCGGCGGACACCCATGACTTTCTGGTGGCGATTCGCGAATCCACTGGCCAGGTGCTTGACTGGTTTTTCGATGAGTGGATCTACAAGCCGGGACACCCGGTGCTTGCAGTGGACGCACGATGGCTGGAGACGGAACAGGTAGTGGAGATCCGGGTGGCGCAGACGCAGGAAGGGGGCGGCCAACCGGCAGTGTTTCAGATGCCCGTGGAATTCGGAATCACCACGGCCTCCGGCAAACGCACAGAGCGAGTGTGGTTGCGGCAACGGGAACAGACCTTCCGGTTCGCGGCAGACGGAAAGCCCCTGCTGGTTCGGTTTGACGAGGGGAACCATCTTCTCTGCGAGTTCGAGTTTGCGAAATCATCGGCAGAACTGCTCTACCAGTTGAGTCAGGATGACGTGACGGGCCGGATGTGGGCTGCACGTCAACTGGAACAGCATACGAAGGAACCCGGAGTCTTGCAGGCGTTGCAGCGAAGTGCGCGCCACGACGCGTTCTGGGGTGTTCGGCGCGAAGCGCTGCGAGCGACCACGAGTTTCAAGGAAGAGGGACTTACCGCGTTCTGGAAGCAGCGCGCCGAGGATGAAAAGTCCGCAGTGCGCGTAGCCGCGATTCAATTGCTGGCCTCGCGACGGGATCCTGCACTGAAGGTGTGGTTCCTGGAAAAGTTCCGGACGGACAACAGCTACCTGGCACAGGCCGAAGCGCTGAGGGCACTTGGGGGCTGCGGCAGCGCCGAGGACCTACCGTTTTTGCGTGCTGCATCTACCGAGCCATCTCCGCGGGACGTCATCCGCAAGGCTGCCTTGGAAGTGATCAAGTTATTGGGGCAGAAATAGACAGGAATTTCTGTTCCATCCCCGCCATCCTCCCGTTGGCATTGGGCCATCCTGGCGGGGCGTCCATTTAGCGTTCCTTTCCCACTGCGCCAGATAGGAATCAATCGCACCTGTGAAAGGCATAGAATAACAGTGCCATGCTACTTGACCGTCGGAACCTACTAACTGGACTGCCGCTCTTGCCGCCCGCACTGGGAATGGCGCAGACTTCCACCTCTGCTGCCAAGGAACCAAGAACACGCTTCTATGTGATGGAGCAGTTCTTCCTGGAGAATGGCTCCCAGCCCGAGCGCATCCATCGCTTCCTCTCCCAGGCGCTGCTGCCCAAATTGCGTGAGGTGCATCAAGGCCCGGCAATCGTGCTGGAGGCGCTCACCGCGCCGCACATGCCGCAGGTGATGCTCATCATGGGTATCCGCGAGATTGGCGAGGTCTGGCGCGTATCTGAAGCAATGTTTGGTGACCGCAAGTTCCAGGCAGCATTCGACGCCTGGGAAGCAGGCGAGCCACCCTATCTTTCAGCAAGTGCCAGCCTGCTGCAGGCGATGGACTATTCGCCCGAAATCCCCGTACCGGCCAAGCCGCCAGGAAATCGGCGCATCTTTGAACTGCGCACTTACCACTCACCCACCGCGCGACAATCCAAGCTCCTGCACGAACGCTTCTCCGGCCCGGAGATCCGGATTTTCCAGCGCGTAGGGGTACACCCTGTCTTCTACACGGAAACCGTATTCGGTACGATGCGGCCGAACCTCACCTATCTAATCCCTTTTGACAATCTTGCCGCGAGAGAAAAGGCATGGAATGCGTTCAGCGCAGACCCGGAATGGATCAAGGTGCGCAAGGAGTCCATCGAACGCGGCGGCCAAATTTCGAGCCAGATGCAAATTTCACTATTTCGTGCCACCGCCTACTCGCCTGTGGGATAGCAGCACGAAGGGGAGAGAACACGAGCCTCAGCGCGCATGGTGCCATTGCGGGTATGCGCTTGGAGTTGCCCGTTGGCAAATTGCCCGTTGAGGATAACTTCGGTTGCTGCAAGCGATAGCTCACAGAGAATTTTTCAGGATATTTCCCCTTCTAGTGCTCCACCCGGGGGAATTCTGAAGTCTTGTCTGCGGTCGCCTTGTGATGCGCGATAAACATCAGATGACCTGCCATCGGGGAACCGAAGTCGTTTCAGCGCTCAACCGGGGACTGCCCCTTCGGTGCCGCACTGGGAAACTTGGCGATTTCGCGCGCGTCGTATGCCATGCCCCAGCAACGGAGAAACCGTTGCTGGGGCATGGCGATGGGGCCGGGCCGACGGACCTTAGTCTGCCTTTGCCCCGTTCACGATATGACGGATGACCTCTTCAAACTCGTGAGACGGCGAGAAATCGACGTACTCAGTGTCCTCAAGCATTTCCGGAGCATGCCCAGGAGCCCAGTAAAAGGGTTGTCCGGCTTCGAAGTCAACTGGTTTATCTTTGGTGTGCATTCGGACTTTTCCCTTGAGAATATAACCCCAGTGCGGACACTGGCAGAGGTTATCGGGAAGCCCGTGAAGCGCAGCGCGGAGATCAGTTCCTTTCCGAGCCTGCAGAAAGGCTACCGTCATGTCGCCTGCGCTCATTTTACGAAGTTCAACGCCATCACCCGCGACCGCGACTGGGGCATCTTCTCGCCTGAGAGTGAGCATGACATCTCCTAAGTTGCTAGGTAGCACTGTCCGAAGTCTCAAGTAGGCAATTGGCGAAAAACCTGAAACCGCATCTACCTACCGGCTACGGCCTGGACTAGAGGTTTATTCAATCAGCTTCCAAAGATCTACGGACTCGTTCAGACTATCACCGGGCTGGCGTATGGCCAACGAAAAAACGGCCCAATGTGGAATCTAGACTTCCAGAGAAAGCCGGAAAGACCGCCTGATCTACCTGGCGGGGAATCGCATCGGGCACGCAGAAGCCAATGTACTTGCGTCATGGCCCCATCATCCATAGGCGCATGCCCTGCCAGTCTGTTATTCGGTGGGACCGTTGAGCGCAGCTTTCAGCCGCTGCAGCCGGTTGCGGTGATCGGCCAGAATCCCAGCGAACTTGGGGTCGGTAGCCAGGTTGTTCATTTCGCCGGGATCCTTTTCCATATCCGTAAGCAGTTCGCGCTGCTCACCGGAATTCCATTGCGAATACTTGTAGCGGGCGCTGCGTACCGCATTGCCGCCGGTGAATTCGATCAGCACATCCTCGCGCCAGTTCGAAGGGGGCTTTCAACGCCCGCGGCGTCAGCAAGCGTGGGCAGCAAGTCGATGCAGTTGGAGACAAGATGCTTTTGATCCACCT
>CAZUAX010000118.1:10039-13652 GCA_964618435.1 uncultured Solibacteraceae bacterium
GCAAGCGTGGGCAGCAAGTCGATGCAGTTGGAGACAAGATGCTTTTGATCCACCTTTCCCGACGGAACCCTTCCCGGCCAGGACACGATCAGTGGCACAGGCGCCGCTTCCTCATACGGAAGGCTCTTGTGTTCGAAGCGATGGGCGGCGTCCATGTCGCCGTGGTCGCTGGTGAAAATCACCAGGGTGTTGTCGCGGCACGGAGACGCGCGAAGAGCATCCAGCACGCGTCCGATTTCGGCATCGACCCTCTCCGTCAGCCGGCAGTACACCCAGTGGTGAAGGCGCCCATCTTCCGGGGTCCAATGCGCGCGCACATAGTCGCGGAAGTCGTGGACTTGGGAGAGCGCGGAAGGCTCATCTGAGGTGGGGCGATGATAGTGCGTACCTCCCATGCAAAACGATAGCTCGTTTTCGAGAAACCCGGCAGCAATCGCCCAAGGAACAGGCCACGAACAGCCAGCTGTTTAGAAACCACTGGACCTGTTCGTCGCAAGCCAAACCCATTCGATCACGGCATACAACCGAACCTAGGCCCACATGCGGGACTCATGCTCGCAACCAAGGAGCGGGCACGGGAGCGGATACCTCTCGTAAAGTGCCCCTGGCGTCAGAGGCCAGCCAATCAGGGCGAAGCGTCCACGGAGCTGTGCCTTCCAGGCAGTGTTACTCCGTCACTTCTGGGCACCACTCTGTCTGCCCGTGGCCCAATGGCGCCAGCGCTCCGGGTCCTCCAGCATCTTGATGTAGACGCCGCCCACCACAGAACGCGCCTGAAATCCACGCTGCTTGCCAGTGTGTGTCCAATACCAGTCCGTCATCGGGACGCGATCGGGCGTCTCGTTCAGGAAGCGGTGTACCGGGTCTGTAAGCGTGCGGAAGTCCTCCATCGTATTGGCCAGAGTGGCCGTCCAGTAAATCCAGTCGAGCTTCGTGTACTCGTTACGGCTGTCCAGCGGCAGCCCGTAGGCCCTTTGCTGCTTCTTGTAATAAGCGATCTCCCGCGCCGCTATCTCGGGCGGAAACAGCCGCAGGCCGAGCAGCTTGTCCCACACCAGGTTGTACTTCTGGCTCCAGGTTCCAGGCTGATGAAAGGCCAGCCGGTAATGATCGCCATCCTCTGCCAGTTTCGGCCATTGCAAGGCCATCTCCTCGGCCAGCTTACGGTAGCGCGTGGCGGTTTCCGTGTGGCCAAGCTCCCCCGCCAGCCAGGCATAACTGCCCAACGCCATAATGGCCTTCAGCGACAAATTGGCATTGTGCTCCGAATGGCCCGCAAAATCATCGGTGTTCAGTTGGTTGTCCGGATCCATTCCCTTCTCACGCAGGAACTCCGCCCATCGCGAAAGCACTGGCCACCATGTTCGCGCGTAGTCAGCGTTGCCTTGTGCGCGGGCCAGCGCCGCCACCAGGATGATCATGTTACCGGATTCCTCCACGGGCATCTGGCGATCCTCGCTGTCCTCGCCGCCTCCATATACCTGGCCATTGGCCAGCGGATACTGCCCCAGATCATGCGGCGCGTAAGGGAAGCGCCATCGGCCCATGCGAACATATTGGAACACCGGTTCCAACTGTGCCTGCAGCAAGGCGGGATTCAGCAGAAGAAACAGAGGCGCACCCGGGTAGGTGACGTCCACCGTCGCGATGCAGCCATTCGAGAAGTTCTCCTTGGAAAAGTACAGCGGCGTGCCATCCACGTCGCGGGCCAACTTGTGCGCGGCCAGCGCCTGCCGGTAGGCCAGTACGGCGACTGCCGCATACGAGGCTCCTCCGGCGCGTGTGAGGTCCTCCATCAATTCCTTATCGAAAGCAGCGCTTCGTGTACGCAGAGCGGGGTAGTCCGTCACCGCCGCACGCAGCAGTTGTTCCACGCCGAAGCCCTTCACGCGCCAGTACGGGCGAAGCCGCCGCTCAAAGAACTCGATGGAGTAGACGTCGTCGTAGGCCAGGAGGAAATAGCTGCTGACCGCATCGCCAGACACCTTGCCCAAGTCCACCGTTGCCGTCAGCAGCGGCGTATCGCGGGTGCCATAGTCCAGAGCCTCCAGTTCGCTGGCCGCGGTCACATCCAGGGACGCTGCCCATTGTGGCCGGGTGCGGGAGTATCCCGCCCGCAGCTGGCCCTTGCCGGGGCCCGGCGGAATTCCCAGGTAGAAATGGCCCCAGTCGATCCGCAGATTGTCGCCAGAACGGCTGAGGATCTGCTGGTCGCGTGCGCCAATTCGCATCACCTCCAGTTCCCCAATCTGGTGGCGCGACCACTGCACCCGCTGGTCCGGGCGGTCCACCGCCAGAGCCGCCGCCGCGTCCAGATACAACTGCACTTCATGCGGACCCCCATCCAGTGACCGCACGCTCCACTCAAGGTAAGTCACGGGCCGCGATAGTATCGCCAGGTCCTGGGGCAATGCGGGTGTCAGGAACGTCGCCTCCAGCCGGATGCCCGCACCCTCAAAGGCGTACGCAGTGCGTGTGGCGGTTAGCTGTCTCGATACCTGTGGCAGCGCCGGCATTGGGGCTACCCAACGCGGCGTCTCGCCCATCCACCGGTACGTGACACCATCCACGCGAATCCATCCGCTCAGCGCCTGCTCCGTGCCGGTCCAGTGCCGGGTGTAGCTTCCGTTGAGCGCGTCAGTGTTTGACCAAAGCGAAAAGTACGGGTCGTGCGCCACCAGCGGCGTGGCGGGCGGCCGCAGTTCCCCGGACTGCCCCCGCGCTTCCTGTGTCCAGGTGACCACCACACCAATGGCCACCACGGCCAACACCAACAATCGAGTTTGCAGCGTCATCGACACCCTCCCCAACCACCGGAAAGCATATCGTAATTCGCCTTCACACCTGGAGACTCTCCAGCCTGAACGGATGTCCTAGCGGGTGACACTCCCTCGCCCTTTTAGCAGTCACGCATCTGATTGCTGGGAACACCTCGGATACTCGGTACATTCCACAGCAAGCAAGATGGCGTTCCGGTTGCGGTCCGTCGGTCTTCGGTCGCGCCCGAAACAGATCATGCAGTACGCTGAATTACCTGGAGCCTTCTTCATGGCCATCGCGAATTACGACATCAATCGCAGCCTGAAGCTGCTGGTGCTACCGGGCGGTTATGCCATTTGCCGGACTCCTCCAACCGAGGGCATCCCGCAGGTTCCCGTGGGCAGCAATGAGTTCTGGTCGTTGACGCAAACCAGCGACGAGCTTTCCCTGATTTGTCCGGAGCGTCATGTGCCAGGCGACATCCGCGCCGAACCCGGGTGGCGTGTGCTGAAGCTGGATGGCGTGTTCGCCTTCACGGAAACCGGAATCCTCGCCTCGGTGCTGGGGCCGCTCGGGCAGGCGGGCATCGGCATTTTGGCGATCTCCACTTTTGATACGGACTACGTGATGGTGAAAGCGGAGCGGCTCGCAAACGCCATTGAGGTGCTTCAGGAAGCCGGACACGTCGTTGTGCCGTAACCTGCGGCGATGGTCCGGCATAGATGCCGATGGCTAGCGAGAACGAGGGGAAGCCGCGGACCTTAGGGCTTCTTGCCAAAACCGAAACTGCAGGAGAGTGGCAATGCGGCGGGCGCTATATGGGGGCTTCCAGGGTGGATAGCGTGGAGACGAC
>CAZUAX010000119.1:0-5135 GCA_964618435.1 uncultured Solibacteraceae bacterium
CTTGACGTCGAGGGCTTCACCCTTGACGCCACGGATTCCACCCAGGTGGTTGCCGCTTTCGCGCGGGCCAAGGAGGTGTTCGGCGAGGTGGCGGGCGCGGTGAATCTGGTGGGCTCCATTCTGCTGAAGCCTGCTCACCTTACCCGCGATGAGGAGTGGATGCAGACTCTTGCGCTGAACCTGAACACGTCCTTTTATCTGGTCCGCGAAGCTACGAAAGCCATGACCGCGGGCGGGTCCATCGTGCTGGTTTCCACCGCCGCGGCGCGTGTCGGCTTGGCCAATCACGAGGCAATTGCTGCAGCCAAAGGCGGGGTGATTGGACTTACGCTTTCGGCGGCCACCACCTACGCTGCACGGAATATCCGGGTAAATTGCGTGGCTCCGGGACTTGTGGACACGCAGATGAGTGCGAGGATTGTTGGCAATGAAGCGGCCGCCAAGGCAAGCTTAGGTCTACACGCCCTGGGCCGTTTCGGAAAACCTGAAGATGTGGCGTCCATGATCACTTTTCTGCTGGACCCCGCCCACGATTGGGTAACTGGCCAGATCTTTGGCGTGGATGGCGGACTTGGTACGCTTAAGCCGATGATGCGCTAGGGCGGGAGAAGCGCAGCGATACCAGCCGCGGCAACTTGCGGACTTGCGCACCAGTGGCTGCGGCAAGCTCCACCATTTCGTCACCAAACAGGAGTCGCCACTCCGGCCCAAGGGCGTTTGCCAGGTTAAAGCCCGCGGCAAAGGGGGAGAAAGCGGGCAGCACCATAGCGCGTTTTCCAATGAGAAACACGGGTAGGCGCTGCCTTACGCCCGAGGCGTCGGGCACGCGGATAGATGGATGCAGGTGGCCCAGTAAAAGCCACTTCGCGGTGTCGGGCCATTCGCGATCGCCGTGTATGGCGAGCACCTGTTGATCGCTCCATTGCAGTGTGGTCTCCACAGGCAAATGCCCGAAGTCCCGGACGAAGCGACGGTCATGGTTGCCCAGCACCACGGTGACTTTGGCGATGCTTGCGGCGCGGTTCAATGCGCTTTCAATCGCCTCCCGCTCTTCGCGCGCTGGACTTCCTAAGTGGACGACATCTCCCAGGAAAACCAGATGTAAGGGCTTCCAACGCGCCAGGGCCGCGTCCAAGCGGGCGAAGCCACCGCCATCGGTGAGTGGCCCCAGTTCGCCGCGCCGCCGTTGCGCCCACGCGTATCCCAAGTGAGCGTCAGCTACGAGGAGGGCTCGCGAGTCTTCGAGATACACCGCGCCCGTGCAATCCGCCACAATGCCGGGCCGCAGTTCCAAGTGGGTTCGTTCCGTCATGGGGGTGATGATTTCTACGCTTTGGAGAGCTCCACGCCAGGGTCTGCCCAATCGTTGAACAGATTCTCCACGATGTCGTCGAGTGCTTTTTCGCGGTCCTGTGCCATTAGGACTTCCACGTTGAAGGCGGCGTAAAGCGGCAGAGCAAAGGGGCTGGGCCGAGGCAGTTCGTAGGCTTCCCAGCGGCAGGCGTGGATGCGTTCCGCTTCGGCGAGGGCGATATCCGCCATCATCTTGTCCTCCAGGAAGGTGCGTACGGTTTCCCGCATCAGCGGATGTTCCGGTTCGTATTTCAGCAAGGTGGAGTAAAGCAGCGCGCCGTTCCAGGTTGCTGCTTTTGGGCTGGTACGGCCGCGAGCGGTTTGCTTGGGCAACAATTGCCCCACTTCCGCGATAGGGCGAAAGTTCCGCCCAAGCGCTTCACTGGAGGTGACGGCAGCGCGGAGGTCCTCCATCCAACCGTCAGGGGCAAAGGCGGCGCGGAGTTCCTCGACGCCAAAACGTCGTCGGGCGTCCATCTGCAAGTAGAATCCGTGATCGTCGAAGTTGGCCGCGACGCTGCTGTCCGCGCCCAAGCGGCGAGCAGCTACCCAGGCCAGAGAGTGGTTCACGGCGCGCCCGGCAACCACGTGGAAAAAGTAGAGCAGGCTGCGCCCATAGGGAACCAGTTCCACCTGCACGGGGTCGTCTACAGGCAGAGGCGCTGCCTGTACCTGGCGGGTGACCATACGCACGATGCCCTCAATCGCAGCGTTTGGGGCATTCCACTCGCTTGCCAGCATTTGCCTGCACACTGTGGCGCCGCCAGACTCCCACGCGCGACGAAGGTCCCGGCGTAAGGCCAGTTCTTCCCCCGCGAGCCGGATGGAGAGCGGCATCTTGTTGCCCACCCAGCGGGGCGCGCGGATGCGTTCGCCGCTGGCCCTTTCTACAATCGCCACGTTACGGTGCAGTTGCTTGACGCGCACCGGTACACCGCCGATCACAAAAGCCTCGCCGGGCTGCAGCGAACCCACGAAGCCTTCACTTACCTCGCCGAGCTTCTTGGAGCCACGCAGCATCACGCGCACCATATACTCGTCGCTGATGGTGCCGATGTTCATGTAGTAACTACGTGCAACGGTGCGCGAAGCGACACGGAAGCGGCCATTCTCAACGATGATTTTGCCGTAGGTGCCATAGCCGCCCAGGACGCGGCCACCCCCAGCCAGGTACTCGAGCACTGCCTGAAAGTCGGATTCCGGAAGCTGCAGGTATGGCCCGGCGCGACGCACCACAGCCAGGGCCTCGTCGATTCCCCATTCCCGTTCGACACCCATGCCAAGAAGGGCTTGCGCCAGCACATCCAGGGCATTTGCCGGGATGCGCAGCCGGTCCATCCGCCCCTCGCGGGCGGCGCGCTGGACGGCAAGGCACTGTAGCAAATCGGGCAGGCTGGTGGGGATCATCACCCCGGAAGCCACGCCGTTTACCCGGTGGCCACTGCGGCCCAGGCGCTGCATGGCGGAGGATATGCCGTGCGGTGCGCCGATCAGCAGCACTTGGTCAACTCCTCCAAAGTCCACGCCCAGTTCAAGGCTGGCCGAGGCGGCTACTGCCTTCATGTCGTTGGCCGCCAGGCGTCCCTCGATTTCCAGCCGATGGGCCAGGTCCACGGAAGAGTGGTGGACTGCGATCTGCGGTTCGTACTCTGGCAGCAGCAGTTGAAGGGCAAGGCCGATGCGCTCCGCGTTTGACCGCGTGATGGTGAACACCAAGCTGCTGCTTGCGGCACGTACGCGGTCCGCCACCAGATGCGCTACGCGATAAGGGTTATGGCCGGCGGCTGGCAGCGCGGCTGGATTATCGGGAGCGAGGATTTCCAGTTTATGACTGCGCCGGATATCCACGCCTGCGATGGCGCAGGGGCGGGCGCCGCAAAGCAGTCGTGCCACCTCCTGCTCCGGCCAAGCTGTGGCAGAGAGGCCCACCCGCTGAAGGGGGCGGGTTCCCCGAGCTTCGAGGCGTTCGAGCGACAGCGCCAGCAGCGAGCCGCGCTTGCCTTCGGCAAAGGCGTGGATTTCGTCGACGATAACCGTCCCCACTTGCAGCCCTTCCTGAAAGCCGCGCTGCGAAAGCAGGGAGGCCAAGCTCTCGGGAGTGGTGATGAGCAGGTGCGGACGCACCTTCTGCTGTCGCTGGCGTTCCAGTTGCGTGGTGTCGCCCGTGCGGACTTCCATGCGGATGCGGCGAAGGGTGGGTAGCGCCTCATTCAGGGCAGCAAGAGGCGCTTCCAAGTTTCGGTGGATGTCATTGCCCAGCGCCTTTAGCGGTGATACGTAAACGGCGCACAATGCATTCGGCAACGTACCTTGTTCCGCCTGGTTGCCCAGCGAAGACAGCACACTGAGGAAAGCGGCCAGCGTTTTGCCGGAACCGGTGGGGGCGAGAATCAGTACGTTTTCGCCCGATAGCGTGTGCGGCAAGGCTCGCTGCTGGATTTCAGAAAAGTCCGGAAAGCGAGAAAGAAACCAGTGTCGCAGGGCGGGGTGTAAACGTTCCGCCAGCGAGGGCAGCGAGACGGGCCGATTGCGGGAGGCGGATGCGCGACGCGTTGCCATTAGGCCTTCGGTGCCTCATCCTTGGCCGCGGGCGCCATGCCAGCCAGGGACTGTTCGTAGATTTCGCGGACCCGGTCCAGCGTATCAATGTCGCTGGCGGTCTTGTCCCGGCGCCATCGCACGATGCGCGGAAAGCGCATCGCGAACCCGCTTTTGTGGCGCGGGCTTCGCTGGATGCCGTCAAAGGCAACCTCCAACACGATTTCCGGTTTCACCAGAAGCACTCGGGAAAACCGTTCCGTCACCAGGGCGCGCAGCAGCCGCGTGAGTTCGCGGATCTCCGCATCGGTGAGGCCGCTATAGGCCTTGCCCACATTCAGAAAGCGTTCCCCATCGCGCACAGCAAAGGTGTAGTCAGAAAGTACGGTGGCACGTTTGCCGTGGCCCTGTTCCGCGGCGGTGATCACCACATCCAGGGTGGCCAGGGGACGCTTCAGCTTGTACCAGGTGCCACTTCGCTTTCCCATTTCGTAGCTGCTACCCTGACGCTTCAATACCAGCCCTTCGTTGCCGCGGTCTCGTGCTTCCCGAAAAAGCAATTCCACCTCCTGCAGGGTGGACGCGTGATGGCGCGGGCTGAGCAGCAACGGGTGCCCCTTCGTGGCAATGATGGCTTCCAGAGCGGTGCGTCGTTTCTGCAGAGGCCAGTCCAGCACCATGGCATCGTGCAGGTAGAGCAGATCGTAGGCCATGAAGACCACGGGAATCTCGGAGATCAATGCGGCGCTGGGCCGCTTGCGCGCGAGGCGTTGCTGCAATACGTTGAAGTGCAGCGCACGTCCATCCCTCCAGGCCATCAGCTCTCCGTCCAGGATGCAATCCGGCAATCCCAGCCACAACTGGCCGGCAAGGTCAGGATACGCGGCTGTGGTGTCTTCCAGGCCGCGCGTGTAAAGGCGTGCTTCACCGGCCTGCAGGTGGAGTTGGGCGCGGATGCCATCGTACTTATCCTCAATGGCCCAGTCCCCTGGGTCGCCCAAGTCAAAAAGCGAGTCCAATGGTTTGGCCAGCATGAAGTCCATTGGGTGAAAGAGCCGGGCGGCAATCTGGCCAAGCGAACCGGAACGGGCGGCGAGCGCCACTTCGGCAAGATCACCAGCGCGGTGGTTGGCGGCTCGCACCTCCTCAGCATCTGCCCCGCAAGCTGCCGCAACGGCGTCTACCAACAGTTTCTCCTGAAGGCCGATGCGCATGCCCCGGGTGATCACCTTGATGAAGTATTT
>CAZUAX010000119.1:5235-6973 GCA_964618435.1 uncultured Solibacteraceae bacterium
ATCTTGCGATTGCGGCTGGAGGTGGCGGCCAGCCGTTCGCAGGTTGCGGCGAAGTGGTCCATCGCTATTCGGTGACCTCCTCGTCCGCTCCGCGCTCTCCAAACACTGCGGGGGCGTGGGCATCGTAGCCACGCTCCGCAAGAATGCGGGCAAAGATTTCGGTGTAGCCATGGACGGCATCTACACGGCGGGCGCCCGTGAGTTGCACAAGGTCGAGCAATTCCTGGAAGCCGCCATGGTCGGAATAGGGGATCAGCTCTTCGGCTCCGGTGCGGGCGCGGGCGTTATCCATGGATGCCCACCCGGAGACATAGCCAATACGAACGCGTCTCACGGAAGCCTGCAGGGTGTCCCGGAAACCGGGTACCGCGATGATCGCCCGGCGTCTATCTTCTGCGCCCGAGCCTTCGCGCACGTAAGGCTGCCAGTCTCCAAACCCGTAGCCGGCCCTCTGATACCAGGGGAAGTAACGGGAAATGGCACCGTGCACCGTGGTGGCGATGCCAGCGCAGGCGAGCACATGGGCGATTTCCTGTCCCCGGCCAAGAGCATATCCCAGAAAGGCGGGGGTATCGCCGTCCTTCAGGCACTCATGGGCAAAGCGGACGATTCGCGAAGCGGCTTCCTCCTTCGACAGAAAATGGAAGACTGGCAGCCCAAAAGTACACTCCGTAATGAGATGGTGGCAGGGTTCCACCTGGGTTGTTGCCCCACAAAATGGCGCTTGCAGCTTGATGTCCCCGGTGTAAATCAGCCGGTCATGGCCGTATTCCACGAGCAGTTGGGCAGCACCCAAAATGTGTGCGGCGGGCAAGCAGGTGAGGCGCGCGCCCTTCCAATCCATGGATTGTCCATACGCAAGCGGTTGCATGCGGGTTTGGGCGACGGCAGTCTCCCCTGCGCGAAGGGCGTAGATCTCCAAGGTGTCGTGGGTTCCCAGGGCGATGCCGTGGCTTCCGCGGGCATGGTCTGAGTGGGCATGCGATAGCCAGGCTGCGGGGCGGTTACGGCGCGGATCCAGCCAAAGATCCAGCGAATCCAAATAAATTCCTTCCGGGGAGTAGGTTACGTGCATCTCGTTATCTGAGGGATGACAGCGCAAGCGGGTCAAACGCCCAAACTTCACGAACTTCTGTGCAACGATAGACAGAATTGAGTGATGGTGGGCGAAATCTTGGCCTGTACTCAGTTTCCCTGACTCTAATTTATGAATCCCAGGTTGATTATTCCGCATGCAGTACCGAGAATCTGACTGGGGCAAGATCGCGCTTTTCGTTGCTGCCGTCTTCCATCTAATTTGGGGGGGGCTGAGCTTGGTCTACCCCACCTTCGTGTTCGCGCTGACCGGGGCCACGCCGCCGCAGCCGATCGACTCCTTTCAGGCGCTCGGCCTGTATTCGCTGGTGATGGGAATCGGCTATATTTGCGCTTCCACGAATCCAACACGTCACTGGCCGGTTGTTCTGATGGGGCTGCTGATTTCGGTCGCGCTGACCTTGGGCTTTGTGGTGAATTACTCGAACGGGCAATTGCCAGGCCAGTTCTTCTGGGTAACGTTTTTCCATGACGTGTTGTGGATTGTCCCGTTTGCCTGGATTCTCTATGAGGCCCACGAGTTCAGCCTCGGACGAAAGCGCTACCAGTCTCCTGAAATCCAGAGGATGGCGCTGCGAATCCGGACCTCGGAGGAAATGAGCCTGGCCGAAATGACCACCCGCTGGCCCACGATGGTGGTCTT
>CAZUAX010000119.1:7073-13532 GCA_964618435.1 uncultured Solibacteraceae bacterium
CGCCCCAACTACACCGAACTGCTGGAGCCTTCCTTTGCTGAGGAACCGCTGGTTTAGCAGGCGAAGCAACCGCTCATGCCGGTAAGGGCCGATTGGGCGGGATTTGCGGATAGGCGGCGATAATAGAAGTAGGTATGGAATCGAATACCCAGCCGCGTCAGCAACCAGATTCACATCGCATTCCGGGAACCATCTCCGCAGGGGCTCTGTTTGGCATTCCCGTTCGCTTCCACTTCACGTTCCTGCTGTTGTTTGCCTTTCTGGTGGCCTTCGGCTTGAGCGGACGCCAGAGTGCAATCTCCACGAGCCTGTTTATCGCTGCCCTTTTTGGCTCTGTCCTGCTTCATGAGTTCGGCCATGCCCTGGTGAGTCGCCGCTACGGTATCCGCACTTTGGAAATTGTGATGTTCCCCATTGGGGGCATTGCCCGTTTAGAGAAGAATCCTGGGATTCGCGAAGAGTTCTGGATTGCAGTGGCTGGCCCGGTGGTGAATTTTGTTATCGCCGGCGGGCTGTTTGCCTACCTCGCCGCCACGGGGCAAATTGTTCCGATGGAGCAGGCAATGGAGGCGGAAGCGCCGAATCTGGTGGAGCGGATTGCCATCGGGAACCTCATTCTGGGTCTTTTCAATTTGCTGCCCGCGCTGCCGATGGACGGCGGACGCATCCTGCGTTCTCTGCTTGCCCGTCGCCGTCCAGAAGTGGAGGCCACGCAATTGGCAGCACGGATTGGTACGGGCATGGCCGTTCTGATGGGCATCTATGCTCTACTAACCTTCCAGATTTTCCTGCTGTTTATCGCGTTCTTTGTATATCTGGGTGCTTCGCAGGAGCGCGCGATGTCCATCGGAAAGAGCGTCACCCAGGGCGTGCCTGTGCGCGCGGCGATGGTGTCCCAGTTTCGGACCCTGGAGCACGGCCAAACCTTACGCGATGCGGCGAACCTGCTGCTGGCAACTTCCCAGCAGGATTTCCCGGTGATGCTGGGTGACCGGGTGATGGGATTGCTTGGCCGTTCAGGGTTGTTGCGAGCGATGGCGCAGGATGGGCCGGATGCCTACATCTCCGGGCATATGGATCGTGAGTTTGTGCGTGTGGCTCCAGATATGGATCTGGCGGAGGCCATGCCGATGCTCGCCAGCGCGGGAAGTGCCGCTCTGGTGATGAGTGAGGATGAGTTGCTTGGCATGCTTACCGCGGAGAATCTCACGGAATACATCCTGCTAAGGCAGATGGGTCTGGGAAAAGAAAACTCCTAACCTTGGTGCCCAATCCCATTTCGCGCATCCAACCAAGGGAGGGCTGGGTACTATGGTTCAAGAAAAGCATCGTGTGGTGATTGTTGGAGGCGGGTTTGCCGGAGTGAATGCGGCGAAGTCGCTCTCTAAGCTGCCGGTCTCGATTTCCCTGCTGGATCGCCGCAACTACCATCTTTTCCAGCCGCTGCTTTATCAGGTGGCGACCGGCGGTTTGTCGCCCAGTGATATCGCTTACCCACTTCGCGCTATCTTCAAGCAGCATCGGAATGTGGAGGTGCTGCTCGCTGAAGTGAGGGACCTCGATCCACAGCGTAAGGTGGTGCATCTCGAGAACGGCAGCGTACCCTACGATTCGCTGATTATTGCCACCGGAGCGGGTGGGCAATACTTTGGCAACGACCAATGGCAGCCCTTCGCCCCCAGCTTGAAGACCATTGAGGACGCCACGGAAATTCGCAAGCGGGTATTGCTTGCCTTTGAGGCGGCGGAACGGGAAACGGATCTCGACAAACAGTTGAGCTGGCTTACCTTTGCGGTGATTGGCGCTGGCCCTACTGGAGTGGAACTGGCCGGAACACTTGGTGAGATTGCCCGGGATACGCTCAAACGCGACTTCCGCCATATCCAGACAGACCGGGCACGAATCCTGCTGATTGAGGGTGCGGACCGGGTGCTGCCGCCCTATCCGCCGGACCTCTCAGTGAAAGCCGAAAGGGCGCTGATCAAGTTGGGCGTGCGGGCTCGGACCGGGCTCAAGGTGGTGAATATCTCGGCGGTTGGAGTGGAAGTGGAGGGTCCGCGCGGTCGGGAGATTCTTCCCTGCCGGACCGTGCTTTGGGCCGCTGGAGTGAAGGCCTCCCGGTTGGGACGTATCCTTCAGGAACGCACGGGCGTGGAACTCGACCGCGCCGGTCGCGTTCTGGTGGATGAGCGATTGAGCGTGCCCGGGTATCCCGACATCTTCGTCGTAGGTGACCTTGCGCACGTGAAGCAACCGGATGGAACCATGGTGCCGGGCGTGGCACCCGCGGCAATGCAGATGGGGCGGTACGCAGCAAATGCCGTTGCTGCCCGATTGCAGGGTAAGGGCGTGAAGCCATTTGTGTACTGGGACAAGGGCAGCCTTGCCACCATTGGGCGTCACAAGGCAGTGGCCGACTTGGGCAAGCTCCACTTTGATGGTCCGCTCGCCTGGTTCATCTGGCTGTTCGTCCACCTAATGTATTTGGTGGGCTTCCAGAATCGGTTGCTTGTCTTTGTGCAGTGGGCCTTCAGTTACCTTACCTTTAACCGCAAAGCGCGATTGATTACGGGAGGAGTGGTGCTGCCGGAGCTGTCTGCGCCAAGAGGGCTTGTGAATGAGAGGGATGAGCAGCCAGTGGAGATTGCGACCATAACATAAGAGGTCGATTACATAAGCGAATTCCTACGTATTCACTCAAAATCAGTATGCCCCCGGCAGTTTTCAGGAACTGGCGGGGCGTTTTTTGTGTCCTATGCCTTTCCTCTAAGGCGAAGGAAACACGAAGTTTTCGCCCCCAAGCGGGGATCTGCCGCGAACACCAAAAATCTTCAGGAAAGCCTACCTAAAGTGCTTGAAAGACCCGATGAACTATGTAAGACTCGGGTGTGGCGTGAAAGTGGCGAGAAAGTGGTATTTCAGTGGAAGTTGATGCCCAATATGGCCGACGGGAACGACTTTACGGCCACTGGTCTGCCAAATTAGACGCAAAGGGTCGCATGCAGCTCGCCGCCGAGATCGTGGATTACTACAAACGTGAACCAGATCCTCGGATGTTCATCACCACGGTGATACCGGACATTGCCAGTATCTACCCGATGCGCGTGTGGCAGCAGAACCTTGACCGGTTACTTCAGGAATTCGAGAACCCGGAAGAGGCAGAGGAATATGAGTTTTGGGCGAACGCGCATGGGGCGAGCACGTCCATGGACGCGTTGGGGCGGGTGGTGGTTCCCGCGAAGCTTCGACAGATGTTCAGCCTGGATGGTGAGCCTCTGATGCTGGTTCCGTCGCGGGATCGCATCGACATTTACAAACTGCCCCAGTTTGAGGAGCGCGAAAGACAATTGGCGCCGAAGGTGCCGGATGTCCGGCGGCTGCTGTTGCGAAGAGGGGTCTCGTAGGGTGAAATGCATTATCCGGTCATGCGCGACGAGGTACTTGAGTATCTCGCGGTGCGTCCGGATGGGAAGTACCTGGACTGTACGGCGGGCATGGGCGGGCACACCGGCGCCATTGCCGCTCTCCTGCGGGAGGGCGCGGTGATTGCAAACGACCGGGACGAGCGCTCTCTGGAGATGGCACGTGCCAACTGTGCGGAGGTCGCGGAGCGAATCCGCTTCCATCATGGTGATTTTGCTTCCCTGGGGGAGGCAGTGCAGCAGCAGGGTTGGGAGAAGGTGGATGGGGTGGTGGCGGACTTCGGTGTCAGCCGCTACCAGTTAACCACCGCCGAGCGCGGTTTCAGCCTTCAGGCGGATGGGCCGCTGGATATGCGCATGAGTGAGACGCAAGAGCGCACGGCGGCGGACATTGTGAATTTTCTGGAGGAGCGGGAACTCGCGAACCTGCTCTATCGCGAGGCGGAGGAATATGACTCGCGGCGCATTGCCAGGGAGATTGTGCGAAATCGGCCCATCCGGAGCACGCTGCACCTGGCAAGCGTAATCGAGAAGGCTGTTCCTCGCCGAGGACGACTGAGCCCAAGCACAAAGTCGTTTCTGGCGATCAGGCGGGCAGTGAATGAGGAGGACACGCAGTTGCGGGCCTTCTTTGATGTGGCGCCGGGCTTGGTGGCTCCGGGCGGGCGCCTGGTGGTGATTTCCTTCATGAGTCTGGAGGATCGGGTGGCGAAACAGCGCCTACGCGACCTCGAGAGGCAGGGTAAGGGTACGGTGCTCACCAAGCATGTGGTGAAGCCCTCGGCGGATGAGATTCGGCAAAACCCGCCATCGCGGAGCGCGGTGTTGCGGGCAATGGAAATGCACTAGACAGAAGGACGTGGGAAATGGCGACGGCGGCAAACTGGCAGCGGGAGGACGTGAGCTTCCAGGAGCAGGCGCACACGGGGTGGCGCGAGAGCACGGACAAATACCGGCTTCGTCCGGTGCCGAATGAGGATGTCTACTTCTACTCCAAGCGCGTGGACAATACGCGACTGGTGCGCCCTGTCAATAAGGCAGCGCGTCGGCAGGAAGTGACGGTGATGGCCAGCGGTGTGGTGATGCTGCTGCTGGTGGTGGGCCTCACCATGCCATACCTGCTGAACGTGATGGCAGGGGCGCAGATTCAGAAACTTCGTGCCGAACACGATCGTCTTTTGGCCGTGCATGCCGATTTGTCGGTGCGCGAGCAGGAGGTGATGAACCCCGAGCACATGAAAGAACTCGCCAAGAAGCAGCGCATGGTGGAGCTCAATCCCAACCAGATCCATCAAGTGAACCCTCCCAGGAAACCAGAAACGGTTGAGGCGATGCTCAAGCCATAGCACCGCGTTTTCTTTCCTTCGCGTCGGGTCAAGATATTCGAAGCTTGAGTGTTCACCGCCCGGTGCATTCCCTGTTTGCCTTTCCGGAGTAAAGTAACCCGAACAACCAAGAGGGAGAAGACGGTGCGAGACGCATCTCAACAAGTGGCACGGAAACGCGTGGCGATTCTGTGCGTGATCGTGTTGGTATGGGTGGCTGGCATTGTAGCCAGGCTGGTTCACCTGCAGGTTGTTAAGCACGAGGAACTTGCTGCTTACGCGCGCAGCCAGCAACTGCGCAAGGTGCGCCTGGTGGCCCCGCGGGGCGCAATCTATGACCGCATGGGAAACGCGTTGGCGGTGAGCCTGGAGCACGAGTCCATTGCTATCAATCCGATGCGCATCCCGGAGGGTACGAGTGCGGCCGTGGCAGCGGAAAGGTTGGCCACTGCACTTGGGCTTGACCAGCGGCGGTTAGCGGAGAAGATCCGGCGCTATCAGGAAAACCGGTGGGGTTTTTTGTGGATTCGGCGCTGGGCCAGCCCTGCGGAGATCAAGGCCGTAAAGGCACTTAAGGCCGACTGGGTGGAGTACTACAAAGAGAGCAAGCGTCACTATCCGAAGCGGGAGTTAGCCAGCCACGTGCTGGGCAGCGTGGGGGTGGATGGAAACGGGCTGTTTGGGCTTGAGCAGAGCATGGAGTATCTGTTGCAGTCCGAGGACGGCAAAGAAACGGTGCTGCAGGATGTGCGCCGGCGGGCCATCCAGAGCGAGGTTACCGACCAGCCACGTCCCGGGATCTCTGTACGGATCACGCTTGACCAGCGGGTGCAGAGCGCTGCGGAAAGCGCCTTGCGCAATGCCATCAGGCAGCACAAAGTACCCAGTGGCAGTGTGGTGGTGATGGATCCGCATACGGGGGACTTGCTGGCCGTCGCCAATTACCCTGAGTTCGACCCGAATGTCCGTCCGCGCACGAATAAGGAATTGGAATCGCGGATGAACCGCGCGGTGAGCCTGGAATACGAGCCAGGGTCTGTATTCAAAATTGTGACGCTGGCCGCGGGCCTGGAGCAAACGCGTTTGCGTCCGGACACCATCATTCCCTGCGGAAACGGCGTACTGCGGCTGCCGGGACGCACCATTCACGACGCGCATCCTTACAGTGCCCTCAGCTTCGCGGATGTTCTTGCCAAGTCGAGCAACATTGGCTCTATCTTTGTGGCCATGCAGGTAGGCAAGGACCTGATGTACGACTATGTCCGCGGGTTCGGCTTTGGGACCAAGACAGGGCTGCCCCTGCCATACGAGCAAAGCGGCTACGTGTGGCCAATGCACAAGACATCTTCGCAGAAGGTTTATGGAAACATTTTGGCGTCGGTGGCGATGGGCCACCAGGTGAGCGCCACCACCGTGCAACTGGCGCAAGCATGCTCAGTGATTGCCAACGGCGGTACGCTGGTGCGTCCGCGCCTGGTTATGGAACTGCGCACGCCAGACGGGAAAGTGACTTCACTTCCAGGCAAGCGCGAGGGACGTGTCATCCAGCCTGAAACAGCCATCACCATGCGCAAGCTGATGGAAGGAGTAATGCTTACTGGAACGGGCAAGGGTTCCCGCTTGCGGGGATGGACGTCGGGTGGGAAGACGGGCACGGCTCAGATTTTTGACCTGAAGCAGCGCCGCTATGTGAAGAGCTATAACTCTTCGTT
>CAZUAX010000120.1:0-10964 GCA_964618435.1 uncultured Solibacteraceae bacterium
GTAATCAGCACCACGTCGTAATCGGTGCCAAACTCCACATCAAAGGCGCTGCCCTCAATTTCGTTCCAGCGCTCGGCAACGCCGGCAGATAGAGCATGCTCCCGGGCAATCTCCAGCACTGCGGTCCAATCCACTGCATAGACGGTGGCGTTCGGGTTGTGGCGGGCAATGGTAATGCCAAACAGGCCATGCCCGGCAGCGAGGTCGAGCACCTTCATTGGAGGTCCATCGGAAGCCTTCACCATCTTGGCGATGGACTCCGCCGCCGGAGCCATCATGGCGACCATGGAGCGCGCGAAATCCTGCCAGACGGGGTTCTCGTGGCTAATGGTGCCCCCTTCGTCGTTCAGCAGCGTCCCGCCTTTCCGCACCACTGAGGTGAAGTCGTTAAACGCCAAGCGAATGGCTGAGGACGAGGACAAGTACGAGGCCACCGCACCGAAATAGGCCGGGGATCGGCGGTCAAGGAAAAGAGCCGAGTCCGCAGCGAGGCCGTAGCCCTCCTCGCCCTTGGTGAGGAATCCGGAAATCACCAGGTAGTCGCAGAGGATGCGCATGCCCTTCTCGGAGGCGTGGCAATGCTCGGCTAGAGCCTTCGGGGTACGATGGCCCATGCCGATGGCGGTGAACAGGCCCAGTTCAAGGGCGGTGTGCATGGTTGCGGTTTGCTGGTAGCCATTGACGGCAGCCATGATGCGGTCTGGTGTGAGTGTCGACATGGAATGGTCCTTCGCGAAGTGCCTGTCGCGAAAAGCAAGAGCCGGTGATGCGGCGCGGAACGGATCACTTTTACAATCCTGATTCCAGCGAATGCGCTCCCAGATTGAACCCAGCTATCGCAGTCACCCGAGTATATGTTTTCAATTTCGGGGAAGCAACAAAGAAGCCGCAGTGGAGCACTGCGCGGGCTTTCGCCGATCTGCTCAAGCAGACACACAATCCCTGGTCACCTGGGTCCCTCTATACTCGGAAGCAGATGCTTTTGCGGATGTTGATGGTGCTTGGCTGCCTGGCAGGCGCAGCACTGCTCTATTTTTATGGCCTGGGTGAGTCGGGCCTACTCGGGCCAGATGAACCACGCTATGCCGACATCGGCCGCGCGATGTACGAGAGCGGTGATTGGGTTACGCCTCGACTGTTCGGCGAACCATGGTTTGAGAAGCCTGCGTTGCTCTACTGGATGGGCGCGCTGGGCTTTGCGGTGGGCGCTAGCGATTCCCTGGCCCCCCGCCTCGTGATGCCGATTCTCGGGATGGCCTTCCTGGCCTTCTACTACTGGCGACTACGAGCATTGTGCGGCAGGGAAACGGCCTTCAGCGCAAGTGTCATTCTGGCCACCGCGGCAGGATGGATTGGCTTTAGCCATGCCGCCGTTACTGATTTACCGTTGACCGTTTTCTTTAGTGCAGGGATGCTGCTGGCGATGCCCTGGGCGATGAATGGTGACCGCCGCCTTCTGCCTTGGGCCGCAGCATGCTTTGCCATGGCTTCGCTTGCCAAAGGACTAGTGCCGCTCGTGCTGGCAGCGCCGCTGGTGCTGTTCGGGCTACGCCGTCTCCTTGACTGGCTTCGGCCAGCCCCTGTCGCCGCCTTCGCTCTGCTTGGGCTTCCCTGGTATCTGCTCTGTTACCAACAGAATGGATGGGCGTTTGTGGATGAATTCTTCCTGGAGCACCACGTTGGGCGATTCTTCCGCGAGGACCTGCAGCACGTGCAGCCTGCATGGTTCTATGCGCCCGTGCTTGCCGGACTCCTTCTCCCCTGGACGCCACTCCTGGCAGCCTTTGCGACATCTACACTGCGGGAAAACCGTGCGTTTTGGAGAGACCGACGCCTCCACTACTTTTTTGCCTGGCTGGGCTTCGGGTTGCTGTTCTTTTCTGCCTCAAAGAATAAGCTTCCGGGCTATCTGATGCCTCTATTGCCGGCCGCCTCCGCTCTGCTGGGCATGGCGCTAAGCGCTCTACCAAAGGCACGCTGGACGCTGGCAAGTGTTGCGATAGTTGCTGCAGTTTTTGCTGTTGCGGGCGGCATTCTGCCGGAAGCGTTGGCGGTTGGCTTGCGGCGCTCATCCGTCACTGCGATCCCATGGGGCATGGTTGTGCCATCCATCGTGGCGGCCATGGCTGTCTTTTGGTGCGAGGGCAAGGGACGTCGCACCCTCTCGCTCTCGCTGCTAGCGGCGCTGGTGGCCTTGAATGTGGGCATGCTTAAGTGGCAGGCACTGCCGATGATTCGCACGACGGCCTCCGCTGTGAACCTATGGGTTGGCTTTGAACCGAGGGCAGACGACATCTGCATCGAACGCATCCATCGCGCCAGGGAGTACGGGCTTCGCTACTATTCTCACGGTCGCATTCCCCTGTGCGCCCAGGAATCTCGACCCCTACGCATGTTGGAGGGCGCCGATCGCATACCGTATCTGGACGCCACGCCCGTGATGCCGGCTCAGCAGACCTCTGAATAGCCGCAGCAACCGCCTGCTAACGTAAGGATATGGACCGGCTGCCCTTTCAGGCGACACAAGGCGCGGAAGCCTACGACGCGCTGGCACCTTTGCCGGTCTGCGCCGTCCTGCACGATATCCGCAGCATGTACAATGTGGGAGCGATTTTCCGCACTGCCGACGCTGCTGCACTGGCGCGGGTCTACCTCAGCGGCATATCCCCGCTGCCGACCCAGAACGGCGTAGCCAAAACGGCTTTGGGCGCCGAGGAGACGGTGCACTGGGAGCAGGTTCCCTGCCCCGCGGCAGTGGTGGGAACCTTGCGTGAGCGTGGCTACGAAATCGCCGCGCTGGAAACCGCCCCGCATGCGGTGGACTTGTTTGACTGGAAGCCCCGCTTCCCGGTATGCCTGCTGCTGGGCAACGAAGTGGATGGTCTACCCCAGGAAATTCTGGCAACCGCTGACGTGTGTGTGCGCATCCCCATGTTGGGCATGAAGCATTCGCTGAATGTCGCCACCGCGGCGGGCGTGGTGATGTTTGAACTGCTGCGAAAGTATCGCCGTCTACGCGAACTCGCGGAGGGGAAACGAACCAACCATGATGCACTTCATTACAGGCTCCACGATGCAATCACGGCGGAGTCGCCCGGGTAAACGCGGGGCCACCCGCTGGCAATTCCGCATCGCGACGGCAAGCCTGCTATTGCTGGCCGCAGCTGGGGTGCTGCTGGCACAGTTCACTCTATTCCCACCCGTACGGGCTCTCAACGAAATGGTGGCCGCCGGGGATAATCTGCAGGTGGAAGCGGGCATGCGGATGCTGGCAAAGGGCGGCAATGCCGTGGATGCCGGCGTGGCCACCACGCTTACCGCCGCCGTGGTGGAGCAGAGCCGCTTCGGTTTGGGAGGCGAAGCTCCTTTCATCATCAAAATGAAGAACCGCGCCCCTGTGGTTGTGAGCGGCATTGGCACGGCGCCTGCTCTGGCAACCGTTCCCTTCTTTGCAGCACGCAAACCCGAAGTGTGGGAAGCCGATGAGGAGGAAACGGACCTTCTGGCGCCCATCCCCGCGCATGGCATCACCTCTGCGCCGGTACCTGGGGTTGTCGATGGCATATTGCTGGCGCTAAAGGACTATGGCACCTTGAGCTTCGCCGACATTGCGGAGCCAGCAATCGCGCACGCAGAGGCTTCACCGGCTGGTTTCGAGTTTGGCTACATGTTGCAGGCGGAGTGGCGGGTGATGCGGCACTGGCCTTCTTCGAAAGCATTTTTCTACCCTGGCAGCAACATGACGCGTACCGGGGAGATCTTTCGTATGCCCGAACTCGCGGCAACCCTGCGCGCGATGGTGGCAGCGGAAAAGAACGCGAAGGGCTCCCGGGAGCAGAAGATTCAAGCAGTTCGCGACTACTTCTATCGCGGCGAAATTGCCCGAAAGATCGAGTCCTTTTCTCAGAAATCCGGCGGGTTGCTGCGCGCCTCCGACATGGCGGCCTTCCAGGCCAACTTCGACCATCCGCGCGTCTATCGCTTTATGGGCTATGAGGTACTGAAGCCCGGCTTTTTCACCCAGGGTCCAGTCACACTGCAGACTCTGGCGATTCTGGAGAACTTTGATCTCCGCACCATGGGACACAACTCGGCTGAGTACATCCATACGCTCACCGAGGCGTTCAAGCTGGCCTTTGCCGACCGCGACTGCTACTACGGTGACCCGAAGTTCTCGAAAATACCCGAAGATATTCTGCTGAGTAAGGAGTATGGCAAACGCCGCGCTGCGCTGATCGACCCGACGGTTGCCTCCATGGAAAGTCGGCCAGGCGACGTGGGAACGCCCCCAGTGTTCCCGGTGTCGCAAGGCAAGAGCTACGACCGTGACACCACCTGTGTAAACGTTGTGGATCGATGGGGCAACGCGTTCACCGCCACCCCAAGCGGAGCATGGCTGCCATCAGTAATCGTGGAGGGCACGGGCATTCCGCTCAGCAATCGACTGCAGAGCTTCGTGATGGCACCCGGCCACAACAACCTGATTGAAGCGGGCAAGCGGCCCCGCGTGACGCTGTCGCCCACCATGGTGTTGCGCGAAGGCGAACTGGTGATGATTCTTTCCACCCCAGGCGGGGATAACCAGGACCAGAGCCTGCTGCAGGTGATGCTGAACGTGCTGGTGTTCGGCATGGACGCGCAGACCGCGGTGGAAGCTCCACGCTTCCAGAGCAAGCACTACTACACCAGTTTCGCGGGCAATGAGTTTGAACGCGGCAGGTTATATCTGGAGAGCCGGATTCGGCCTCAGGTAATCAACCGGTTGCGGCAGATGGGACACCTTGTGCAAGTGCAGGGGCCACTCTCCAACGGCGCATCACCCACCATGATTCGTCTCACCAATGGCCTGCTGGAGGGTGGAGCCGACCCTCGCCGGAGCCGTTATGTGAACGGGCGCTAGCGTTCATTCACCGGCAAACACTAGCCAGCCGAAACGCGACGGCACATGGGGCCATGAACTTTCGACATTGGGGTTCACCCACATGCTGAGGCGGCGGTCGGGATCCACGCCATCCCACCGGTTGAGTTGCACCCGCCAGCGGTCCCCAGGCTTTGGCATTGCAGCCAGGGTTTCGAAGTTCACGAGGGGAACAGCGAGTTCCAGAGTCCAGCCCTGGTCTTTGTCGCCACGCACATTGCGGGTTCCGCGAATCTTCACGGCAAGCTGCACGCCCTCCATTTGAAAGCGCTTATAGAAGGTGCGCGGCATTACAGCTACGTAGTCGTAGAGTACGGCTCCCGCGTTCATCTCCAGGCCATAGTAGGTGGTTTCCTGCGAGGGCCTGGGGTTGATGAAAATCTCCACGGCATCGTCCCGATAGGTAGGGTCGTCGCGGCGCGTATACAGGGCAACGATGTCTTCGTCCTCACACTCGTAGAACACATACAAGTAGCGATCGTCCCAGAGCAAGCGGGCGGATGTCTTCTGTTTTGCGCCAGTCTGCTGCTCCCACGGGAAGGCGAACTCGATGACGGGCGCTTTGCTCCATGCGGCATCCAACTCGCCATCCACCACAATGCCGCCGCCAGCACGCGGAACCGCATAGGTTGGGATGGCATCCTGGGCGGGCAGCTGTCGCGCACCGCCAAGGACGGCAACCGTAAGCCCAAGCAGAAAACCGTAGCGCGCAACCCATCCACCATTCCGCATTCTGTCCTCCTCTGATGAGCACATCCGCCCAGAGCTTCAGCGTAGCTCAACCCATTGCGTCGGGTAGATCACATAGCTACACTGGCCTCTATGTTCGCCAAACCGACCACTGTTGAAGAGTACCTCGCTGCCCTGCCCGAGCTTCGCCGCAATGCCTTGAGCGAGGTGCGCTCGGTAGTGCTCGGGAACCTTCCAGAGGGTTACGAGGAGGGTATGCAGTACGGCATGATTGGCTACTTCGTGCCACATCGCCTGTACCCGGCGGGCTACCACGCTAACCCCAGGGAGCCGCTGCCTTTTCTCTCGCTGGCATCACAAAAGAACCACATGGCGCTCTACCTGATGTGCGTCTACACCGGTGGGGGCGAGCAAGCGTTCCGTGAGGCTTGGGCAAGAAGCGGCAAGAAGCTGGATATGGGCAAGTCCTGCGTGCGCTTCAAGAAGGTGGATGACCTGGCACTGGATGTTATCGCTAATTGGATTCGGCAGATCCCGGTAAAGGATTTCATCGCCAACTATGAGGCGGGGCGTGCGCGTTAAGGGGGGCTGACTTTCACGCACGGAGGTGGATGTGAAACACTGTACCGGTGATGGACCGGCGACAATTTCTACATTCTGTCGGCGCGGCAGCACTGTTAGGTTCCTGTGCGAACCCCCAGAGCGAATCGCGAGATAATGAAACCCCATGGGGAAGCAAGCCAAACATTGTGTTGATGATGGCTGATGACCTGGGCTATGGACACTTGGGCTGTTACGGGCAGAAGATCATTCAGACTCCGCACCTTGACCGCCTTGCCGCCGAAGGGTTGCGCTTCACCTCCACCTACGCGGGGTGCACCGTGTGCGCACCGTCGCGAAGTGCGCTGCTTACCGGACAGCACACCGGCCATACGCCCGTGCGAAGCAACGCTGGCGGCGCGCCGCTTCCTACAGGCACGCCTACCATCGCCACAGTGTTGAAGAAGGCCGGATACCGCACCGGATGCTTCGGCAAGTGGGGCCTGGGCAGCGAGGGTACCGAAGGAGTCCCCACCCGCCATGGCTTTGACGAGTTTCTGGGTCCCCTGCACCAGGTGCATGCGCAGTATTACTACCCGGACCACCTCTGGAAAAATGAGGAACGATTTGAGTTGCCCGGCAATCGCGATGGCAAACAGGGCCAGTATGCGCCGGATGTAATCCACGCCGCAGCACTCGATTTTATACGCGAGGCCGAGCAACCTTTCTTTCTGTATCTGCCCTCCATCATTCCGCACCATGAGTTCCAATCTCCTGCGCGCACGCTGGAGCCCTATCGGAACCGCTTTGAGGAGTCGCCCTTCATTAGGGAGGACCGCGGGTTTGCGCCGCAGCCTCGTCCGGCGGAGCACTTCGCGGGCATGGTGGCGCGGCTGGATGAGCAGGTGGGCGAGCTTCGCAGGCTGCTGGAGGAACGCGGCCTCTCGGAGAACACGCTGGTGCTGTTCACCAGCGACAATGGACCCATCGGCGATACGCCCAGCATCACGAATTCATTCAACGGCGCAGGACCTTTTCGGGGTTTCAAACGAGACCTGTATGAGGGCGGCATTCGCGTGCCCCTGATTGCATGGCACCCGGGAAAGATTGCGCCCGGCGGGGTGTCCCAACGGCTCATAGCCTCCTGGGATCTGCTGCCGACGTTCAGTGAACTTGCGGGGGCAGTGCTGCCGGATGGCTTTTTGCCCGATGGCGTCTCACTGGTGGGCGGTCTCTACCAGAACGCTCCAGGAGGGGTGCGCCCCCCGCTTTACTGGGAAACGGGAAGCGGGGCAACCCTGAAGCAGGCCGTGCGCATCGGCGATTGGAAAGCGGTGAGGCTGTCGCCAGGAGGTGAACTGGCACTGTACAACCTGACGGAAGACCCCGGCGAGACTACCGATGTGAGCAACGCTAATGCCGCCGTGGTGCAGCAAATTGAAGATTATTTGCGCACCTGCAGGCACGAGCCACCCGCACTGCCAGAACCTGATTGGCAGGCGGCGTAGGGCTGAGCACCCACCTTGAGGGCAGGTGAAGGCGAAGCGTGGATGGCGGCATTCCGCCTCTGGTGATATCTTCTCCGTATGGCATTCCCACGCATGATGCTGGTGCGGCAGCATTTCCCCGACCGCGCAATCGCGGATATTCCGGCAGCCGTAATACAGGAAATGGCTGCTTCCAGCTTCTCATCGAAGATTCCGCCGGGCGGCAGCGTGGCCATTGGCGTGGGTAGCCGGGGCATCATGAACATCGATGTCATCACCCGCGCGGTGGTGGACTACTGGAAGTCCATTGACCGGAAGCCATTTCTTTTCCCCGCGATGGGCAGCCACGGAGCCGCTACCGCGGAGGGGCAGGCTGATGTGCTGGCCCATTACGGAATCACGGAAGCGACGATGGGTTGCCCTGTGCGAAGCCAACTGGAAGTGGTCTCACTGGGCAGGACCGAAGGCGGCATTGAAGCGTTTATGGATCGCCTGGCTTACGAAAGCGATGGCGTGATGATGATCGGCCGCGTAAAGTGGCATACGGATTTTGTGGGCAAAATCGAAAGTGGCCTGTTCAAGATGATGGCCATTGGCCTGGGCAAGTTTGCGGGTGCAAAGATCTACCATTCAGCGGCCTATCGCGGCATGGGTCTGGGGGAAGTGGTGCTGACGGTAGGCCGTCAGGTGCTGGCTTCAGGGAAGGTGATTGGCGGCCTGGCTGTGCTGGAAGACGCCAACCATGCCACGGCAAAGGTAGCCGCGGTTCCCGCCGAAACGATGGAGCGCGATGAAGAGGAATTGCTGAAGCTGGTGTCGAGTTGGAAGGGACGCGTGCCGGTGAAGGAACTCGACATCCTGATTGTGGATGAGATGGGGAAGAACATCAGCGGCGCTGGGATGGATACGAAGGTGATCAACCGCAGCGTCTGGGGGGAGGCCAATTGCTTTCCGGACCTGCCACTGATTCGGCGTGTGTTTGTGCGATCACTCAGCCCGATGAGCTATGGCAATGCGGTGGGCATTGGCCTTGCCGACATGACCACTGACAGTCTGCTTACCTCCATCGACTGGCACACCACACACATCAACTCGATTACGGCGAATTCCATTGGGGCCATTCGTACCCCCATCCACTTCGCGACAGACCGCGATTGCATGGACAACCTCTGCCTGTCCGTCGGCATTTTCGACGATAGCACTCTCACCATCGGCCACATCCGCAACACGATGCACTTGGATCTGCTGGAGCTCAGCGAGACCCTGCGTGACGAGGTTGAGGCAAACCCGGCGCTGGAAATCCTGGAGACGCGCGAATTCCACTTTGAGAGCGACGGAAGCCTGCCGGACGTCTTTGGACTGAAATCGGCGGCGACGCACTAACCGACACCGGGAGGGTGCCAGCCGGCTTGGGAAAGCTGGCCCTAAGAACCCGCCATCAGGAGAAAGCTGCCATGTCGACTGGTGTCCACCGATTGCTAATGTCCGTGTTGCTGACAGCGGTCGCCTGCTTGCTTCCGGGCTGCGGCGCCTACATGAAACTGGATGGCGAGATCACGCGCGTACGCGTGGTGGAGACGGGAGGCCCGCGCAATGTGGTGATGGTGGAATTCAAGGCGACCAACACCGCAAAGATCGGCTACATCGTGCGGGAAGCAGAGGTGGAGATCGACGACGGCACTGAGATCCTTCGGGGCGAAACGATTGCCGTTCGCGACGCGCAAAACATGTGCCAGCACATGGCCTCCCTGGACGGGGATTGCGCCGAAGCCCTGCTCACCCGCCAGACAATCGCTCCTGGGGAAACCGTCACTCGCCTGGTGGCCGCCTCATTTGATCGCAGCGCCGAAGATTTGCGCAATCGCAAGCAACTCACTCTGCGCGTAAGGGAGCTAGACAGGCTGGAAACCCAATTTACCGAGGTAGAACGTTAGGCACACAGACCGGTCTGGCGTGGATGTAAGCACCCGCGATGGTCGGCAACGCGCACTGCGAGCCAGCTTAGCGCCAGCCGCCGCCTGGACCTGTAGGATCTGACCGCTTCCCCTTGGGGCTGCGCAGCGGTTGGGCATCATCGTGGCGGGGAGGCTGCTGATTGCCGCGATTGCCAGGGCCGCCCGGGCGATCACTGGGAGCACCGCCACCCGGCCTCTGCTTGCCCTTGCCGAATCGTTGTTGTCCGAAGCCTTGCTGGCCGGAACCCTGTTGCCCGTAGCCCTGTTGCCCGTAACTTTGCTGGCCGTAATCCGGAGGACGGTAACCGCCACGCTGCGAGGGCTGGCGGTCGTCATCGGCACGGTTGCCGAAGTTGTCGTCGCGCCCAAGACTGTCGTCACGCCCTGTACGGCGCTGCCCGCCGCCCTGCCCTTGCCGGGGACCTTGCTGGCCACCTTGCCTCGGAGCGCCCTGCCCATAGGGCTGGCCCTGCCCGCGCTGCTGTCCGCCCTGGCCACCTCGTTGCTGGCCGGCATATCCGCGCGACTGGCCACCACGTGAGGAGCCTTGGCCGCCACGACCGGCTTCCCGCCCTTCGCGACCAAACTCAACGTCCTCTAGCTGCTCAGGGGTGACGAAGGCCATCGTCTTCACGCCAGAAATCTCAAAGCGACGGCGACAAGTGGGATTGGCGCAGGTCACAACATCGTCGAGCAGCACCATGTAGCTTGCGGCCTTTTCGAACTTTGCGCGGTCGCGTTCGTCCAGCCGGTCGAGGTTGATATTGGTCTTTTTCTTGCGGTAAAGCCAGGTAAGGGAATAGTCGTTGGTAGTGCGGCAAAAGGTGCACTGCAACACGGCGGTGCGCTGCGCGCGGGCTTCGAGAAAAAAGTCGCGTTCTTCCATGAATCTGCCGGCGCACCGGTCCCCTCCAGGATACTCCCTAATGGCCCGCACGAACAGAACCGTATTCCGACGTATTCCGACGCAGTCTTCCTTTAGCATTTGGCACGTTGGCGTGACAAGGCATGAGGGCCTACCATGAAACAGGGCCTGCGCCATGGCAACGGCCCCCGCGCCCAGCTTATGGAACACCCACCGATTTCAATTGACCAAGACGACCCACGGCGTGTGCCAGCCATTGAACTGGCGCCCGTGGACATTGCCGCTTTCGTTGACACATTCGCCCAAGGCCCTTTCCACGAGCCGGTTCCGGTGAGCAGCTGGCGTGAGTTCCAGATGCTGTTTGGCGGCTTTGACGCAACCAGTGAAGCCAGCTACGCAGCCTACCTGTTTTTCGAAAATGGAGGCGAGTTTGCCTGGATTGTGCGTGTGCCCGACCCTGCCGAAAGCGGGCTGGCGCTGGTAGGAGCCGGGGGTGAACGGCAGGCCTC